>NZ_JBEXFG010000001.1:0-512212 GCF_040606675.1 Streptomyces sp. NPDC005393 | reverse complement strand
GAAGGCGGCGCGGTCAACCAGACCGTCGTCGAAATGGAACGCGGTTTCCTCTTCCTCATGTCCATCTCCGACGGGTCCTCCCTCGCCGTACTCGCGCACCCCGACTGCGACATCGGCCTCGTCGGCTACGAGATGGCCCTGCTGGTCGATCGCGCGGGCAACGTCCTCACCCCGGACCTGCGCGCCGAATTGCAGGGCAGTCTTCTCAACTAGCAAACATGGAGTGCGTTTCGCGCCACCGCGCCATAGGGTGCGGTGGCGCGACCGGCAAGACAGGCGAGTTGGAGGAGGACACGTGGCAACGCCCCCTAGCGGATATCCGTACGGCCATGGGCAGCCGTCCGAGCCGCGCGGAGAAACCCCGCTGAAGCGCTTCAACTTCCCCTCCGCGCCCAGCCGCCAGGCCCGCTCCCAGGAGCCGGCCGAGCAGCCGCACGAGCAGCCGTACGAGCAGCCGTACGAGCTGCCCCCGCAGCGGCGGCCGCAACGGGCCCAGCAGCGGCCGTACACGCCCTCCTACGCCCCGTCGGAGGGGCCGAGGTACGATCCGCCGCCCCCGCCCCGTATCCAGCCCGTACAGCCGCCTGAGCGCCTCGCCCCGGATCCTTCCCCCGCGGGCGCGACACATAACCCTCTGGTGCGCCCGTACGCCATGACAGGGGGCCGGACCAGGCCCCGGTACCAGCTCGCCATCGAGGCGCTGGTGCACACCACGGCCGAACCCTCGAAGCTCCAGGGCCAGCTCCCGGAGCATCAGCGGATCTGCCATCTGTGCCGCGAGATCAAGTCGGTCGCCGAGATCTCCGCACTGCTCACCATCCCCCTGGGCGTCGCCCGGATCCTCGTAGCCGACCTGGCAGAGGCCGGCCTCGTCGCCATTCATCAGCCCGGCGGCGACGAGTCCGCCGGCGGACAGCCTGACGTGACACTGCTCGAAAGGGTGCTCAGTGGACTTCGCAAGCTCTAGCGGTGCAGCCCGCTCCACCACCTCCGCGAAGATCGTGGTGGCGGGCGGCTTCGGCGTGGGCAAGACCACGTTCGTCGGCGCGGTCTCGGAGATCAACCCGCTGCGTACCGAAGCCGTGATGACCTCCGCCTCGGCGGGGATCGACGATCTCACCCACGCGCCGGACAAGACCACCACCACGGTGGCCATGGACTTCGGCCGCATCACGCTCGATCAGGACCTGATCCTGTACCTGTTCGGCACCCCCGGCCAGGACCGCTTCTGGTTCATGTGGGACGACCTGGTCCGCGGCGCCATCGGCGCCGTCGTCCTCGTCGACACCCGCCGCCTCGCCGACTGCTTCCCCGCCGTCGACTACTTCGAGAACAGCGGGCTCCCCTTCGTCATCGCCCTCAACGGCTTCGACGGACACCAGCCCTACAACCCCGAAGAGGTCCGCGAAGCCCTCCAGATCGGCCCCGACGCGCCGATCATCGTCACCGACGCCCGCCACCGCAGCGAGGCCAAGAGCGCGCTCATCACGCTGGTCGAGCACGCCCTGATGGCCCGGCTGCGGTAGCCGAGGACGGCCAGAGAAGCCAAAATCCCCTGCTCTCCGAGGAGAACAGGGGATTTGTGCGTATCCGGGCGGTGTGCGGCCGTCCGGACGCGATGGCGGTGGTGCTCAGCCCTGCCAGCTGTGCGGGGCGCGGAACGCCGACTGGCGCTCCAGCCGGCGCCAGCGCGCGGCGCTGCGGCGCGAGCGGACCGCACCGCCCGCGCGGTGGTGGCCCGCGGTGACGGCCGCGCGGGCGAGCAGCACCGCGGTGACCGCGGCGAGCTCCTCGGCGTCGGCGTGGCCCTTCTCGACCCGGACCAGGGTGGCCGCCGATCCGGCGGTGGCGGTATCAGCGATGTCGCTGGGCGTACTCACGGTTGTCTCTTCTCCCTTGTCGCGATTACTGCGGCGGGTTGCCGTGCTTACGGGACGGCAGATCGGCGTGCTTGTCGCGCAGCATCGCCAAGGACCGGATCAGGACCTCGCGGGTGTCGGCCGGGTCGATGACGTCGTCGACCAGGCCCCGCTCGGCCGCGTAGTAGGGGTGCATCAGCTCGGACTTGTACTCCTTGACCATGCGGGCGCGCATGGCCTCGGGGTCGTCGGCCTCGGCGATCTGACGGCGGAAGATCACATTGGCGGCACCCTCGGCGCCCATCACCGCAATCTCGTTGGTCGGCCAGGCGAAGGTCAGGTCGGCGCCGATGGACTGGGAGTCCATGACGATGTAGGCACCGCCGTATGCCTTCCGCAGGATGACCGAGATCCGCGGCACGGTGGCGTTGCAGTAGGCGTAGAGCATCTTGGCGCCGTGCCGGATGATTCCGCCGTGCTCCTGGTCGACACCGGGCAGGAAGCCGGGCACGTCGAGGAGCGTGATCAGCGGGATGTTGAAGGCGTCGCACATCTGGATGAAGCGCGCGGACTTCTCCGACGCCTCGATGTCCAGCACCCCGGCGAGCGACTGCGGCTGGTTGGCGATGATGCCCACCACTGCGCCGTCCAGCCGGGTCAGCGCGCAGATGATGTTGGTCGCCCAGCGCTCGTGGACCTCGAGGTAGTCGCCGTCGTCGACGATCTCCTCGATGACCTTGCGCATGTCGTACGGGCGGTTGCCGTCGGCCGGGACGAGGTCGAGCAGCGCGTCGCCGCGGCGGGTCGCCGGGTCGTCGGACTCGACGGCAGGCGGGTTCTCCCGGTTGTTCTGCGGCAGCAGCGACAGCAGGTAGCGCACCTCCTCCAGGCAGGTCTCCTCGTCGTCGTAGGCGAAGTGACACACACCGGAGGTCTCGGCGTGCACATCCGCGCCGCCCAGCCCGTTCTGCGAGACCTTCTCGCCGGTCACCGCCTGGACCACATCGGGTCCGGTGATGAACATCTGGGAGGTCTCACGGACCATGAAGACGAAGTCCGTCAGCGCCGGGGAGTAGGCCGCCCCGCCCGCGCACGGGCCGAGCATCACGCTGATCTGCGGGATGACGCCGGACGCCTTGGTGTTCCGCTGGAAAATGCCGCCGTAGCCCGCGAGCGCCGAGACGCCCTCCTGGATGCGGGCTCCGGCGCCGTCATTGAGGGACACCAGTGGTGCCCCGGCCGAGATGGCCATGTCCATGATTTTGTGGATCTTGGTGGCGTGGGCCTCCCCCAGCGCCCCGCCGAAGATCCGGAAGTCGTGTGCGTAGACGAACACCGTCCGTCCGTGGACGGTCCCCCAGCCGGTGACGACCCCATCGGTGTAGGGCTTCTTCGCCTCCAGCCCGAACCCGCTCGCGCGGTGCCGCCGCAGCGGCTCCACCTCGGTGAAGGACCCCTCGTCCAACAGCAGATCGATCCGCTCGCGAGCCGTCAGCTTCCCCTTGGCCTTCTGGGCCTCGGTCGCCCGCTCGCTCGGGCCGCGCCGAGCCTGCTCGCGGATCGCGTGCAGCTCTGCGACGCGCCCGCGAACGTCACTCGCCTCAGCGGGCGCACCTTCGAGATTGGTCATGCATCGACGGTACGTTCCCGGACCCCCGGAAACGCATGTCAATTTCATACAACGTCGGGCGCGATTTGGTGGGCAGGCAGAACAGAACTGGACAGCGGATTTCGCGCCACCTGGTGTCCTCAAGGACATTCGGCACTGTCGGCACTCCACAAACTTCCGCCGGGTGCCCGGTCGCGCCGCGTGCTTGACCACCCGGATGGGCGGCGCCCGCTGGAGCGGCAGGTCCGCCGGACGGGGCACTCCCGCCCGGCACGCTGGGGGATGCCCGACCGGTCCACGCGTCGCCAGACCCCTGACGGCCTCCGTCGCCGGTGTGCGTCTCTCCCCGCGCCCACGGATGTTGAAACTTGAACCGGATAGGTCTACTCTCGCAATTGTTCAAACTTAAACCAGACCGCTCGGAGGAGGAGCCCATGGCTCTGTTCGGCCGCAACAAGAGCACCACCGCGACCACCGGCTCCGTGGCCGCGGCCGACCCGGCCCTCACCGCCCTGACCGGCGAGTACACGATCGACCCCGCCCACAGCAGCATCGGCTTCACCGTGCGGCACGCGATGGTCACCAACGTCCGCGGGGCCTTCTCCGAGCACGAGGGCACGCTGAGCCTCGACGGCGCCGACCCGTCCCGGTCGACCGCCTCGATCGACGTCACGATCGCCGGCGTCGACACCGGGATGCCGGACCGCGACGCCCATCTGCGCAGCGCCGACTTCTTCGACGCCGAGACGTTTCCGCTGATGACCTTCCGCAGCACCGCCGCCGAGCGGGTCGGCGACGACGAGTACCGGATCACCGGCGACCTCACCATCAAGGACGTCACCCGGCCGGTCACCATCGACCTGGAGTTCAACGGGTCGGCGACCGATGTGTACGGCAACGAGCGCGTCGGCTTCGAGGGCAGCGCGACCATCCTGCGCTCCGACTGGGGCCTGACCTGGAACGCCGCCCTGGAGACCGGCGGTGTGATGGTCAGCGACAAGGTCAAGCTGACCTTCGACATCTCCGCGATCAAGAACACCCCGCAGGGCTGATCCCGGCCCCCTCACACTCCGCGGCCCCGGCAGGGCTACACCCCCTAGGGCCCTGCCGGGGCTGCGGACTCCAACGCCGGTCCGCTACTCCTGCGGCTCCACTCCGGCCCGCAGCAGTCCGTAGGCGTAGGCGTCGTCCAGCGCCTGCCAGGACGCCGCGATCACGTTCTCCGCGACGCCGACCGTCGACCACTCCCCCTGGCCGTCCGTCGTCGAGACGAGCACCCGGGTCGTCGACTCGGTGCCGTGCTTGCCTTCCAGGATGCGGACCTTGTAGTCCACCAGCTCCATCTTCGCGAGCTGCGGGTAGATCCGCTCCAGGCCGACCCGCAGCGCCCGGTCCAGGGCGTTGACCGGGCCGTTGCCCTCCGCCGTGGCGACGATGCGCTCGCCCTTGGCCCAGATCTTGACGGTCGCCTCATTGGCGTGGGTGCCGTCCGGGCGGTCCTCGACGATCGCCCGCCAGGACTCGACGCGGAAGTAGCGGCGGGCCCGCCCCTCGACCTCCGCGCGCAGCAGCAGTTCGAAGGAGGCGTCGGCGGCTTCGTAGCTGTAGCCCGCGAGCTCGCGCTCCTTGACCCGCTCGACCACCCGGCCCACCAGCGCCCGGTCGCCGCCGAGGTCGATGCCCAGCTCCTTGCCCTTGAGCTCGATCGACGCGCGGCCGGCCATGTCCGAGACGAGCATCCGCATGGTGTTGCCGACCCGCTCGGGGTCGATGTGCTGGTACAGATCCGGGTCGACCTTGATGGCCGAGGCATGCAGTCCCGCCTTGTGAGCGAAGGCGGAAACACCCACATAGGGCTGGTGAGTGGACGGCGTCAGATTGACGACCTCGGCGATCGCGTGCGAGATCCGGGTCATCTCCTCCAGCGCGCCCGGCGGCAGCACCCGGCGGCCGTACTTGAGCTCCAGCGCCGCGACGACCGGGAAGAGGTTGGCGTTGCCGACCCGCTCCCCGTACCCGTTTGCCGTGCACTGGACATGGGTGGCGCCCGCGTCGACCGCGGCGAGGGTGTTGGCGACCGCGCAGCCGGTGTCGTCCTGCGCGTGGATGCCCAGCCGCGCGCCGGTGTCGGCGATGACGGTACGGACCACCGCGTCGATCTGCCCGGGGAGCATGCCGCCGTTGGTGTCGCAGAGGATGACGACCTCGGCGCCCGCCTCGTGCGCGGCGGCGACGACCTGCTTGGCGTAGCCGGGGTTGGCCCGGTAGCCGTCGAAGAAGTGCTCGCAGTCCAGGAAGACCCGGCGGCCCTGGGCGCGCAGATACGCGACGGTGTCCCGGACCATCGCCAGGTTCTCCTCCAGCGTGGTGCGCAGGGCCAGCTCCACATGGCGGTCATGCGACTTGGCCACCAGTGTGATCACCGGCGCCCCGGAGTCGAGCAGCGCCCCCACCTGCGGGTCGTCCTCGGCACGTACCCCCGCCTTGCGGGTGGCGCCGAACGCGACGAGCTGTGCGTGCTTGAAGTCGATCTCGGTGCGCGCCCGCGCGAAGAACTCCGTGTCGCGCGGGTTGGCGCCGGGCCAGCCGCCCTCGATGAACCCCACGCCGAAGTCGTCCAGGTGCCGGGCGATGGTCAGCTTGTCCGCGACCGTCAGGGTGATGCCCTCGCGCTGCGCACCGTCGCGCAGCGTGGTGTCGAAGACATGGAAACTGTCGTCGGGCAGATCCTTCATGGTGGTCTGGCTCCTGTCGGATGGATCTCGGTCTACCGGAATGACCGGTTCCGCACCCTCCTATGATCCCTCACGCTCCGCATCCGGTGGGATGGTCCGGAAAACGAAAAGACCCCTCGCGGGTGCGAGAGGTCTGCGCGCGGGTCTGGGGGCACGGTGGCCGCGCCGTACCGGGTCGTACGGGACGGTCACTGCGGACCGGCGCGCCTGCTGCCAATAATCATGGCGAACGAGAGCACGGAGGCAGTCTGGCACATTCAGCCCCCGCGCTCTCACCCGTCTCAGGATACGAACCCCGTCCGTCAACCCAGGGGCATGCATCAACCCAGGGGGTGCATCCAGCCGTGGGTGTCCGCGGCGGCGCCGGTCTGGATGTCCAGCAGGGCCTTGCGCAGCTTCATCGTCACCTCGCCGGGCTGCCCGTCGGCCACCGACCAGTTCCCGCGGGCGGACTTGACCGAGCCGACCGGGGTGATGACGGCCGCCGTGCCGCAGGCGAAGACCTCGGTGAGGCTGCCGTCGGCGTTGCCCTCGCGCCAGTCGTCGACGGAGATACGGCCCTCGGAGACCTCGTAGCCGAGGTCCTCGGCGATCCGCAGCAGCGAGGCGCGGGTGATGCCCGGCAGCAGCGAACCGGACAGCTCGGGGGTCACGATGCGGTTCCCGTACACGAAGTACAGGTTCATCCCGCCCATTTCCTCGATCCAGCGGCGCTCGATGGCGTCCAGCCACACCACCTGGTCGCAGCCCTGCTCGGCGGCCTGGGCCTGGGCCACCAGCGAGGCGGCGTAGTTGCCGCCCGCCTTGGCGGCGCCGGTGCCGCCGGGCGCGGCCCGGACGTACTCCTCCGACAGCCACACCGAGACCGGCTGCACCCCACGGGAGAAGTACGCGCCGGCCGGGGAGGCGATGACGACGAACAGATACTCGTTCGAGGGGCGGACGCCGAGCCCGACCTCGGTCGCGAACATGAACGGCCGCAGATAGAGGGACTGCTCGCCGGTGCCCGGCACCCATGCCTTGTCCTGGGTGACCAGCGCGTCACAGGCCGCGATGAAGGTCTCGACGGGCAGCTCGGGCATGGCCATGCGGCGGGCGGAGGCCTGGAAGCGCTCCGCGTTCTGCTCGGGGCGGAAGGTCGCCACGGTGCCGTCGGGCTGCCGGTACGCCTTGAGCCCCTCGAAGATGGTCTGCGCGTAGTGCAGGGTCATGTTCGCCGGGTCGAGCGAGAGCGGGGCGTACGGCACGAGCTGGGCCTCGTGCCAGCCGCGGCCCTCCGTCCACTTGATCGTCACCATGTGATCGGTGAAGTGGCGGCCGAATCCGGGGTCGGCCAGGATCTTCTCCCGCTCGGCGGCGGAGAGCGGGTGGGAGGAGGGCTTGAGCTCGATCGTGGGCGTCGTCATGAGTGGTAGTCCTTCACCGTTTCGATTGTGGCGGACCGCGCTCACACCATCCTGCCCGTGACCGGGTACTAGGACGTCCGAGCTTCCCCTCCCACAGCGGCCCCACGAGCGATTATGGCTGATCGCTTCGGTGGGGCCGGG
Organism: Streptomyces sp. NPDC005393; assembly: GCF_040606675.1. Lineage (NCBI taxonomy): Bacteria > Bacillati > Actinomycetota > Actinomycetes > Kitasatosporales > Streptomycetaceae > Streptomyces > Streptomyces sp. NPDC005393. The sequence goes on along the minus strand of NZ_JBEXFG010000001.1, from coordinate 504,462 downwards.
GGTAAGGACGCGTGCGACATGCGCGGCCCACGTCGATGGTCGCACCCCAGCCGCGCAGTGGCACAGGCTGGGGTCAGCCGGATACTCGGGCGGCGAGCGCGTCGCCGATCTCGTCGGTGGTGCGCGGCGTGGCCGCGTCCCGCTCCGCGAGGTCCTCCGCGACGGCGGTCTCGATCCGGGCCGCCTCGCCCTCGTGGCCGAGGTGCCGGAGGAGCAGGGCCACCGACAGGACGGTCGCCGTCGGGTCGGCCTTGCCGGTGCCCGCGATGTCCGGCGCGGAGCCGTGGACCGGCTCGAACATCGAGGGGAAGGCGCCGGAGGGGTTGATGTTGCCGCTCGCGGCGAGCCCGATGCCACCGGTGACGGCGGCGGCGAGGTCCGTGAGGATGTCGCCGAAGAGGTTGTCGGTCACGATCACGTCGAACCGCTCGGGCTGAGTGACGAAGAAGATCGTCGCGGCGTCGACATGCAGATAGTCGGTGGTGACCTCGGGGTACTCCGCGCCGACCTTGTCGAAGATGTTCTTCCACAGGTGACCGGCGTGCACGAGGACGTTGTTCTTGTGGACCAGGGTCAGCTTCTTGCGCGGGCGCGCGGCGGCGCGGGCGTACGCGTCGCGGACCACGCGCTCGACGCCGTAGGCCGTGTTGAGGCTGACCTCGGTGGCGACCTCGGCCGGGGTGCCGGTGCGCAGGGAGCCGCCATTGCCGACGTACGGGCCCTCGGTGCCCTCGCGCACGACCACGAAGTCGATGTCGGGGCGGCCGGCCAGCGGGGTCGCGGTGTTCGGGAAGAGCTTCGACGGACGCAGATTGACGTAGTGGTCGAAGGCGAAGCGCAGCTTGAGCAGCAGCCCGCGCTCCAGCACGCCGGAGGGCACCGACGGATCGCCGATCGCGCCGAGCAGGATCGCGTCGTGGTTCTTCAGCGACTCCAGCTCGGGGTCCGGCAGGGTCTCGCCGGTCGCGTGCCAGCGCTGGGCGCCGAGGTCATAACTCTGGGTCTCCAGCTTCACGTCCTGAGGAAGGGCGGCGGAGAGGACCTTCAGGCCCTGGGCGACGACCTCCTGGCCGATACCGTCACCGGGGATCACTGCGAGGCGAATGGAGCGAGACATACCCGGACCCTACCGCTCGTCCCATTGGTTGACATAGGGCGTCCGCCATTCGGACGGATCGCCGACTTGAAAGGTTGCGTTCACCCCCCGTACGGGACGGGGTTGCCCGCCGGGGGGACATTTCGTGCCATGGATACACCACGGTTCGGCATTCCGGAGCCGCTCGCGAGCCGGATGACCATGGCCGAGCAGCATGAGTACCTGCGCGCCAGGTTCTCCCGCCGCCGTGTGCTGCGCGGGGGCGCCGGGGCGGCGGGCGCGGTCGCGGGCGCCGGATTTCTGAGCGGCTCGGCGTGCGCCGCCGACCCCAAGCCGTCCCGCGCGGCGGCCACCAGCCCGAGAGCCGTGACGGTCGACGGCGCGCGCGTGGCCCCCTTCGGCCGCCATCTCGCCTTCGGCGCCGACCCCAGAACCCGGATGCGGATCTCCTGGCAGGTGCCGTTCGCCGTGCGGAAGCCGTATGTGCGGATCGGGCCGGGGCCGCTGGAGCTGAGCCGCACGGTCGACGCCGAGGTCCGCCATCTGCACACCCCGTCGCTCGGCGACAAGCTCCCGGCGGTCGACCAGTACTATCTGCACGCCGACGTGGACGGGCTGAGCCCCGATGTCACCTATTACTACGGCGTCGGCCACGAGGGCTACGACCCGGCCGACCCCCGCCGCTTCTCCTCGGTGGGCACGTTCCGCACCGCGCCCGACAAGCCCGGGAAGTTCGTCTTCACCGCCTTCGGCGACCAGGGCGTCAGCTATGACGCGCTCGCCAACGACCAGTTGATCCTGGGCCAGAACCCCGCGTTCCATCTGCACGCCGGGGACCTCTGCTACGCGGACACCACCGGCCACGGCAAGAAGTCGGACCTCTACGACGCCCGCGTGTGGGACTCCTTCCTCGCCCAGACCGACTCGGTCGCGGCGAGCGTGCCGTGGATGGTGACGACCGGCAACCACGACATGGAGGCGTGGTACTCCCCCGACGGCTACGGCGGCCAACTGGCCCGCTGGTCGCTCCCCGACAACGGTCCGGATCCGCGAAAGACACCCGGCGTCTACTCGTTCGTCTACGGGAACGTGGGCGTGATCGCGCTGGACGCCAATGACGTCTCGTACGAGATCCCCGCCAACAAGGGCTATACGGACGGCGCGCAGACACGGTGGCTGGACCGGCGGCTGGGACAGCTGCGCAAGCAGCCCGGTATCGACTTCCTGGTCGTCTTCTTCCACCACTGCGCCTTCTCGACGACCAGCGCCCACGCCTCGGACGGCGGCGTGCGCGAGGCGTGGGTGCCGCTGTTCGACAAGCACCAGGTGGATCTGGTGGTCAACGGCCACAACCATGTCTACGAGCGGACCGACGCCATCCGCGGCGGCAAGGTCGCCCGCCGGGTCCCGGTCGGCGGGGGCGTCGACGCGGTGCGCGACGGGATCGTCTATGTGACGGCCGGCGGGGCGGGGGCGGATCTCTACGAGTTCCCGGTGCCCGACTCCTATGAGGGGCACATCAAGGACCTCGACGAGGTGAAGACCTACCACTGGACCAAGGACGGGGAGAAGAACCGGGACACCGTGGAGTGGTCCCGGGTCCGCTACACCGGCTTCTCCTTCCTCGCGGTGAAGGTGGAACCGGGTCCCCGCCCGAAGCTCACGGTCACGACGCTGGCGGAGTCGGGCGAGCGCGTGGACCACTTCGAGATCACGCGCGCCCGTCGCCCCTAGCCTCGGCCGGCCGGTGGCGCCGCCGCCCTCAGTGGCCAGTGGCGCCGCCGTTGTCGCGGCGGTCGAGCGCGCGCTGGAGGGCTGCGGCCGCGTTCTTGCGGTCGGTGTTGTCGATCTTGCGACGGGTCCTGCGGACAGTCGTCTCGGCCATGATCGCATCTCCTCTGCTGAACCCCGATGGACGGGAGGAATCCCCGAGAAGGTGGCTGCCGGAAGGGCGGGGGCCTGAGTGCGGCAGGGGTCACCTGCGCGTACGCACCGGCCGCAGCCGCCATCGCTGGATGGAGCGAGACGTTCGGCTCTCATAAAAGTAAGGCAGTGGAGCGTCAGTGTCTGCACAATTAGTCGGACGTCCTACTATCTGAGACGCGGCGAGCCGAGCCGAAGGACAGACAGGCCGAGGGGAGCCATCGGCCACAGAGAGGGCGTGCGGTCGGCGTCGCCCCAATGGTCGAGGCCGACCCCCGTCCGACCTCGACCACCTTGGCCGATCCCGCTGCGCCGTGGGTGACACCGCGCTTGGGTTACCCACGTTAACTGCCGTAATAATGCCTACTTGACTGCCAGACGCTAGCACCGCCACGCCTGGGGCGTCCACAGCTTTACGGCGGTTCCGTCCCCGCCCACCACACCGCCCCCGACCCGCACTGAAGCGGCTCGGGGGCGGGGATAGACGGGTGCGCCGGGCGGTCAGCCCATGTGCGGGTAGCGGTAATCGGTCGGCGGCACCAGGGTCTCCTTGATGGAGCGGGTGGAGGTCCAGCGCATCAGGTTCTGCTTGGCACCCGCCTTGTCGTTGGTGCCGGACGCGCGGCCGCCGCCGAAGGGCTGCTGGCCGACGACGGCGCCGGTCGGCTTGTCGTTGATGTAGAAGTTGCCGGCCGCGAAGCGCAGCGCCTCGCAGGCGGCGGCGGCCGCGGCACGGTCCTGGGCGATGACGCAGCCGGTGAGGCCGTACGGCGATGCCGACTCCATCTGCTGGAGCATCGCGTCGTACTCCGCGTCCTCGTAGACGAACACCCCCAGGATCGGGCCGAAGTACTCGTCCTTGAAGATCTCGTTGTCGGCGTCGGTGGAGACCAGGACGGTCGGCCGGACGAAGTACCCTTCGCTGTCGTCGTACGTACCGCCCGCGATGATCTCGACCGTCGGGTCGGACTTCGCCCGGTCGATCGCCGCCTTGTTCTTGGCGAAGGCGCGCTCGTCGATGACCGCGCCCATGAAGTGGCTGAGGTCGCTCACATCGCCCATGGTCAGACCGTTGACCTCGGCCGCGAACTCCTCCTTGAGGCCGCTGTCCCACAGGGAGCGCGGCACATAGGCGCGCGAGGCGGCGGAACACTTCTGGCCCTGGAACTCGAAGGCGCCGCGCGTCATCGCCGTCTTCAGCACCGCCGGGTCGGCGGAGGGGTGGGCGACGATGAAGTCCTTGCCACCGGTCTCGCCGACCAGCCGCGGGTAGGTCTTGTAGTTCTCGATGTTGTTGCCGACCGTCTTCCACAGGTGCTGGAAGGTGCGGGTCGAGCCGGTGAAGTGGATGCCCGCGAGGTCCGGGTGGGCCAGCGCCACCTCGGAGACGTCCTTGCCGTCACCCGTGACCAGGTTGATGACGCCCTTGGGCAGCCCCGCCTCCTCCAGCAGCTCCATCAGCAGCACGGCGGCGTGCGTCTGGGTCGGGGACGGCTTCCAGACCACCACATTGCCCATGAGGGCGGGGGCGGTGGGGAGGTTCCCCGCGATGGCGGTGAAGTTGAAGGGCGTGATCGCGTAGACGAACCCCTCCAGCGGCCGGTGGTCGGTGCGGTTCCAGACCCCCGGGGAGTTGGTCACCGGCTGCTCGGCCAGGATCTGGCGGGCGAAGTGGACGTTGAAGCGCCAGAAGTCGATCAGCTCACAGGGCGTGTCGATCTCCGCCTGCTGCGCGGTCTTGGACTGGCCGAGCATGGTGGAGGCGGCGAGCGTCTCCCGCCACGGGCCGGAGAGCAGATCGGCGGCCTTGAGGATGATCGCGGCACGGTCGTCGAAGCTGAGCGCGCGCCACCCCGGGGCGGCGGCGAGCGCCGCGTCGATCGCGTCCTGCGCGTCCGCCTGGGTGGCGTTCGCGTAGGTGCCGAGACGGGCCGAGTGATTGTGCGGCTGTACGACGTCGAAGCGCTCACCGCCGCCCATCCGCTTCTCGCCGCCGATGGTCATCGGCAGGTCGATCGGGTTCTGGGTGAGCTCCTTGAGCTTGGTCTCGAGGCGGGCGCGCTCCGGAGTACCGGGGGCGTAGGTGTGCACCGGCTCGTTCACCGGCACGGGGACCTGGGTCACGGCGTCCATAGTGGCCGTTGCTCCTTCGATCGTCGGGTTACGAGGTCTACGAGGCGGAGGGGGCTCCGGTCAGCCGCGGCTGACCAGCGAGCGCAGGAAGAACCCGAGGTTCGCGGGGCGCTCCGCGAGGCGGCGCATGAAGTACCCATACCAGTCTGTTCCATACGGGACGTAAACCCGCATACGGTGACCTTCCGCCACCAGCCGCTCCTGCTCGGCCTCGCGGATCCCGTACAGCATCTGGAATTCGTACTCGTCGAGCTTGCGCCCGAGGCGGTGCGCCAGGTCCTGCGCGATGGCGACCATGCGCGGATCGTGCGAGCCGATCATGGGATAGCCCTTGCCGGCCATCAGAATCTTCAGACAGCGCACATACGCCCGGTCCACCTCGCGCTTGTCCTGGTAGGCGACGCTCGCGGGCTCCTGGTAGGCGCCCTTGACCAGCCGCACCCGCGAGCCTTCCCCGGCGAGCGCGCGGCAGTCGTCCTCGGTCCGGATGAGATACGACTGGACGACCGCGCCGGTCTGCGGGAACCGGGTGCGCAGCTCGCCCAGGATCGCGAGGGTGGAGTCCACGGTGGTGTGGTCCTCCATGTCGAGGGTAACCGTCGTGCCCGCCTCGGCCGCGGCCTCCACGACCAGGGTGACATTGGCGAGCGCGATGTCATGGCCGCCCGGCAGCGCCTGCCCGAAGGCGGAGAGCTTGACCGACATCTCCGCGCGCCCGCCGAGCCCCTCGGTGGCCAGCGCCTCGGTCAGCGCGAGGTACGCGTCACGGCTGCGCAGCGCCTCGGCCCGGTCGGTGACATCCTCGCCCAGATGGTCCAGGGTGACCTCAAGGCCGCGGCCGGTCAGCGAGCGCACCGCCGCCAGCGATTCGGCCAGCCGCTCCCCGGCGACGAACCGGTCCACCATCGGGCGGGTGACCGGCGCGGCGGAGACGATACGGCGGATGGCGGCACTGCGCGAAGCGGCGAGCAGCACGGGTCCTAGCACGGGACACCTCCACGATGACGGCCGACGAACGGCTTCCTCAACTCACCGTGAAATCTAAGGATCTCTCGGAACCCGGGCCATCGACAGCTGTCACGCATCGGTGTCCGGGATCTCAGACATCTGTATGAGAGACTGAAGACCGGATCGGGGAAGGAGGCAGGAGCCCGGTGCGCGACGACTACCAGCAGCTCGTGGACGAGATCACGGCGGCGCTCGGCGCGCCCGCGACCCTGGAGAACCGCGACTTCGCGCTCATCGCCTTCGGCGCCCACGACAGCGACGACGCCGGGGAGCCGGCACTGGACCCGGTCCGTACCCGCTCCATCCTCCAGCGCCGCTCGACCGCGGCGGTGCGGGCCTGGTTCGAGGCGTTCGGGATCGCGCGGGCGCAGGCCCCGCTGCGGATCCCGCCCGACCCGGCGGCCGGGGTCTTCATGGGCCGTATCTGCCTGCCGGTGCGGCACCGCGGGGTGGTGCACGGCTATGTCTGGCTGCTGGACGACGGCCACCTCTCCGATCTGGAGCTCGGCGGCCCCACGGGCGCGCCGGACCCGCGGCTGGCCCGGGCCATGGAGACCGCGGCGCGCATCGGCGCCCTGCTGGCGGCCGAGGCGCGGGCCGGGGAGGAGCTCGGCGAACTGCTGCACGATGTGATCACCGGACCGCCGGCCGGCCGGGACGCTGCCCGCGCGGGGCTGCGCGCCGCCCTGCGCGGGGCGGCCGACGGGCCGCTGACATTGGTGGCGGTCGTGCCGTGGACCCCGGGGACGGACGAGGACGCGGACCCCGGGCTCCCCCATCTGCCGGGCATCGCGGCCGCCTGCGTGCTCCCCGACGACGGGGCGGCGGACGCGGGGCTCGCCGCCCTGATCCGGCTGCGCGCGGCCACCGCCCTCGACCCGGCCCGGGCGACGGCCGAACAGCTGCTGCGCTCCCCCCGCGCCACGGCCGGCGGCACGGCCCCGGGCGGGCGCCCTCTGACCGCCGCCGGGGTCAGCGGGCCCCGGCGGGGGCTGGACGATCTGCCCGCCGCCTGGCGCGAGGCCCTGGCCGCGGCGCGGGCCGCGCGGGCGGACGCACGGCTCGGGCCGGTCGCGGAGTGGTCCGCCATCGGCCCGTACCGGCTGCTGGCCGCCCTGCCCTGGGCCGAGCCCGACCCGGCCGTACGCCCCCTGCTGGAGCGCTCGCACGCCGAACTCGCCCGCACCGCCGAGACCTTCCTCGACTGCGCCGGCCAGGCGGGCCGCACCGCCCAGCGGCTCGGCATCCACCGGCAGACGCTGTACTACCGCCTCTCCCGGATCAAGCAGCTGACCGGCCTCGACCTGGACGCGGGCGAGGACCGTCTGCTCCTTCACATGGCCCTCAAGGCCGCCCGCCTCGGCCCGCCTCCAGGATCCGCGAGTTCGTCAGCAGTGAAGGCAGTTCGTTAGCAGTGGATTGGCAAATCCACGATCCCGCTGACAATGACTACGTTCAGTAGCGGTCCTTGTCGGGGGTCTTCTGATCTTCTCTGAGTGTGCGCCGACCGTCCGCCGTACCGTCCCCAGCATGGCAGTACGGAACGCGGGCGACGCCCGTCTTACACGCAAGGTTCCTACGGCGTCGATCCGGTACGAGGACCTGTCGGTGCGTGAATGCCGGTGCGACAGCTGCGGTTGGCGGACTTCTCGGAGTCGAAGCCGTGGCGGGATGTCCGGTCGGTACGCGGGATGGCCCACTACTCGGGGAAGTACGCGTCCGCGACGGCGGGCGGGCACGTGGTCTATGAGAGCCGTCTGGAGCTGGCTCGGCTGCTGCTGGCGGACTTTGATCCTGAGGTGCAGGGTGCTCGGCAACCACTACATCGATCGCGACCGGGACAGTATCGAGCGGCGCACCTACGGAGGCCAGGACCTGGCTCCGCTCGCATCCACTCTTGCCCAACTCGCCTACGCCCTCGACGAGCACAGCTCGCCAATCGACTACATATGCGGCGCAAGCTGTTCACCAACACCACGGTCACACGCGACCTCGACGCCTACAGACGGTTCTGCACCCAGCAGGACTCACGGACCGGAGGCGAGCACCGCGTCCATATCCTGCGCTGGTACCTACTGATGCTGCTGACCGGCGAATTCCATCCGACCCCTGGCGGCGCAGCATCCCACTTCGCCTGGAACTGCACCGAATTCCGCTTCGCTGCGGCGTGGTGTCGTTGCCCACGATGGGAGCCAGGCTGTCTCGGGGAGCGGTGCCAGGCTTCCGAAGTGGTTAATGATTGCCCGGAGTCCTGGGTGTGGATTCGCTCGGGGGAAGATGAGCGAGAGCGGGTATGCGAGCGTCGGATTCACGATCGGGATGCGGCGTAAGTCGTAGTTCGTCGGCCAGATGTACCGGTCGCGCGAGCCTACGAGGGTTGCCACGTCTGCGGAGTCCGCGAGGATGTCGAGGAGTACCTCGTTGCCGAAGTTCGGGCCCGCGGCGTCAATGCGGAGGTCGAAGTCGGTGGCGAGCTGATCGTAGAACTCTGCCCATTCGCTTCGCGGCGCGATACCCGGCACCCAGATCCGGTGCTGGCGCAGCTGGGATGGTGTCAGTGTTCGTGCGGGGGCGAGCGGGTGCCTCGGGCCGACGAGGAGTTCCAGCGGGGAGTCGAACGCGTGGATCATTTGCACGTCGCGCGGAAGTGTGGCCGGGTCGGTGACCGAGCGGAACGAGGCGTCGATATCGCCTGCTTGGACGGCGGTGACCGCCACGCGCGGGTCGTTGACCTTGAGGGTCACCACGTCGAGGTCGGTTTCGGGATGCGACCGCCAATAGTCGTGCAGGACGACGGCCTGCGCGGATCGCAGGCCGAGAACGTCGATCCGAAGGGCCCGCGAGCCCGGTCTGATCGCGGTGATGGCGCGATCGACACCCGTGATGATGTTCCGGGCGTACGGGAGGAAAGCTTGGCCGTCGAGTGTCAGCTCGACCCCTCGGGCGGTGCGGGTGAACAACCGGACGTCGAGTTCGCGCTCGAGGGTTGCGATCCGCTTCGACACGGCCTGTTGCGTTACGCCGAGCTCGTCGGCCGCGTGTTGCAGCTGTCCGAGCTCGGCCGCGCGGACGAACGATCGCACCGCCTCGGTATGCATCGATCCAGCCTACATGTGCCCAACTGATGGTTGTGGCTCGCCCTGGAGTCGGTTGTTTGACCCCGCGACGGTGCGGCCGGTGTGATTCAGAGACCCGAACATCGGTTGTCGCGAGGGAGTCGCATGCGCGTGCAGTTGGGGCGCAGTTTCGGTTGGCTGTGGTCGGCCTACGCCGTCAGTACATACGGTACGTGGATTGCCTTCGGCGCGTTCCCGCTGATCGCGGTTCGAGTGCTGCACTCGCCGGCATTCGCCGTGTCGCTCCTGGAGGCGGCCGGGCTTGCCGTCGCGGCGATTGTTGCGTTCTCGCTCGGGCCGTGGGTTGAGCACCGGGCCAAGCGTCCGGTGATGATCGCGATGGACCTGATCCGGTTCGTCGCGATGGCAAGTGTCCCGATCGCGTACGTCCTCGGCTTGCTTTCATACGGCCAACTGCTGGTCGTCTCGGTCATCTCCGGGACCACGAGCATCGCCTTCACTGCGGCATCCGGCGCGTATCTGAAGTATCTCGTCCGTAGCGATCACCTCCTTGTGGCGAACGGGAGATTCGAGGGCACGAGCTGGGTGGCGACCGCGGCGGGCCCGCCCCTCGGTGGTGCACTCATAGGGTTACTCGGCCCGGTCATCACTGTCATGGCCGACGCCCTCAGCTACCTGCTGTCCGCGCTCGGGGTCCTCCGCATCCGCGGAGGCGACGTCGCGGCACCCCGCGACCGGGCCACCAGGTTGCGCGGAGCCGACCTTCTTGGCGGCTGGCGGTTCATCCTCCGCGACCGCGCACTAAGGCGCCTGTTCCTCAACTCAATCCTGGTCAGCGGCCTAATCATGGCCACCGTCCCGCTCCTGTCCGTCCTCCTGCTGGGCCAGTACCACTTCCCGGCCTGGCAATTCGGTCTTGCCTTCGGCATCCCGGCACTCGGCGGCTTCGTGGGCGCCCGCCTCTCCGCGCGCCTCGTGACCCGCTACGGCCGGCACCGGGTCATGATCGTCTCCGGCTGGCTGCGATCGCTCTTCCCACTCGGCCTCACGTTCGTCCATCCCGGCATCCCCGGACTCCTCACCGTGATCATCGTGGAGGGCCTGCTGATCACCTGCATGGGCATCTTCAATCCGATCTACGCAACAGAACGCCTGCAACGGACTCCCGCGGATCACACCGCCCAAATCCTCAGTACGTGGAGTGCCATCAGCAAACTCCTACAAGCTGCCCTGATGGTGATCTGGGGCATTCTCGCCACACTCACCAGCCCGCTCGCCGCGATCACCATGTCCGGCGTTCTCCTGCTCGCCACCCCGCTCTTGCTGCCCAAACGGATACATTTGTCCGCCCTTGAGCCCGACGCGTCGGCCGAAAACGTCCGGGTCGCATGACTCACCGCAACACCCCGCCACGCTCTCCCGCATCCACGCGGTCCTGGTCCGCCAAACTGCGGATCGTCTGGGCGGACGGCTCGAACTCCCTGGCCAGGTCCTCCGGCGTACGGCCGGCCCTGACGAGCTCGACGATCCGGCGACGGAACTCCGGCGGGTAGGCCGGACGCGTCCTTGGCGCGTGAACTCCTCCTTGCGGGGACCAGTGTCCCCAAGCGGGTAGGTGTCCACCAAACCGGAGCAACATCCAGGGATGGTGATCCAGTACGGCCTGCCGGATCGCCTGCTGCTCGGCTGCGTCGAGAACCTGATGTTCGCCGACCCGGCGTCCACGCGGCCGGGCTACGAGCGCTTCGCGCCCGCCGGCCATCCACTTCGCCCACCAGTTGTCCACCGCCTTGAGCGAGACCTGGAACACCGCCGCGACATCCTCGCGAGTCCGGCCCGCCACCAACGCGGCCACCGCCCGCAGCCGAAGGGCCTCCTGCGCCGACGGCGACAACTGCCGTGCGCCACCCGCCAGTTCACTCACGCAGGCATCAACGACCCAGAACACCTACCGTTTCGGATCAATAGGGGAGGCATTACCGCGCAGCCCGATCTACCATTCGTCACCGTTTCAATGAATTCCGTGCCGCGCACGTCCTCGCGGCGGCGCCTAGCCTGACAATGCCGCAATGTCAAACACCGCCCACGCTGGGCCTGTTGGCCAAATTGATCTCCACTTTGAGTCATCTGTTCGATTAGGAAGTGATTTCCAGTCCTAGATGCGATAGGCATGTACTTGTCATCGACCAATCGCAGGGGAACGGGGAAACAGTGAAGTTTACTAAGGCTGCGGTTTTCGGCATTGCGTCGCTCTGTCTTGTGCTGCCTTTATCTACGGAGGCGAGGGCTGCAGACCCGACCGCTGCCGTAGGTACCGCGTCCAACGCGTGCACGGGAAAGCCGAAGAAGCACATCGTCACGACGTACTACCGGGGCCCTGCCACAGTAGTGCTGCGCTGCGGCACAAGGAATTGGGGGTACCGTCATCTGGTGGCTAAGGGACGATGGAGTGCCAACTTCAGCAAAAAGATCAAGAACACGATCTGGAGTGGCGACATCGTGACCGACGTACCAGGCCAGCGCGTCTATGAGAGGCGAGTGATCCAGTGTCCGCCGAGGATCCTGTTCAAGGTGGTGACCAACCCGGACTCCTATGGCGCGGATCCCCGAATCAAGCCGCAGGGGATCATCACTGCCTACAAGCCCGCATCACTGACCTCGCCTTCCTGCTAGGAGAAGGAATCCGTGCCCTCTGCCGAAGGTGTCCGCAGCCTCCTCGCCCCACATCTGATGGGGCAGCTCGAGGACAGCTCGGTCTGTCTTGAAGTACTTGGACTTGCGGTCATCGACCAGGGACGAAGGTTCACGGTGGCCATCGAACTGATCGCCCCAGACGGGCACTGGAGAGTCCGCCTGGAGTGTGACAGTTCCGAGCACCGCATCTTCGACGGCAGCCCGCCGGAGGAACTCGTACAGGCGGTGGCCATGTCACTACAAATCCGCCTGTTCGAGTGGTGGCATACCAAGGGCTCCGAGCGGCAGTCGGCCAGGCTCGGCGAGCGCTTGACCTAGGACATTTCGGTGGCCCTGCCCCTCGAATCAGAGGGGCAGGGCCGCTGGCCATTCCAGGGCCTAAGAGTGCTGGAGGCGAGGTTCGAAATTGCCACCCTTAGCCTCCGCGTTTCACTTGCGGTGACGTCCGGATCTTGAGCGGGAAAGCGAAAGTGCCCTCTGACCTGGGACGATAAGGCTTGTCTAAGGCTTCTGTCGTCTCAGCAGGAAGGCACTTTCTGCGTGCACACTACCGGTTCGCGTCCCAGGCTTGCCGTATCGGCCGACGGCCGAGGAGTCGTCAGCCATGCCGCGTCCCGGCTGTTGGCCGATCTGGCCGATGTTACCGGCCTCACCACGGCCTTGCTGATCACGCCGAAGACGTTGCGGACGAAGTGGACCCGGCAGCGCTGGTAGGACGCGCCGAGCATGACCTTGCGTATCGCCTTGACCAGACCGCTGTGGTGGTCGGAGATGACCAGGCGCACCCCGGTCAGGCCGCGTTCACGCAGGGAGCGCAGGAAGTGGCTCCAGAATGCTTCGGTCTCCCTGTTGCCGGCCATCACGCCCAGGACTTCACGGCCGCCGTCTTCGGTGACGCCGGTGGTGATGACGACGGCCTGCGAGACGATCTGGTGGTTGACGCGGGCCTTGACGTAGGTGGCGTCGAGGTAGATGTAGGGAAAGCGGGTGTGGTCCAGGGGTCGGTTGCGGAAGACGGTCAGTTCCGTGTCGAGGTCGGCGCAGATGCGGGAGACCTCGCTCTTGGAGATCCCGGTGTCCGAGCCGAGGGCCTTGACCAGGTCGTCGACCGAGCGGGTGGACACCCCAAGGACGTACGCCTCCATGATGACCGCGAACAGGGCGCGGTCGATGCGGCGGCGGCGTTCCAGCAGGCTGGGGAAGAAGCTGCCCTGACCGTTGCACGCCAGTACATCGAGAATCAACAGCGCCCCGTGTAGTCGGCTGAGGCCAACAATGCAGACCCGCACTTACGCGCAGGCCGGAGCACTTTTTGATGCGCTTCACCTCCCCCGTGAACGGGGGAGCACTGCGCAAGATCAGAGGTAGACCTCGCGGCAGGGGCCGGTGACGGTCAGGCCCTTGTCGGCGGTCCAGCGCTCGACCGCGTCGAAGGCGGAGTCGATCTGCGGATGGGCGACCTGCGCCTGGACGAGACGGGTGTAGGCCTCGCGGTGGGCGGGTTCGTGGCCGAGGGCAACGGTGCGGCGGTGGGCGGCGGCATAGCGCTCGGCGGCGGGGTCGGCCACCGGGACGCAGGCCTCGGCCGGACCGTCGCTCTCGTCGCTCACCTCGGCGTAGTAGCGGACGAACGGCGAGCCGGCGATGCCGCCGCATTCGCGGGCGACCGCCTCCAGCCGGTCGAGGGTGGAGCCGATCCACGCGGGGAGGTCGGCCACGAGCAGATGCCTGCGCTCGGTGAGGAAGGTCTGCTCGCCGACCTCGCGGATGATCCCGTCGTACATGGTGGGTCTCCTGCCTGACAGTCGGTCACGGAGGTGCGCCGCGAGGGCGCGCTGCTGGGCGGTGCGCTCCTCGACGGCGGCCCAATAGGCCGCCACCTCCCGCGCCGCCTGCTCCCCGGGGAGCTCCAGCACCCGGCCGATTCCGCGCGAGCGGCATGTCCAGCCTCCGCAACGGCGCCACCAGGCGCGCCCGTTCCACCTGGTCGGCGCGGTACCAGCGGTAGCCGGTGGCCTCGTCGACGCGGTCCGGGGCCAGCAGGCCCAGCCGGTCGTAGAGCCGGAGCGCCTTGGGTGACAGCCGTGTTCGGCGGGCGAACGCGCCGATGCTGAGCAGTGGTGGTTCCACGGGTTCGTATCCTCCGTGCCGGGCACCGCGCCCGGGGACACCGGACGCTGGGGCCTGACCCATGGGCAAGGTCAATCGGAGGGGGCCGGAAGGCCGCCGCCCATGATGCGGCGCATCGCCTCGATCAGGTCCTGCGCGCTGGGCATGAGATCCGGGTCGATGGCCATCTGCACGACCATCCCGCTCACCAGCGTCATATAGAACGAGCCCATGACCCGGGAGGTCTCCTCGTCGACCTCGCGTTCATCGATGCCGTGGAGGAGCCCCACCAGCCCCTGGCGCCCCTCCGGTTGGGCCCGGCCGAAGGCCGCGCGCAGCTCGGGGTCGCTCTGGACCTGCAAGATGGCCTCCAACTGGGCCCGCCAGACGGCCTGGTGCTTGTCGAAGAGCTCGAGCACCCGTGTCCAGCCCGTCTCGAAACGCTTCTGCAGACCGGCATCGCGGCTGGAGCCGCCGGTCGCGGCGTCTTCCTCGAGGGATCGCTGGACGTCATCGGCCCAGTCGCCCATGGCCGCGAAGAGCGCCTCTCTCATCAGGGCGTCCTTGGAACCGTAGTGGTAGCCGATGGACGCCAGGTTGGCACCCGAGGCGGCCACGATGTCCCGAGCGGTCGTGCGGGACCAGCCCTTTTCCAGCAGACAGCGCTTCGCGCCGGCCAGCAGATCCTCTCGATGTCCCATGGCCCCAGCCTATCCCGAGCCCATACGACCGTCCTAGACGCGTGTCTTACACATGCGTACTAGACACATGTTTAAGACGTCCGTATATTCACCGGCATGACCTCAACTCCCGTCGGCACCCGCGCCGGACGCAAGGAATGGACCGCCTTCGTGGTCCTGATGCTTCCGCTCCTCCTTGTCTCCATGGATGTGTCGGTGCTGTACTTCGCGGTGCCGGCCATCAGCCGGGAGTTGCACCCCAGTTCCACCCAGCAGCTGTGGATCTTCGACATCTATGCCTTCGCCCTCGCCGGCCTGCTCATCACCATGGGGGCGCTCGGCGACCGGTTCGGGCGCCGGAAGCTGCTGATGTGCGGGGCTGTGGCCTTCGGTGCCGCCTCGGTCGCGGCGGCGTACGCGCAGAGCGCCGAGATGCTCATCGCCGCGCGGGCGGTGCTCGGGATCGGCGGCGCGACCCTGATGCCGTCGACGATGGCGCTGGTCCGCAATATGTTCCGCGACGAGAGGCAGCGTGGCCAGGCGATCGCGATCTGGTCATCGGCCATGGCGGGCGGCGTCGCGCTCGGCTCGGTGATGAGCGGAGTGATGCTGAATCACTTCTGGTGGGGCTCGGTCTTCCTGATCAACGTCCCGGCGATGGTGCTGCTGCTGTTGCTGGCGCCGATCCTGGTGCCGGAGTTCAAGGACCCCAAGCCCGGTGGCTTCGATGTGCTCAGCGTCCCGCTGTCGATGGGGGCCGTGCTCCCGGTGATCTACGGCCTGAAGAAGATGGCGGCCGACAACGGCTTCAGCCTCCCGCCGGCGCTGTCCATCGTGGCCGGTCTCGCCATCGGCGCCGTCTTCGTACACCGCCAGCTCACCCGGCGCGACGCGGTGATCAGCCCCGAGCTGTTCCACAACCGCGGCTTCGGCCCGTCGATCGCGATCAACTCCCTGGCCACCTTCGCCATGATGGGCTCCGCCTACTTCACCACCCAGTATCTGCAGTCGGTGCTCGGCAAGGGCCCGCTGGAGGCCGCGCTGTGGAGCCTGGTCCCGTCCGTATGCGTCGGCTTCGCCGGACCGATCGCGAGTGTGCTCGTCCAGCGCGGCGCGAACCGCGCCTATGTGATCAGCTCCGGCTTTCTGATCGGGGCCATCGGCTACGGGGTGCTGGCCCTGGCCGATACGGATGCGCTGTGGACCGTCCTGATCGGCGCCGCCGTCCTCGCCAGCGGCCTCGTCATGGTGATCGCGCTGGTCACCGACATGGCGATCGGCACCGTGCCGCCCAAGCAGGCGGGCTCGGCCGCCGCCCTGCTGGAGACGGGCCAGGAGTTCGGCGGGGCGATGGGCATGGCGGTGCTCGGCAGCGTCGGCACCGCCGTCTACCGGAGCGACGTCAAGGACTCGGTGCCCGACGGGCTGCCCGCCGACGCGCTGGACGCGGTGCGCGAGACGCTGGGCACCGCCATCGCGGTCGCCGGGCAGCTGAAGGGACGGACCGGTGCGCAGGTGCTCGGCGCGGCGCGCGAGGCGTTCACCAACGGTATGCAGCTCGCATGCGTGGTCGGGGCAGCGGTCCTGGTGGCGGCGGCGGTCCTGGCGAGCGTGACGCTGCGCCGGGTACCGGTCGCCACGCCCGGGAGTGAGGCGGCGGCCTCGTCCGACAGCGGCCCCTCGCCCGTCAGCGGCGAGGCGGCGGCGGAGACGGTGTCCGGCCCCTGAGTCCCGGATGCGAGGGGACCCCGCCCTGGAGGGGTCCCCTCGGCCTTGCGCCGAACATCCGTCGCATGCGGCGGCAACCTTCCCCCGCGCCGCGGCAACCAGAGACCTGAGCCCCCACGCGAGAGGACTGATGCCCCGTGCGCATCGCCAGAGTGATAGCCACCGCCGCGCTCGCCACCGTGTTCCTGATGGGCGCCGCCCACGCGCCCCATGCCGTCGCGGGCGAACTGCCCGGCGGCACAGAGTTCTTCGACAACCCCGACTCGCTCGTCAACACATGGGTCGCGGCCAACCCGGGCGACTCCCGGCAGCCGCGCATCGCCTCACGGATCGCCGGCCGGCCACAGACCCTCTGGTTCTCCCGGTACTCCCCCGCCACCGTCACCGAGGACGTCCGTAAGGTCACCTCCACCGCTCCGCCAAGGGCCAGCTCCCCGTCCTGGTCACCTATCGGATCCCCCACCGCGACTGCGGCGGCGCCTCCCACGCGTACGGGATGGCGGGCTAGCCGGCCCCGGGAAGCGGTCGTGGCCCTTCGGCTCCGGCTCCGGAGCGAAAGGGCCACGGGACAGCGGCCGGGAAGCCGTCAGCCCATATGCACCGGCAGCGACTTCACGTCCTGCGCGCCCGGCTCCCGCGCGGGGCGCGGTGCGTTCATCAGGAGCGCCACGAGGACCGCCGCCCCCGCGAGGATCGTGGACGACCAGACGAAGCCGTCCGAAAAGCCCTCGACCAGACCGGCCTTGGCCGTCTGCGGCGTCATCCGGTGGGCGTGCGCGGCCATGTAGTCGGAGGTCGTGCTGGTGGCGATGGTGTTGAGCAGTGCCGTACCGATCGAACCGCCGATCTGCTGCGCGGTGTTGACGGTCGCGGAGGCGACACCCGCGTCCTGCTCCTGGACCCCGTGGGTCGCGTAGTTCATCGAGGGCGCCATCACCAGGCCCATGCCGAAGCCGACGAGGATCTCGGCCGGCAGTACGCCCGCCGCGTACGAGCTGTCGACGTCCAGGGGGATCAGCAGCGCCACACCGGTGGCCGCGATGAGCAGACCGGGCGCCACCAGGAGCCGCGGCGGCACCTTGGGGATGAGGCGTGAGGCGAGGCCGCCCGCGCCGGCCAGCACCGACGCGGTCATCGGCAGGAAGGCCACACCGGTGACCAGCGCCGAGTACCCCTTGACGATCTGCATGTAGTACGTGAGGAACAGGAACATCGCGAACATGCCGACCACCGAGAGGCCGACCGCCAGATAGGCGCTGCCCCGGGTGCGGTCCGCGATGACGCGCAGCGGCAGCAGCGGCCGGGCGACACTCCGCTCGACCATGACGAAGGCGAGGAGCAGCACCGCGCCCAGGACGAGCAGACCGATCACCAGCCGGGAGTCCCAGCCCTCGGACTCGGCCTCACTGCATCCGTAGACCACCGCTACCAGACCGGTCACGGCCAGCAGCACTCCGGGGATGTCGAAGCGGGCGCGGCCTTCGGAGCGGGTGTCGCGCGGCAGCACGGACCAGCCGAAGGCGGCTATCGCGGCGATCGGCACATTGACGTACAGGCACCAGCGCCAGTCGAGGTACTCGGTCAGCAGCCCGCCCACGACCAGGCCGATCGCACCGCCGCCCGCGGCGATGGCGCCGTAGATCCCGAACGCCTTGGCGCGCTCACGCGCCTCGGTGAAGCTCACGGTGAGCAGGGACAGCGCCGAGGGGGCGAGCAGCGCGGCGAATCCGCCCTGCAGGGCACGGGCCGAGAGCAGCACCTCGAAGCCGGAGGCCGCGCCGCCGAGCGCGGAGGCTCCGGCGAAGCCGAACAGACCGATGAGGAAGGCGCGCCTACGGCCGGTGTAGTCGGCGATCCGGCCGCCGAGGAGCAGCAGACTGCCGAACGCCAGGGTGTAGGCGGTGATGACCCACTGGCGGTCGCCGTTGGAGATGCCGAGGTCCTTCTGGGCCGACGGCAGGGCGATGTTCACGATGGTGATGTCGAGGACGATCATCAGCTGGGCCAGGCCGATGAAGAGGAGGGCGAGCCAGCGTCGAGAGTTGGCCTCGGGCTGGGTACCGGAGCGCTGGGACATGATGGTGCCTTTCTCGGGGCCGTACACGGGGGACGTCAGTCGGTCTCGACGGGGGGAGCGTTGCCGATCACTCGCTTCCTGAGGCGCTTGAACGCGGTGGCGTCCATGGCGGGGCCGGTGAGCAGAGTGTTGGGCCGGGTGGAGCCGGCGGGACGCAGCCCGTCCACGTACAGATCGAGCTGGCGGTGGGCGAGGGCCTCGTCGTCCGGGAACCCGCCACCGCCGGGCAGCGGCCGCGACAGCCGCATGATCATCAGCGTGATGTCGCCGAAGACGACATCGAGCCGGACCAGGCCGTCCGCCTGGGCGCAGACGAGCAGCGCGTCGATCGGGTCCACGGCATCGCCGCGTACGTCGTCGAGGATCTCGTCGAGGCTGATCCGGCCCAGCAGCGAGGGCATCACCGAGCCGATCTTGAGATCGAGGGCGCTGTGCATAAAGCGGCGCAGCGCGTCGAGGGCGTCGCCTTCGGCGGCGATGGCCTGGTTCGCGGCCTCGACCAGCGCGGTGAGGACCTCGACGGCCACGCCCCGGAAGAGGTCGGCGCGCTGCGGAAAGCGCCGGTAGAGGGTGGCGATGCCGACTCCGGCGCGCCGGGCGATCTCGTCGAGCGGGGCGTCCGGCCCCTCGTCGACGAAGACCTCACGGGCGGCTCGCAGGATCCGCTCGCGGTTGCGCCGCGCGTCGGCGCGCATACGGGGCGACGGGGGCTCGTCAGCGGCTGTGTCAGCGGACACGGGGGCTCCTGGAAAACGACGTGCTATGTGGAGAATTTTTCTCCACATAGCTCAGAGCGTAGCGAGCCCGCCCGCATTATTCAACACGTGATGAAAAGAATCAGGAACCCCCTCGGTCCCTCCCTCGGACATCGGCCGGCCGAGTGAGCCGAAGGGGCGCGCCGCCGTCGAAAGGGAGAGCGCGCGGAGGCCCTCGGGCTCCCATCCGGTATGCGGAGGCCCCTCGGCGAGTGAGCCGAAGGGGCGCGCCGCTGTCGTAAGGGAGAGCGCGCGGAGGCCCCGAGGAACGAGGGGCCGAGCACGGTCGACCGTCGACAGTGGCTTGAGCGCCCCGGAGGCGAACCGAGCCTCAAAAAAGGGGGGCCCGGCCCACGCCGAAGCGGGGGCCGGGCCCAGTGCGTCCGTACGACAGCCGGATCAGACCAGATTGACCGACCGGGCCGAGGTGGCGCCGATCTCCTCGGCGATCTCGGTGAGCACGGGCTGCGGAATCGTGTCATCCACGGTCAGCGCCACCAGAGCCGCGCCGCCCGCCGCCGCACGCGAGACCTGCATGCCCGCGATGTTGATGCCCGCCTCGCCCAGGATGCGGCCGAGCGTGCCGACCACGCCCGGGCGGTCGGTGTAGCGGAGGAAGGCCATGTGGTCGGCGAGCGCCAGATCGACGTCGTACTCACCGACCGCGACGATCTTCTGAAGGTGCTTGGGACCGGCCAGGGTGCCGGAGATCGAGACCTCTTCCCCGTCGGCCAGGGTGCCGCGCACGGTGACGACATTGCGGTGCTCCGTGGACTCCGAGCTGGTGGTCAGCCGCACCTCGACACCGCGCTCCTGCGCGAACAGCGGGGCGTTCACATACGAGACGGTCTCGTCGACGATGTCCTCGAAGACACCCTTGAGCGCCGAGAGCTCCAGCACCTTGACATCGTGCTGGGTGATCTCGCCGTACACCTCGACGTCGAGCCGGACCGCGACCTCGCCCGCGAGCGCGGTGAAGATCCGGCCGAGCCGCTCGGCCAGCGGCAGCCCGGGACGTACGTCCTCGGCGATGACACCGCCCTGCACATTCACCGCGTCCGGCACCAGCTCGCCGGCCAGCGCGAGCCGCACCGAGCGGGCGACCGCGATGCCCGCCTTCTCCTGGGCCTCACCGGTGGAGGCGCCCAGGTGCGGGGTGACGACCACATTGTCGAACTCGAACAGCGGGGAGTCGGTGCACGGCTCCTTGGAGAAGACGTCCAGACCGGCGGCGGCGACCCGGCCCTCCTTGAGCGCCGCGGCCAGCGCCTGCTCGTCCACGATGCCGCCGCGGGCCGCGTTGACGATCCGGACCTCCGGCTTGACCTTGCGCAGCGCCTCGTCGCCGATCAGGCCGACCGTCTCGGGGGTCCTGGGGAGGTGGACCGTGATGAAGTCCGAGACCTCGAGCAGCTCGTCCAGCGAGAGCAGCTTGACGCCCATCTGGGCGGCGCGCGCGGGCTGTACATACGGGTCGTACGCGACGATCTTCATCCCGAACGCGGACATCCGCTGGGCCACCAGGACGCCGATGCGGCCGAGGCCCACGACGCCCAGGGTCTTCTCGCTGAGCTCCACGCCGGTGTACTTGCTGCGCTTCCACTCGCCGTTCTTCAGCGCGGCGTTGGCCTGGGGGATATTGCGGGCCGTGGCCACCAGCAGACCGCAGGCGAGCTCGGCGGCGGTGACGATGTTGGACGTCGGCGCGTTGACGACCATGACGCCCGCCTTGGTGGCGGCGGAGACATCCACATTGTCCAGGCCGACGCCCGCGCGAGCGACCACCTTCAGCTTCTTCGCCGCGGCGATGGCCTCGGCGTCTACCTTCGTCGCGCTGCGGACGAGGATCGCGTCCACATCGGCGAGGGCGGGGAGCAGCTCGGCTCGGTCCGCGCCGTTGCAGCTCCGGATCTCGAAGTCCGGGCCCAGGGCGTCGACGGTGGCCGGCGACAGCTCTTCGGCGATGAGTACGACGGGTTTACCCGTGGAAGCAGTGCTCACGTGGTCTTCAGTCCTCACTAGTCCTCAGCGGACGGCCGTCCCGACGGCCGCTGGCGGTGAAGGGGTCAGCCGCGTGGAAGACGCACGACGCTGTGAGCCTGACGCGCTTGTTGCAGATGAGTGTAGTGGCGGTCGGGCGTGCGTATTGCGCCAATGCGGCAGGATCACCCGCACGTGGTGTGACACGGTGGACACCGCCAACCGGGTGTGGCGAGGGTTCAGGGAACCCCCGCCACAGCCGGGGCACGGCCGCCCGCGCCACCAGGCGCTTACGCCTCGTCGTCGACCCAGCTCATGAGCTTGCGCAGCTCCTTGCCGGTGGTCTCCAGCAGGTGGTTCTCGTCCGCCTTCTTCAGCTCGTTGTACTTCGGCAGACCGGCGTTGTACTCCGCCATCCAGTTCTTGGCGAAGGTGCCGTCCTGGATCTCGCCGAGGATCTTCTTCATCTCGGCCTTGGTGGACTCGTTGATGATCCGCGGACCGGAGACGTAGTCGCCCCACTCGGCGGTCTCGGAGATCGACCAGCGCATCTTCTCCAGGCCGCCCTCGTACATCAGGTCCACGATCAGCTTCAGCTCGTGGAGGCACTCGAAGTACGCGATCTCCGGCTGGTAACCGGCCTCGGTCAGGGTCTCGAACCCGGCCTTGACCAGCGCCGCGGTGCCGCCGCACAGGACCGCCTGCTCACCGAAGAGGTCGGTCTCGGTCTCCTCGGTGAAGGTGGTCTTGATGACGCCGGCGCGGGTGCCGCCGATGCCCTTGGCGTACGACAGGGCGAGCGGGAAGGCGTTGCCGGTGGCGTCCTGCTCGACGGCCGCGATGCACGGCACGCCGCGGCCCTCCTCGTACTGGCGGCGGACCAGGTGGCCCGGACCCTTGGGGGCGACCATGCAGACGTCCACATGGGCCGGGGGCTTGATGAAGTCGAAGCGGATGTTGAGGCCGTGGCCGAAGAACAGCGCGTCGCCGTCCTTCAGGTTGTCCTTCACGGACTCCTCGTAGACCTTGGCCTGGATCGGGTCCGGAACCAGGATCATGATCACGTCCGCCTCGGCGGCCGCCTCGGCCGGGGTGACGACACGCAGGCCCTGCTCCTCGGCCTTGGCCTTGGACTTCGAGCCCTCGTGCAGGCCGACCCGGACGTCGACGCCCGAGTCGCGCAGCGACAGCGCATGGGCATGACCCTGGCTGCCATAGCCGAGGATTGCGACCTTACGGCCCTGGATGATGGACAGGTCTGCGTCGTCGTCGTAGAACAGCTCGGCCACTTCGGGAATCTCCTAGCGTGTGGGTTGTGCTTCCCACCGTATGACGGGCGGGCGGGTGAAGGTTTCGGGGTCTCGCCATGCGGTCCGGCGCGTGTCTCGCGCCGCCGCAGGCAGGGGGTACCTCCCAGCGGTCAGCTGGGGGGAGGGTCAGGCGGACCGGTCGAGTGCGCGCAGGCTCCGGTCGGTGATGGAGCGGGCACCGCGCCCTATGGCGATGGTGCCGGACTGCACCAGCTCCTTGATGCCATACGGTTCCAGCATCTTGAGCATGGCTTCGAGCTTGTCGCTGCCGCCGGTGGCCTCGATGGTCACGGCCTCCGGGGAGACGTCCACGGTCTTGGCCCGGAACAGCTGGACGATCTCGACGATCTGGGAGCGGGTCGCGTTGTCGGCGCGGACCTTCACCAGGATGAGCTCCCGCTGGATCGCCGCGCCGTCCTCCAGCTCGACGATCTTCAGGACGTTGACGAGCTTGTTGAGCTGCTTGGTGACCTGCTCCAGGGGCAGCTCCTCGACATTGACCACGATGGTGATCCGGGAGATGTCGGGGTGCTCGGTGACGCCGACGGCGAGCGAGTCGATGTTGAAGCCTCGGCGGGAGAACAGGGCGGCGATCCGGGCGAGGATGCCGGGGGTGTTCTCCACCAGGACGGAGAGCGTGTGCTTGGACATGGGCTCGGTCTCTCTTCTCTCTCGGTCCTGGCCTCAGTCGTCTTCGCTGTCGCCGAAGTCCGGGCGGGTGTCGCGTGCCGCCAGGATCTCGTCGTTGGAGGTGCCGGCCGCGACCATCGGCCAGACCATGGCGTCCTCATGGACGATGAAGTCCACGACGACCGGCCGGTCGTTGATCGAGTTGGCCTTCTCGATGATGGCGTCGAGGTCGGCCGGGTCCTCGCAGCGCAGCCCCACGCAGCCCATGGCCTCCGAGAGCTTCACGAAGTCGGGGACGCGGGTGCCCGCGTTCGGCTGGGTCCCCTGCGCGTCGGGGCCGGAGTGCAGCACGGTGTTGGAGTAGCGCTGGTTGTAGAAGAGGGTCTGCCACTGGCGGACCATGCCCAGGGCGCCGTTGTTGATGATCGCGACCTTGATCGGGATGTTGTTCAGCGCGCAGGTGGCCAGCTCCTGATTGGTCATCTGGAAGCAGCCGTCGCCGTCGATCGCCCAGACCGTCCGGCCGGCCACGCCGGCCTTGGCGCCCATGGCGGCCGGGACGGCGTAGCCCATGGTGCCGGCGCCGCCCGAGTTCAGCCAGGTGGCGGGGGTCTCGTACTCGATGAAGTGGGCGGCCCACATCTGGTGCTGGCCGACGCCTGCCGCGAAGATGGTGCCCTCCGGCGCCAGCTGCCCGATCCGCTGGATGACCTGCTGCGGGGAGAGGCTGCCGTCCTCGGGCTGGTCATAGCCGAGCGGGTAGGTCTCGCGCCACCGGCCCAGGTCCTCCCACCAGTCGGTGTAGTCGCCGACCTGGCCCGCTTCGTGCTCGGCCTGGACCGCGACGACCAGATCCGCGATGACCTCGCGGGCGTCACCGACGATCGGCACATCGGCGGCACGGTTCTTGCCGATCTCGGCCGGGTCGATGTCCGCGTGCACGATCTTGGCGTGCGGAGCGAAGGAGTCCAGCTTGCCGGTGACCCGGTCGTCGAAGCGCGCGCCCAGCGCCACGATCAGATCCGCCTTCTGGAGGGCGGTGACGGCGGCGACGGTGCCGTGCATGCCCGGCATGCCGAGGTGGAGACGGTGGCTGTCGGGAAAGGCACCGAGCGCCATGAGGGTGGTGGTGACCGGCGCCCCGGTCAGCTCGGCCAGGACCTTCAGCTCCGCGGTGGCCTGCGCCTTGAGGACGCCGCCGCCCACGTACAGCACCGGGCGCTCGGCCTGGGTGAGCAGGCGGGCGGCCTCGCGGATCTGCTTGGCGTGCGGCTTGGTGACCGGGCGGTAGCCCGGGAGGTCGGTCTGCGGCGGCCACGAGAAGGTGGTCCTGGCCTGGAGGGCGTCCTTGGCGATGTCGACCAGGACCGGGCCGGGGCGGCCGGTGGCGGCGATATGGAACGCCTCGGCGATCGTCCGCGGGATGTCCTCGGCCTTGGTGACCAGGAAATTGTGCTTGGTGATCGGCATCGTGATGCCGCAGATGTCCGCCTCCTGGAAGGCGTCCGTACCGATCGCCTTGGAGGCCACCTGACCGGTGATCGCGACGATCGGGACCGAGTCCATATGGGCGTCGGCGATCGGGGTGACCAGGTTGGTGGCACCGGGACCCGAGGTCGCCATGCAGACCCCGACCTTGCCCGTGGCCTGTGCGTAACCGGTGGCGGCGTGGCCCGCGCCCTGCTCATGGCGGACGAGCACATGCCGGACCTTCGAGGAGTCCATCATCGGGTCGTACGCGGGGAGGATCGCGCCGCCGGGAATGCCGAACACGGTGTCGGCGCCCACCTCCTCGAGCGAGCGGATGAGGGACTGCGCGCCCGTGACGTGCTCGACGGGGGCGGACTGCGGTCCGCCGTTACGGGGCCGAGGCTGGGGATGGTGGGCCCCGGTGGCCTGCTCGGTCATCGGCATTCTCTTCTCGAAGATGAGGTTCTGTGCGGGAGGGAGAGGGCGGTGCACAAGGCGTCAGTGCAACAAAAAACCCCTCGTGCCAGGAGGCAAGCGAGGGGAGCGCGCCGGTGAGGGTCCGCAGGGCTTCATGGAGACCCTGCTCAGCCGACGCGCTGTCCAATTACGAGAATTCGGGTGCGCATGGCTCTGACCCTCCCCCCGGCGCATGTCGAGTGTCAAGTGGGTGGGACAGGCGTCTCAGTATTTGAGCGGGTCGGTGGATGGGTATGCGGCTCCGTACGGCGCGGTCCATGGGTGCCGCCGTGCCCGCCGTAGCGGGCCGGGAGCGCGCTCCCGACCAGCACCGGTGCGTCCGAGCGCGGCACCGGATAGCCACCGCGGGCCAGGGCCCGGCGCAGCCGGTGCTCATCCAGCGGCCCGCTGAAGGCCATCCCCTGGGCATGGGTGCAGCCCATACCGCGCAGGGTGACGATCTGCTCGGGGAGGTCGACCCCCTCCGCGATGGACTGCATGCCGAGATCACCCGCGATCCGCAGCAGCCCCGCGGTGATCTTGTGGAGCCGGGATGACTCGACAACCCCCTCGACCAGCCCGGGGTCCAGCTTCAGCACATCGATGGGAAGCCTGCGCAGCGACCTGATCGCGGCATAGCCGCTGCCGAAGCCGTCGAGGGCGATACGCACCCCCAGACGGCGCAGCGCGCCGAGCCGGTGCTCCAGCTCGTCGAGCGGCACCCGTGGATCACTGTCGGTCAGCTCCAGGATCAGCGCGCCGGACGGCAGCCCGTGCCGGGCGAGCAGGGTCTCGACGGCCTTGGGCGGCATGGACTTGTCCACCAGGCGGCTGGCGGGCAGGCGTACGCATACGGGCACGGGGTGCCCGTCCCGGCGGCGCTGGGCGGCCTGTTCGACGGCCGCCTCCAGCATCCAGCGGGCCAGCTCGGCGGTGCGGGCCGTGTCCTCGCCGCCGCCACGGCCGTTGTCCGCGACCCGGAGGAACTCGGCTGGGGTGAACAGGATGCCCTGGGCCGAGCGCCAGCGGGCCTGCGCCGCGACCGCCGTAATACGGCCGCTCGCGAGCTCCACGACGGGCTGGTGCAGCAGCACGAACTCACCGTCGTGCAGGGCGGCGCGCAGCCTCGTCGCGACCTCGGCGCGACGGGCCACCTCCGCCTGCATCTGCGGTGCGTAGAGCTCGACACGGTTCTTGCCCGCGGCCTTGGCGCGGTACATCGCCAGATCCGCGTTGCGCATCAGGGCGCCGGGGCTGATACCGGGCTCGGCGAAGGCGACGCCGATGCTGGCGGCCACCCGCACCTCGGTGCCACCCTCGACCCGGTAGGGCTGGGAGAGCCTGACCCGCAGCCGGTCGGCGATGTCCATGATGCGGCACTCACGGGCGCCGGAGTCCCCGTCGCCGTCGCCGACGATCAGGGCGGCGAACTCATCACCCCCGAGCCGGGCCGCGCAGTCGCCCGACCCGGACCGCACGGACTCCTGTAGCCGGCGGGCGGCCTGGACCAACAGCTCGTCGCCCGCCTGGTGGCCGACCGTGTCATTGACGGCCTTGAACCCGTCGAGGTCGATGAAGAGCACGGCGGTGCCCGCGTCGGTACGGCGCCGGCCACCGACCGCGTGCCGGACCCGCTTGGTGAACAGGGCGCGGTTGGGCAGGTCGGTGAGCGGGTCGTGCTCGGCGTTGTGCTGGAGCTGGGCCTGGAGCCGCACCCGCTCGGTGACATCGCGGCTGTTGAAGATCAGCCCGCCCTGGTGACGGTTGATCGTCGACTCCACGTTGAGCCAGTCGCCGGAGCCGGAACGGAAGCGGCACTCGATGCGCGTAGTGGGCTCCTCCCCCGGCGAGGCGGCCAGGAACCGGCGGACCTCGTGGACGACCGGCCCGAGGTCCTCGGGGTGAATGAGGGAGGCCAGCTCGGATCCCTCCAACTCGTCCGCGTCGCGGCCGTAGACGCCGGAGGCGGCCGGGCTGACGTACCGAAGGATCCCGGTGGGCGCGGCGATCATGATCACATCGCTGGAGCTCTGCACCAAGGAGCGGAAGTAGCTCTCCTTGTGCGCCAGCTCCTGGGTGAGCGCGATGTTGTCCATCAGCATGATGGCCTGGCGGACGACGAGGGCGAGCACGACCGCGCACGCGGTGAAGAGCACCACGCCGTCGATCGGCCGGCCGTCCATCACGTTGAACAGGATCCCCAGGGTGCAGACGGCGGCGGCGAGATACGGCGCGAGCGCGCCGAGCGACCCCGCGATGGGGCGGCTCGGCTGCATGGAACGGCGTACCGGCGGCGGGGTCTCGGCGGCCTCACGCCGGGCCACCCACGGGGCGTACGCCAGCAGCATCGAACCGGCGAACCACCCGGCGTCCAGAATCTGCCCCGAGCGGTAGTGCTCGCGCAGCAGCGGCGAGGTGAACAGCGCGTCGCACAGCACGGTCAGCGCGAAGGCGGCGATCGCCGTGTTGATCGCGGAGCGGTTGGCGGACGAGCGCCGGAAGTGCAGCACGATCACCATGCTGACCAGCACGATGTCCAGCAGCGGATAGGCGAGCGAGAAGGCCCTGCGGGCCACTGACTCGCCGTGGCCGCCGAACTGGCCGGTGTGCGCGAGCGCGAGGCTCCAGGACAGGGTCACCAGCGATCCGGCGATCAGCCAGGCGTCCAGCCCCAGGCAGATCCACCGCGCCCGGGTCGTCGGGCGCTTGGCGAGCACCAGCATGCCGACGATGGCGGGCGGGGCGAAGAGCAGGAAGCAGAAGTCGGCGGGCGAGGGGGACGGCACGGTGCGGCCGAGCACCACCTCGTACCAGCCCCATACGCCGTTCCCCAGCGCCGCCATGGCGGAGGAGGCCGCGAACAGCAGCCAGGCCGGGCGCATCCGCCCCGCGTGCCTGCGGCCGTGCCACAGACAGGACGCGGCGGCGGCGAGGGCCGCGGCGCTCAGACCGAAGTCACCCATACAGACGGCCAGTTCGGGCGATCCCCAGCCGAGGACCGCGCCCGCCGCATAACCGCCGCAGACCAGGGCCAGGACCACTTGCGGCAGCAGCCCCGCCCCGCCGCCGGACACCGACGGCCGGGCGAGCACCGCTCCGGTGGCACTCACTGGACGTCCATCCACTGCGCGGAGGACCACGTCCGCCCCGGGAGCCGTATCCCCGAGGGCCTCATCGAGTCGGAGAGCCTCGCGGCTGCGCGGAAATGTCGCGGTCGACGCCTGAGCTGCGTCGGGTCGTTGGTCCATCGGCCATACATCGCCCGTCGCCCCCCTCGAGTTCCGGTCCATCGCTGACGCCGTCAGGTCAGTGGCGCAGCCCCCGCTCGGGACGATACACCAGACTGGTCACTCAGGGACATAGGTCATCTACGTACCGTAACCGACTACGCCGTTGTATATACGGAGTGGAGTCATTCGGTGCCTGTATGTGGTGCCAGAGGCATGTCTACCCCGTCGTCGCGACGAGATGTCGCAGCGACTCGCCGTTCGTGAAACGGGTCAGCTGGTCGCGCAACAGCCGCTTGGCGCGCGGCAGGAACGCCGACGAGGGACCGCCCACATGCGGGGTGATGAGCACCCCTGGAGCGTGCCACAGCGGATGCCCGGCGGGCAGTGGTTCGGGGTCGGTCACATCCAGCGCGGCGCGCAGCCGGCCCGTCTCCACCTCGGCGAGCAGCGCCTTAGTGTCCACCACCGGGCCGCGCGCGACGTTCACCAGCAGGGCCCCGTCCTTCATGCTCGCGAGGAAGTCGGCCCCGGCCAGCCCGCGGGTGGTCTCGGTGAGCGGCGTGACGAGCACCACCACATCCGCGTCCGGAAGCAGTCGGGGCAGTTCGTCGATCGGATGCACCAGGCCGCGCTCGGTCGTGCGCGGGGAGCGCGCGACGCGCGCCACCCGCTCGCACTCAAACGGCACAAGCCGGTCCTCGATCGCGCTGCCGATCGCCCCGTACCCGACGATCAGGACGGACTTGTCGGCGAGCGCCGGACGGAAGCCGGAGCGCCACTCCTCGGCGTCCTGGCCGCGGACGAAGTCCGGGACGCCGCGCAGCGAGGCGAGGATGAGGGTCAGGGCCAACTCGGCGGTGCTCGCGTCGTGCACCCCGCGCGCGTTGCACAGCCGCACGCCGGGCGCGAGGTCCGCGAGTGCGGGCTTCATATGGTCTATGCCGGCGGTGAGGGTCTGCACGACCCGCAGGTTCGTCATCGCGGACAGCGGACGGACACACACCTCCACGCTCTTCATGTACGGAACGCAGTAGAACACGCAGCGGGCGGGGTCGGTGGGGAAGCCGGGACCGCCGTCCCAGTGGGCGTATTCGAGGTCGCCGGGGAGGCCGTCGATCTCCTCGGGCGGGATGGGCAGCCACACCAGGGGACGCTCTCCGGCTGAGCCGTGAGACGAATCGTGGTGCCGGAACGTATCGCCGTGATCTGCACTCATGCCAGGAGGCTATGCGATCACGGGCCCTCGGCAGAGGTTAGTTTGGTGCGAGGGAACGGGAGGGGTCAGGCCAGGTGGAGCGCAGGACAATCGGAGCGGCGGCGCTCGAGGTGGGCGCGATCGGCCTTGGGTGCATGCCCATGAGCTGGGCATACACCGCTTCACAGCGCAGCGGCGAGAACTCGGTGCGCGCCGTGCACGCCGCGCTCGACTCGGGCGCGAGCCTGCTGGACACCGCCGATATGTATGGGCCCTTCACCAATGAGCTGCTCGTGGGGCGGGTGCTCAAGGAGCGGCGGGCGGACGCCTTCGTCTCCACCAAGTGCGGGCTGCTGGTCGGTGAGCAGCACATCGTGGCCAATGGGCGGCCCGGCTATGTGAAGCGGGCGTGCGACGCCTCGCTGCGGCGGCTGCAGACCGATGTGATCGATCTCTACCAGCTGCACCGGGCCGATCCGGAGGTGCCCATAGAGGAGACCTGGGGCGCGATGGCCGAGCTGGTCGCGGCCGGAAAGGTACGGGCGCTGGGGCTGTGCGCCGTGGGGGCGCGGGCGCAGCGGCGGGCGGGCGCCGGGATGCACGACGCGACAGTGCGCCAACTGGAGCGGGTGCAGCAGGTGTTTCCGGTCAGCTGTGTGCAGGCGGAGCTGTCGGTGTGGTCGCCCGAGGCGCTGGAGGCGCTGGTGCCGTGGTGTGCCTCACGCGGGGTCGGCTTCCTGGCGGCGATGCCGCTCGGCAATGGCTTTCTGAGCGGGACGCTGACTCCGGGTCAGGGCTTCGAACCGGAGGACATGCGTGCCCGGCATCCGCGTTTCACGGCCGAGATGATGGCGGCGAACCAGCCGATCGTGGCCGGTCTGCGGCGGGTGGCCCGGCGGCACGGGGAGAGGGTGACGGCGGCGCAGGTGGCGCTGGCGTGGCTGCTGGCGCAGGGGCCGCATGTGGTGCCCGTGCCGGGGACGAAGCGGGAGCGGTGGGCGGTGGAGAACTGCGCGGCGGCCGGGGTGATGCTGACCCGCGAGGACCTCGCGGAGATCGCGGAGCTGCCGCCGGCGCGGGGGTCGTGGGACTAGGCCCTGCGATGCGGTTCAACCGGGCCCTATCGGGTCGGGGGCCCGATACGAGGGAGGGAACCGGGCGGAGGGCCGCGGTGTATAAGAATCAGTGTCGTGCCGCGGCACATGTGCCCATCGAGAGGAATCCGACCGTGCGACGTCCTCGCCTCACCCCCGTCCTCGCCGCCGCTGCCACCCTGTTGCTCGTGGCGGGCTGCTCGTCCGACGGCGACAGCATCGTGAACCCCGGCGCCCGGACGCCCTCCCCCGGAAAGTCGGGGTCCGGGGGCATCTCCCCCTCGCCGGGCGCCCCCTCCGCCACCGCCTCGGCGGCGCCCAGAAAGGGCGCGGCGAAGGTGGTGCGCACGCTCACCACGAAGCTGAACTCGCCGTGGGGGCTGGCTCCGCTCCCCGGCGGGGATCTGCTGGTGTCCTCGCGGGACACCGGGAAGATCTTCAAGATCTCGGCGGACACCGGGAAGAAGACCGAGCTGGGGTCCGTCCCCGGGGTCTCCCCGGCGGGTGAGGGCGGTTTGCTGGGGCTGGCGGTCTCCTCCGACTTCGGCTCGGACCACATGGTGTACGCGTACTTCACCACGGATTCGGACAATCGCATCGCCCGGATGATGTACGACGACAAGCGCCCGGCGGGCGATCAGTTGGGCGCGCCGGACACGATCCTCAAGGGCATCCCCAAGGGCACCATCCACAACGGCGGCCGGATCGCCTTCGGGCCGGACAAGATGCTCTACGCGGGCACGGGTGAGGGCGGTGACCGCGGGCTCGCCCAGGACAGGGACTCCCTCGGCGGCAAGATCCTGCGGATGACTCCGGACGGTGAGCCCGCGCACGGCAATCCGGACGCCGATTCGGTGGTCTATTCCTACGGCCACCGCAATGTGCAGGGTCTGGCCTGGGACACGGACAAGCGGCTGTGGGCGTCCGAGTTCGGCCAGGACACCTGGGACGAGCTCAATCTGGTGGAGCCGGGCAAGAACTACGGCTGGCCGGAAGTCGAGGGCAGGGCCGGGAAGAAGGGTTTCGTCGATCCGGTCGAGCAGTGGAGGCCCAAGGACGCCTCGCCGAGCGGTATCGCGTTCGCCAAGGGCTCGATCTGGATGGCGGCGCTGCGCGGGGAGCGGCTGTGGCGGATTCCGCTGAAGGGCGAGCGGCCGGTGGCCGAGCCGCAGTCGTTCCTGGCCGGGAAGTACGGGCGGCTGCGCAGTGTGGTGGTGGCGGACGGCGGGGGGCTGTGGGTGACGACGAGCAATACGGACGGGCGCGGTGAGCCGGGGAAGGAGGACGACCGCATTCTGCGGGTCGACATCCGCTGAGGGAGGGCCGACCGGGCCGACGTCGGGGCCGGTTCCGCCGCCGCGTTCGCCGGAGATGTCATGGAGCGCCCGTTCTGCGTGCGGTCTGCCTACACTGGCACGAGCCGCATGCCCCAGGGGGTCGCCTTGTTCAACCTCATCGAGGAACTGTTCGCGCCCGGCCGCAAGCACACCGACGAAGAGCGCAACCGGCTGGAGGTCACGCTGGACGAGGTGGGCAGCAACGACCCGGGGAAGGGCCCCATAGACCTGGAATCCGGCCATGTGGTGATCCGCCCCCGCGAAGGCGGCTGACCCGGTCCGCCGGCACGCCCCGCACCCCGGCACCGCACCGTCAAGCGCGCCTCCACCCGGTCAGCGCGCCACCGCGGCGCCGTCAGCGCGCCACCGCGCCATCCGCCAGACCGTCCACCAGCCGCAGACGGTGGGCCACCGCCGCCGCCTCCACCCGGCCCGAGACGCCCAACTTGGCCAGGATGTTGGAGACATGGACGCTCGCCGTCTTCGGCGAGATGAAGAGCTCCTCGGCGATCTGCCGATTGCTGCGGCCCGCGGCGACCAGCCGCAGCACATCGCGCTCCCGGGGGGTCAGACCCAGCTCCTCGGCCGGGTCGGCGGCTTCAGGAGCCGGGGCCGGGGAGCCGGGCGCCATGGGGAGCGCCGGGGTGCCGGGCGCGGGGGCGGTCAGCGCGGCGCCGGTCCCGGTCGGAGCCAGGGGCAGCCGGGCGCGCCGCGCCAGCAGCTCGAGCTCCTCGCGCAGCGGGCGCGCGCCCAGCCGCTCGGCCACGGTGTATGCCTGGGCCATCAGCTCGGCTGATCGCTCGCGCCCGGCCGGGTCCGCCGCGCCGGGACCCGAGACGAGCAGCGCCTCGGCCCAGCGGTGGCGGGCGCGGGTCAGCGGGTACGGGCGGTCCAGTGCCGCGAAGGCGGCCGTGGCCTCGGCCCAGCGGTCGGGTCGGTTCTGCCCCTCGGCGCGCAGCAGTTCGGCGTGGAGCAGCGCGGCGTAGGCCCGCCAGACCGGCACGGGCTGCGGCAGCCGCTTGGCGGCCGCCCGGATGCGGTCCAGCACCTCGCCCCGGCCGGGCTCGGCCGTGGGCAGGCCGCGGGCGGCCGATTCGGCCGCGGCCGCCGCGTAGAGCAGCGGCCAGGCGTAGCGCTGCATCCCGGGCGGGAAACCGGCCTCCAGGGCCTGGTCCAGCACGGACCGGACGTCCAGGATCCGGCCGCGCGCCGCCGCGAGTTCGATGGCGTACCCCGCGAGCTGGAGGGTGTACTGGGGCTCGGAGTTATGGCTGCCGTAGTGCTCCCGGGCCGTGGCCAGTTCGCGCTCCGCGGTGCGCCAGTCGCCGCGCGCCAGCGCGAGCTCGGCGAGCCGCGTGGAGGCGGTGCCGCGCGGCTTGATGCCCAGGGCGAGTCGCCGAGTCGTCAAGGCCGCCTCCTCCGACTCGGCCCAGCGGCCCAGGGAGAACAGCGACTCGCACTGGTTCCCGTACACCCACGCCCGGGAGTCGACCAGACCGAAGCGGTCCAGCACCCGGGCGCCCTCCTCGGCGACCTCCACCGCATCGCCCGACCGGCCCACCCCCTCCAGCGCGGAAGCGAGATTGACGTAGCAGCGGCCCAGCACGCTGATGTCGCCGAGTGCCACGGCCCGCGCGCAGACCTCCCGCATCTCGGCCAGCCCGCGCTCGATGTCGCCGGAGTCACCGGTGAAGTAGCCCAAGGTCAGCCGGGCGTGCAGCTCCGTGCTCTCGGCGCCGACCATCCGGGCCAGCTCCACCGCCCGCTCGGCGACTTCGAGGCCGTGCGGGCCGGGCCGATGGGTCATCGTCCAGCCCGCCACCTGCGCCAGGACCTCCGCGTGCACGGCGGACGGCGGCAGCCCGCGCACCAGTTCCTGGGCGCGCCCCAGTTCCTTCCAGCCGTCGCCCCGCGCCAGGCCCTCCACCAGCTTGGCCTTCTGGGTCCAGAACCAGGCGGCCCGCAGCGGGTCGTCGCCGCTCTTGTCCAGTGTCCGCAGCGCCCGCTTGCTGACGGTCAGCGCCCGCTCCCGCTGCCCGGACATATGCGCGGCCACCACCACCTCGGCGAGCAGGTCGAGATGGCGCAGCGCCTCGTCCTCGCAGCCGCACGCGGGGTACACCTCGGCGTAGTCGACGGGGCGCTGCGCCTCGCGTATCTCCTTGGGCACGTCCTCCCACAGCTCCATGGCGCGCTCGAGCAGCCGCAGCTGCTCGGCGTGGGCGTACCGCCGCCGCGCCTCGACGGACGCCTGGAGCACGGCGGGCAGGGCCTTGGCGGGGTCGTGGGCGTGATACCAGTAGCTGGCGAGCCGGGCGGCCCGCTCATCGGCCCGCACCAGCGCGGGCTCGGCCTCGAGCGTCTCGGCGAAGCGCCGGTTGAGCCGGGAGCGCTCACCGGGCAGCAGATCGTCGACGACGGCCTCGCGCACCAGGGCGTGCCGGAAGCGGTAGCCGCTGTCGTCGGCCGTGGGGCGCAGGATGTTGGCGCCGACGGCGGAGCGCAGCGCGTCGATCAGATCGTCCTCGCCGAGCCGGGCGACCGCGCGCAGCAGGTCGTACTCGACGGCGGAGCCGCCCTCGGCGAGGATCCGCACCACCCGCTGGGCCTCCTCGGGCAGCGCCTCGACCCGCACGAGCAGCAGATCGCGCAGCGATTCGCTGAGGCCGCTGCTGCAGCCCTCGTTGATGGAGCGGGCGATCTCCTCGACGAAGAAGGCGTTGCCGTCGCTGCGCTTGAAGATCCGGTCGACCAGCTCGCGCGCGGGCTCGGCCCCGTTGATCCCGGCGATCTGCGCACGCACTTCGCCCCGGGTGAAGCGGGACAGCTCGATGCGGGAGACCTCGCGCATCCGGTCGGTCTCGGCGAGGAAGGGGCGCAGCGGATGGCGGCGGTGGATGTCGTCGGAGCGGTAGGTGGCGATGACCAGCAGCCGGGCGCTGAGCAGGGAGCGGAAGAGATAGCCGAGCAGCTCGCGGGTGGAGCGGTCGGCCCAGTGCAGATCCTCGATGACGACGACGAGGGTGCGCTCGGCGGCCAGCCGCTCCAGCAGCCGGACGGTGAGCTCGAAGAGCCGGGCCCGGCCGTCCCCGTCGTGGGACGCGCGGGCGGTCTCGCCCAGCTCGGGCAGCAGCCGGGCCAGCTCGCCCTCCTGCCCGGCGGCGGCCCCGTCCAGCTCGGGGCCGAGCTTGCGGCGCAGCGAGCGCAGCACGGTGGAGACGGGCGCGAACGGCAGTCCGTCGGCGCCGATTTCCACACAGCCGCCGACGGCGGCGACGGCCCCGCCGGCGACCGCCGCGGCCAGGAACTCGTCGACGAGCCGGGTCTTGCCGACCCCGGCCTCCCCGCCGACCAGCAGCACCTGCGGCTCGCCCGCGGTGGCGCGGGCGAGCGCGTGGGTGAGGGTGGCCAGTTCCTCGGTGCGGCCGACGAACACCGGGCTGACAGACGTCGTGTGCACGTCGTTGAGCATCGCACAGGGGTCCGACAACCGGGCACCGCTTGCGGAGAGCGGAACGGGCAGCACGGCGCCGCCGTCGTCAGGCGGCCGTATCGTACGACCGCGGTGAGCGATGGCCGTCGCGCCACCGCCGCAGCTTCACCCGCCCTCCGGACGCGTGCGCCGCGGACCGGCCGTCCTCGTCGCCCCGTGCCTCGCGGACCAGCCGGTGGTGCTCGGCCTGACGCAGCAGTTCGGCCTCGCGGATGCGGTGCAGCTCGTAGTGGAACATCGTGATCTCCCTGGTGACGGAGGGGTTGTCGATGCGTCCACTGTCGTCGCCAAGGGGGGCCCGGCACATCGGGAGGCTGCCTGATCTTCGCTCGTCCTGAGGCCTTAGGCCGCGGGGCCGGAGGGCTGAGGAGCCTTAGGGAGATGCCTTAGGGCACGGGCGACCGTGCCGTATCCGGCTCGGCGTCCGGGCTCGCCGCGGGCTCGGATCCGGCCGTGTGCCCTCGCGGCAGGGGCAGCGGCACCGGTTCCGCCTCGATGCTGATCCGCGGCAGCCGGCGCTCGAGCCAGCCCGGCAGCCACCAGTTGGCGCGGCCGAGCAGATGCATCAGGGCGGGGACCAGCAGCGTACGGAGGACGAAGGCGTCCAGGGCGACGGCGGCGGCCAGCCCGATGCCGAACATCGCGATGATCCGGTCGCCGCTGAGCACGAACGCCGAGAAGACAGCGATCATGATGACGGCGGCGGAGTTGATGACTTGGCTGGTCTCGGCGAGGCCGACCCGGACCGCGATCCGGTTGTCGCCGGTGCGCTGCCACTCCTCGTACATCCGGCTGATCAGGAAGACCTGGTAGTCCATGGAGAGTCCGAAGAGCACCGACACCATGATCACCGGTAGGAAGGGTTCGATCGGGCCCGCTCTGCCGAGCCCCAGCAGCTCGCTCCCCCACCCCCATTGGAAGATCGCGACGACCACACCGAAGGACGACGCGACGGCGGCCACATTCATGGCCGCGGCCTTGACCGGGATGCCGATGCTGCGGAACGCGAGCAGCAGCAGGACACAGCCGAGGCCCACCACCACCCCCACGAACAGCGGCAGTTTGGCGACGATCACCGCGGCGAAGTCGTCGTAGCCCGCGGTCAGCCCGCCGACATACACCCGCAGCGAGCTGCCCTCCTCGGCCGCGGGCAGGACGTCGGCGCGCAGCCTCCCAACGAGTTCGGAGGTGGCCCGCGACTGCGGGGCGGTCGTGGGGACGACCGTGATGACGCCGGTGTCGCCACCGCCGCCGAGATCCGCGGCGCTCACCGAGGCGACGCCGTCGGTGGTGCGCAGGGTCCGGGGCAGTTTGGTGAAGGCCATACGGTCGCCGGCTCCGTCGATGCTGCCTATCAGCGTCAGCGGGCCGTTGAAACCTGGTCCGAACCCCTCGGCGAGCAGGTCGTACGCCCGTCTCGTGGTCGAGGTCGAGGGGTTGTTGCCCTGGTCGGAGGTGCCCAGCCGGAGCGAGACGGTGGGCAGGGCGAGGGCCACGACGACGACGGTCGCCGCAGCGGCCAGCAGCCTGGGCCTCCGCTCGACCAGGGCCGCCCAGCAGGCGGCGAGACCATGGGCCGTGCTGGGGCGCGGCCCGTGCTCGGCGAGCCGTCCGCGCTCGCGCCGGCTCAGGGCCTTCATCCCGATCAGGCCGAGCAGCGCGGGGAGCAGGGTGAGGGAGGCGGCGACGGTGAGGGCGACCGTGAGTGCCGCCGCGACCGCCACACCGTTCAGGAAGCTCAGCCGCAGCACGAGCATGCCGAGCAGCGCGAGACAGACGGTCGCGCCCGCGAAGACCACCGCACGGCCCGAGGTGGCCACCGCCCGCTGTGCGGCCTGTTCGACCGGCAGCCCCTGCCGGAGCCCCGTGCGGTGCCGGGTGACGATGAACAGCGCGTAGTCGATGCCGACGCCGAGGCCGATCAGCATGCCGAGCATGGGTGCGAAGTCGGCGACGGTCATGGCGTGGCCCAGCAGCCCGATGCCCGCGTAGGCGGTGCCGACGCCGATGAGCGCGGTGGCGATCGGCAGCAGGGTCGCCGCGAGCGATCCGAAGGCGAGGAAGAGGACGACGGCGGCCACGGCGACGCCGATCGCCTCGCTGAGATGGGCCGATCCGGCCGTCTCGGTGAGCCCGGCGCCCG
The DNA here is from genome assembly GCF_040606675.1 of Streptomyces sp. NPDC005393. NCBI lineage: Bacteria > Bacillati > Actinomycetota > Actinomycetes > Kitasatosporales > Streptomycetaceae > Streptomyces > Streptomyces sp. NPDC005393. Next base: position 466,844 of record NZ_JBEXFG010000001.1, on the reverse strand, counting down.
CGCCGCCCATCTCGACCTTCAGGCCGTCGGCCCCGGTGGCGGCCGAGCGCGCGGTGTCCAGGACCCGGCGCACCTCGGCCTCGCCCAGGTCGGGTGCCGATTCCCGGAAGACGACGGTGGCGTAGGCGGTGTGCTGGTCCGCGCTGATCCGGCTGGTGTCGTCGGTGCCGTACGGACCGGTCACGGAGGCGACGCCGGGCAGCTCCGCGACTTGCCGCAGCGCCGCCGTCATCCGGTGCTCGACGCCCGCGGAGCGTACAGTTCCGGCGCCGTCCGCGGTGTGCCAGACGAGGGTGTCGCTGTCGCCCGCCCGGTCGGGGAATCGTTTCTGCAGGAGGGCCGAGACCTTCGAGGACTCCGTGCCCGGGATGTCGTAGTTGTTCGAGTACGCCGAGCCGGTCACGGCCGCCGCGGCGGCGACCCCGGCGAAGACGGCAAGCCACAGCACGATGACGACGATGCGGCGCCTGAGACACCACCGGGCGAGTGCGGCCATGGTTGCTTTCCGGGTATTGCGCCTGTCTCGCATGGATCCTCGGGGACAGCCGGGCCCGTGACGGCGAGCGCGTGACCTTCTTGTGACCTGTGCACTCTGCCACCCCGAAAAGATCCTTTGTCCCCTTTGTGGGGTTACCCACATCCTTCCCTTTGTGGGGTTACCCACATCCTCCCCGACGGCCCGGCCAGGCACCGACCGGGGGTTCCACACCGGTTTCGACCGGTTACCTGGTCTTCGTCCGGCAACGGAATACAGTGGGCAGAACCGGACCGCCGCCGCATCGAAGGAAAGGGCACCCTCCAGCATGGCCCCCACCGCACCCCGCCCCGCCGACGGTTCGGCGACGGACCGGAGCCCGGCCGGCGGTGCGGCGCCCCGAGAGCGGCGTCTGCGGATCGGGATCGGTGGCATGGCCATCGAGTCCAGCACCTTCTGTCCGCACCGCACCACGTACGACGACTTCCGCGTCACGCGCGGCGATGAGTTGCTGGGCCGCTACGCCTGGACGGGGGACGAGGGCGGGCTCGGCGATCGTGTCGAGTGGGTGCCCCTCGTCCACGCCGAGTCCCTCCCCGGCGGGCCGGTCGAGCGCGATACGTACGACCGGATCAAGGCCGAGCTCATCGAACGGCTACGGCGGGACGGCCCCCTCGACGGGCTCGTCTACGACATTCACGGCGCGATGAGCGTCATCGGCATGGAGGACGCCGAGGGCGATCTGACCGAGGCCGTACGGGAGGCGATCGGGCCCGACGCGCTGATCTCCGCCGCCATGGATCCGCACGGCAATGTCTCCCGACGGTTCGCCGACCGCCTCGATCTGATCACCGCGCACCGCCTCGCCCCGCACGAGGACGCCTGGGAGACCCGCGAGCGCGCCGCCCGCAAGCTCGTGGAGCGGCTCTCCCCCGGCAAGGGGCGTCCGCATGTCGCCTGGGTCCAGATCCCGGTGCTGCTGCCCGGCGAGAGGACCAGCACCCGCCTGGAGCCCGCCAGATCGCTGTACGGGCGGCTGGCCGCCGTGGAGGCGATGGACGGCGTCGTGGACGCGGGGATCTGGGTCGGCTACGCCTGGGCGGACGAGCCGCGCTGCCGGGCGGCGGTGGTCGTGACCGCCGACGACCCCGTCCTCGCGGTCGAGCAGGCCCGTTCCCTCGCCCGCGAGTACTGGGAGGTACGCCGCGACTTCGGCTTCGTCGGCCCCACCGGCAGCGCCGACGAGTGCATCGCCGAGGCCGTCGCCTCCTCCGCCCGCCCCTTTCTGATCAGCGACTCCGGCGACAATCCGACGGCCGGCGGCGCCGGGGACCTCGCCTATGTGCTCGGGCGGCTGCTGGCCAACAAGGACCTGGCCGCCGGCCGCGCCACCGCCCTGCACCCCGGCATCACCGACCCCGCGGCGGTCGCGGAGTGCTTCGCCGCCGGGCTGGGCGCGACGGTGAACCTGCGTGTCGGCGGGCATATCAGCGCGTCGGACCACGGCGGTCCGTACGACCTCACCGGCGAGGTGGTCGCCCTGCGCCGGGACGACCCGGTCGGCGGCGACCTCGCCGCCGTGCGCCGCGGCGGGGTCACGGTGGTCCTGGTCAGCCGCCGCAAGCCGTTCCACACCCTGGCCGACTTCGGCGAACTGGACCCGCGGACGTACGACCTCGTCGTCGTCAAGATCGGCTATCTGGAGCCGGAGCTGTACGAGATGGCGGCGGACTGGCGGCTGGCCCTTACGCCGGGCGGGGTGGACCAGGACCTGCCGCGGCTCGGCCACCACCGGGTGGAGCGGCCGCTGTACCCCTTCGACGACGAGGGGTTCGAGGTCCCGCACCTGGATCCGCTTCTGCTGTGACGGGGGGCTTCGGCCACAACGACGGCGGCGGGGCGTGCCCGAGGCACGCCCCGCCGCCGTACCGACAACCGGTCAGCCCTCGACGCCCAGCTTCTCCAGGATGAGCTCACGCACCCGCGCCGCGTCCGCCTGGCCGCGCGTGGCCTTCATGACCGCGCCGACGAGCGCACCCGCCGCCGCGACCTTGCCGCCGCGGATCTTGTCCGCGATGGCGGCGTTGGCGGCGATCGCCTCGTCGACCGCGGTGCCGAGCGCACCCTCGTCCGAGACGACCTTGAGGCCACGGGCGGCGACGACCGCGTCCGGGTCGCCCTCGCCCGCCAGCACGCCCTCGATGGTCTGGCGCGCCAGCTTGTCGTTGAGCGAGCCCTCCTTGACGAGCGCGCACACCCGCGCGACCTGCGCCGGAGTGATCGGCAGGGCCGCGAGGTCCACGCCCTCCTCGTTGGCGCGACGGGCCAGCTCGCCCATCCACCACTTCCGCGCGGACGCCGCGTCCGCACCCGCGTCGATCGTGGCGGTGATCAGGTCGATCGCGCCCGCGTTGAGGACGGACTGCATCTCGAACCCGGAGATGCCCCACTCCTCGCGCAGCCGGTTGCGCCGCACCCGCGGCAGCTCCGGAAGCCCGGCCCGCAGCTCCTCCACCCAGTCGCGGGACGGGGCGACCGGCACCAGGTCCGGCTCGGGGAAGTAGCGGTAGTCCTCGGCCTCTTCCTTGACCCGGCCGGCCGTCGTGGAGCCGTCCTCCTCGTGGAAGTGCCGGGTCTCCTGGATGATCGTCCCGCCGCTGCTCAGCACCGCGGCATGGCGCTGGATCTCGAAGCGCGCCGCCCGCTCCACCGACCGCAGCGAGTTGACGTTCTTCGTCTCGGAGCGGGTGCCGAACTTGTCGGCGCCGTGCGGGCGCAGCGACAGGTTCACATCGCAGCGCATCTGGCCCATCTCCATGCGCGCCTCGGAGACCCCGAGCGCCTTGATGAGCTCACGCAGCTCGGTGACGTACGCCTTGGCGACCTCCGGGGCCTTCTCCCCGGCCCCGACGATCGGCTTGGTGACGATCTCGATGAGCGGGATGCCGGCCCTGTTGTAGTCGAGAAGGGAGTGCGAGGCGCCCTGGATACGGCCCGTCGCGCCGCCCACATGGGTGGACTTGCCGGTGTCCTCCTCCATATGGGCGCGCTCGATCTCGACCCGGAAGATCTCGCCGTCGACCTCGACGTCCAGATAGCCGTTGAAGGCGATCGGCTCGTCGTACTGCGAGGTCTGGAAGTTCTTCGGCATGTCCGGATAGAAGTAGTTCTTCCGGGCGAAGCGGCACCACTCGGCGATCTCGCAGTTCAGCGCGAGCCCGATCTTGATGGCGGACTCGACGCCGGTCGCGTTGACGACGGGGAGCGAGCCGGGCAGGCCGAGGCAGGTGGGGCAGGTCTGCGAGTTGGGCTCGGCGCCCAGCGTCGTCGAACACCCGCAGAACATCTTGGTCGCGGTGCCGAGCTCGACATGCACCTCGAGCCCCATCACGGGCTCGTAGGCGGCGAGGGCGTCCTCGTACGACACCAGTTCTGTGACGGTCACGGAAAACTAACCTCTCAGTCCGCGAGGACGTCGTTGTCGCCCTGACGCTTGAGCTCGCGGACGAGCAGGGCGACGCCGGTGACGATGGCGGCGGCCGAGACCACCGCGTCGATCAGCTGCAGCTTGTCGTTCTCGAAGCGGGCCCTCTTGGCCTGCTTGATCACGCTGACCGCGCCGAACAGCGTGGTTCCGATGGACAGGTAGGTGCCGGGCCTGGACTTCTTGAAGCCCTTGGCCTTCTTGATCGCACTCATAGGGACGGTGCCTCCTCAAGCAGCGGGTGGCCCCACGTGGCGGTGAACGCGGCCTCGACCGCGGCACCGACCTTGTAGAGCCGGTCGTCGGCCATGGCGGGAGCGATGATCTGCAGACCGACCGGCAGACCGTCCTCCGGCGCCAGACCGCAGGGCAGTGACATTGCCGCGTTCCCCGCCAGGTTCGCCGGAATCGTGCACAGGTCGGCCAGATACATCGCCATCGGGTCGTCCGCGCGCTCGCCGATCGGGAAGGCGGTGGTCGGGGTGGTCGGCGAGATCAGCACATCGACCTGCTCGAACGCCTTCTCGAAGTCCCGGGTGATGAGCGTACGGACCTTCTGCGCGGAGCCGTAGTACGCGTCGTAGTAGCCGGAGCTCAGCGCGTACGTGCCGAGCATGATGCGGCGCTTGACCTCCGGACCGAAGCCCTCCGCACGGGTGAGGGCGGTGACCTCCTCGGCGGACTTCGTCCCGTCGTCGCCCACCCGCAGGCCGTAGCGCATGGCGTCGAAGCGGGCCAGGTTGGACGAGCACTCCGACGGCGCGATCAGGTAGTACGCGGCCAGCGCCTTGTCGAAGGACGGGCAGGAGATCTCCACGATCTCGGCGCCCAGCTCGCGCAGCAGCTCCACCGACTCGTTGAAGCGCTGCATGACGCCGGCCTGGTAGCCCTCGCCCGCGAACTCCTTGACGACGCCGATGCGCATGCCCTTCACGTTTCCGTTGCGGGCGGCCTCGACGACCGGCGGGACCGGGGCGTCGATCGAGGTCGAGTCGAGCGGATCGTGGCCGGCGATGATCTCGTGCAGCAGCGCGGCGTCCAGCACCGTACGGGCACACGGGCCGCCCTGGTCCAGCGAGGACGAGAACGCGACCATGCCGTAGCGGGACACCGCCCCGTACGTCGGCTTGACCCCGACCGTGCCGGTCACGGCGGCCGGCTGGCGGATCGAGCCGCCCGTGTCGGTGCCGATGGCGAGCGGGGCCTGGAAGGAGGCGAGCGAGGCGGAGGAGCCGCCGCCGGAGCCGCCGGGGACACGGGTGAGGTCCCAGGGGTTGCCGGTGGGGCCGAACGCGCTGTTCTCGGTCGAGGACCCCATGGCGAACTCGTCCATGTTGGTCTTGCCGAGCACGATCACGTCCGCGTCCCGCAGCCGCTTGGTCAGCGTCGCGTCGTACGGCGGGATCCACCCTTCGAGGATCTTGGAACCGACGGTGGTCGGGATCCCCTTGGTGGTGAAGATGTCCTTGAGCGCGAGCGGCACCCCGGCCAGCGGGCCCAGCTCCTCGCCGCGCTCCCGCTTCTCGTCCACCGCGCGCGCCTGCACCAGCGCGCCCTCGCGGTCCACGTGGAGGAAGGCGTGCACCTTCTCGTCCACGGCCTCGATACGGGCCAGATGTGCCTCGGTGACCTCGACGGCGGTGACCTCGCCGGAGGCGACCTTGGCGGCGATCTCGGCCGCGGTGAGCCTGGTCAGATCGGTCATGGCGGTCACTCCTCCCCCAGAATCTGCGGCACCTTGAAACGCTGCTGCTCCTTGGCCGGGGCGCAGGCCAGCGCCTCCTGCGGGGTCAGCGACGGACGGACCTCATCCGCGCGCATGACATTGGTCAGCGGCAGCGGGTGAGAGGTCGGCGGTACGTCTTGGTCGGCGACCTCGGAGACGCGGGCGACCGCGCCGATGATGTCGTCCAGCTGTCCGGCGAAGTGGGCGAGCTCTTCGTCCTTCAGCTCCAGACGCGCCAGCCGGGCGAGGTGGGCGACCTCCTCGCGCGTGATGCCAGGCATGCAGCGATCCTCAAGGTGAGTGTGGAGTGTTTTCCCGGCCAATCCTATGGCTCCCGCCGTGCCGGGGGCGAAACGCTTTCCCCACCGGGGATTCGCGCCCCTCCCGATCCGGGCCCCCGGCCCCGTCCGGCACCGGGACCAGGCCCGTAGCGCGCCCATGGGGGCGAACCCCAAGCGGGGCCGGCCGGAGTACGGGGGGGCGGGCCCCAGGGGCCAGGGGACGTGCCCCGGCGAGGCCGACGCTCCGGGCGCCCGCCCGAGCGGACCCGGGCGGGCGCCGGGAGCCGGTACGCGGGGCCATGGGGGCTCGCGGACTCGGGGGCTTGCCCCCAGCGGGGGCCACGACCGGTGCCCTAGCGGGCCCGGGCGGACCCGCCCAGACGGTGCGCGGGGCCCTGGGGGCCGTGGACTCGCGGACTCGCCCCCGGCGGGGCGACGGCCGGGTACCCGAGCGAAGCCCCCGGCGGGGGCCCGGGGGCCGGGGCCCAGAGGGACCCAGAGACTTGCGCCCCGGCTGAGCCAGCGGCCGATGCCCCAGCGGAGCCTCGGCGAGGCCAGGCGCAGCATCCGGAGCCCACGGGGGCCCAGGCCGGAGGCTCAGCCCAAGAGGGCAAGGCGGAGACCTGGGGCTTGCCCCAGCGGGGGCCGGCGGACCGGGGCCCGTGCGGAGCCTCGGCGAGGCCGGGGGCAGTGGCCAAGGTTTCGGGCGAAGACCGGGCCGAGCCCCGTGGCGGGGGGCCGGGGCGGAGCCCGCGGGGTCCGGGGGCCGAGCCCCGTGACGGGCCCGGCGGCCGAGCCCCGAGGCGGGGCCCGGGGCGGGGCCCAGGGGCCGAGCCCGCGGGGTCCGGGGGCCGAGCCCCGTGGGGTCCGGGGGCCGAGCCCCGTGGCGGGGGGGCCGAGCCCCGTGGCGGGGGGCCGGGGCAGAGCCCGGTGACGGGCCCGGCGGTCGAGCCCCGTGGCGGGTCCGGGGGCCGAGGCGGGGGCCGGCGGCCGAGCCCCGAGGCAGGTCCGGGGGCCGAGCCCCCGCGCTGGGCGGGTGGGGCCTGGTGGGCCCACCGCTAGGTGACCGGCTGGTCCGCGTCCTCCTCGGCCTCAGCCTCGGCCGCGGCCTCCGCCGGCGGCGCCTCCTCGTCGCGTCGCCAGCCGCTCTCCCCTCGCGCCCGCAGCCACGCCGTCGTCTCCTCCGGCGGCATCGCGGCGGCCACCAGCCAGCCCTGCACCGCGTCGCAGCCCAGGTCCCGCAGCCGCTCCCATGTCTCGTCGTCCTCGACCCCCTCGGCCACCACCAGCAGGCCCAGGGAGTGTGCGAGATCGACCGTGCAGCGGACGATCTCGGCGTCCTCGTTGTCCACGGCCAGCCGGGCCACGAAGGAGCGGTCGATCTTGAGCTCGCTCACCGGGAGCCGCCGCAGATGCACCAGCGACGAATACCCCGTGCCGAAGTCGTCCAGGGACATCTTCACGCCGTGCCCGGTCAGCCCGGCCAGCGTGTCGGCGGCCCGCTGGGGGTCCTCCAGCAGGACGTGCTCCGTTATCTCCAGCTGGAGGGCGCCCGCCGGGACCCCGTGCCGGGCCAGCCGGCCGGCGACCGCGCCGGCGAAGCCGGGGGTGTGGACGTCACGCGGGGAGACATTGACGGCGACCGGCACCTCCAGACCGTCGGCGCGCCACCGCGCGACCTGGCCGAGCGCCGTCTCCAGCACGTATTCGGTCAGCCGCGGCATCAGCCCGGAGCTCTCGGCCATGGCGATGAACTCGTCCGGCGGCACCCGCCCCCGGTCCGGGTGCACCCACCGTACGAGTGCCTCCAGGCCGGCCACATGGCCGTCGAAGCCGACCTTGGGCTGGTAGTGCAGATCGACATCGCCCGCGTCCAGCGCCCGCCGCAGATCGCCGAGCAGTCCGAGCCGGTCGGGGGTGTTGCCGTCGCGCCGCGCCTCGTACAGCTCGACGCCGCTGCGGTCCCGCTTCGCCTGGTACATGGCGACGTCGGCGCGGCGCAGCAGCCCCTCGGCGTCCAGCGCGTGGTCGGGATAGACGGCGACCCCGGCACTGGCCTCCAGCACCAGGGTCAGCCCGTCCAGGTCGAGGGGCGAGCCGAGATCGCCGACGAGGATGCGGGCGGTGCGCTGGGCGCTGGTGAGCGAGTCGGTGGTGGGCAGCAGCACCGCGAACTCGTCACCCCCGAGCCGCGCCACCTCCGCCCCGCCCGGCAGCGCCAGCCGCAGTCGATCGGCGATCTGGACCAGCAGCCGGTCGCCCGCCAGATGGCCCAGGGTGTCGTTCACCGAACGGAAGCGGTCGAGGTCCAGCAGGACGAGCGCCGTACGGGTGCCGGCCCGCTCGGCCTCGTCCAGCGCGGTCCAGGTGCGCTCCAGCAGCCACTGGCGGTTGGGCAGCCCGGTGAGCGGATCGCGCAGCTGCTCCTCGGCGCGCACCCGGGCGATCCACAGCGTGGAGTCGAGGGCGACCAGCGGCACGGCGAAGAGCGGGAGCAGCAGCGGGGTGTCCCCGGCTACGACGACGATGAGCGGGGCGATGCCGAGCAGCGCGATGCCGACGAGGGCCTGCCGGAAGAGGGCGGTGCGGGCGACGGTGGGCAGTCCGGCGCCGGGCGGCGCGAGGGAGTACCACAGCAGGGCGCGGGTCATCGCGAGGTAGACGAAGGCGGCCAGGGCCGTCTGGGGGATGGCGGACACATCCCATGTGCCGGTGCGCCAGGGGTGTTCGACGGAGGGGGTGGTGCCGAAGGCGGCGAGGGTGAGGGCGGCGGCGCCGACCCCGAGGATGTCGACCGCGCCGTGCAGTACCGCCTGCCGCCAGCGGTGCCGGCGGGCGGCGCCGACGAGCACGACCACGGCGAGGCTGACGAGCATGGCCGGCATCCAGCCGTAGAGCAGCAGCGCGGCCAGGGTTAACGCGGCGCCGGATCCGGTCCCGCCCCACCAGCGGTCACGGCCGAGGGCGACCAGATGGCCGACGATGATTCCGGTGAGCACGGCGAGCGACCAGCCCTCGGTGCCGTCGGGAAAGAGCGCATGGCCCGCGTCGAGCACTCGGAATACTCCGATGCCGAATGCGAAAGCGGCCATGGCGACTGCCGCGGCGGGCAGCGCGGGCAGCACAACCCGGCGCAGCCGCGACGCCGGAGCGGCGCTTTCGGTCGGTTTCATACCCGTCCCTCTCACAGCCGGCGGTGCCAGCGCCACGGCAGGCGCACACCTCAACAGTAGGCGGCAGAAGGCCATGGCGGGCGGCGATCGGCGGCGGTTGCCCAAATGTCACCCGGCGATCCATAACCTTCTGGTATGCGCTGTAAGGGTGATGCCCGCCGACTGTGCCCGGGAAGTGCTCCCAGTCGTAATCCGGCCAGCTTTGAACCGCTGTGCGGACAAGATGGCCGGACTACTCCGCCGGACGGGTGGACCCGACTACTCCAATGGGCTGATCCCAGGGCTACTTCGCCGTCTCTTCCTCCGGCTCCCCGGACTCCTCCGAAGGTGTCAACGCGACCTCTCGCGCCGCTTCGGGCCCCTGTTCGAGCAGGACGGCAAAACCGTCCTCGTTGAGCACGGGAACCTTCAACTGCATCGCTTTGTCGTACTTCGAACCGGGATTGTCGCCCACAACAACGAAATCGGTCTTTTTCGAAACTGAGCCGGTGACCTTCGCACCGCGGCTCTGCAGCGCCTCCTTCGCAGCGTCCCGCGTATGCGATGTGAGCGTGCCCGTGACCACGACGGTGAGCCCCTCCAGCGGGCGCGGCTCCTCGGCCTCGCCCCCTTCCTCCTCCAGCCGCGCCCCGGCCCGCCGCCACTTCTCCACGATCTCGCGGTGCCAGTCCACGGTGAACCACTGCTTCACCGAGGCGGCGATGGTCGGCCCCACTCCCTCGACGGCCGCCAGCTCTTCCTCGCTCGCCTCGGCGATGCGGTCCAGGGAACGGAATTCGCGGGCCAGCGCCGCGGCCGCGACCGGCCCGACATGACGGATCGAAAGACCGGTGATGAAGCGGGCCAGCGGGCGCCGCTTGGCCGCCTCGATATTGGCCAGCATGACCAGGGTGTTCTTCTTGGGCTCGCCCTTCTGGTTGGCGAAGAAGGTGACGACCTTCTCCTCGCCCGTCTCGGGGTCGCGCTTGGGCAGTCCGCTGTCCGGGTCCAGGACGTACGACCTGATGGGCAGCAGCTGTTCGACCTTCAGATCGAACAGATCCCCCTCGTCCTTCATCGGCGGCTCGGCGGGCTCCAGCGGCTGGGTGAGGGCGGTGGCGGCGACATAGCCGAGGCCCTCGATGTCCAGGCATTTGCGGCCCGCGAGGTAGTAGACCCGCTCGCGCAGCTGTGCCGGGCAGGAGCGCGCGTTGGGGCAGCGCAGATCGACGTCGCCCTCCTTGGCGGGCTGCAGCGGCGTACCGCACTCCGGGCATTCGGACGGCATCACGAACTCGCGCTCGGTGCCGTCCCTGAGGTCGACGACCGGCCCCACGATCTCCGGAATGACATCGCCGGCCTTGCGCAGCACCACGGTGTCGCCGATCAGCACACCCTTGGCCTTGACCACGTCCTGGTTGTGCAGCGTCGCGAACTCGACCTCCGAGCCCGCCACCGTGACCGGCTCGACCACCGCGTACGGCGTCACGCGCCCCGTACGCCCCACGCCGACCCGGATGTCGCGCAGCTTGGTGGTGACCTCCTCGGGCGGGAACTTCCAGGCGATCGCCCAGCGCGGCGCCCGCGAGGTGGAGCCGAGCCGACCCTGCAGCGGGATCTCGTCGATCTTGACGACCACACCGTCGATCTCGTGCTCCAGCGAGTGCCGGTGCTTGCTGTCCTCGTAGTACCTGATGTACTCCCGCACGCCCTCCAGGGAGTCCACGACCTTGTAGTGGGCCGCGGTCGGCAGCCCCCACTGGTGCAGCCGCTCATACGCCTGGGAGAGGCGGTCGATGTCGAAGCCCTCGCGCGCGCCGATGCCGTGCACCACCATGCGCAGCGGCCGGCTCGCGGTGACCTTGGGATCCTTCTGCCGCACCGAACCGGCCGCCGCGTTCCGCGGGTTGGCGAAGGGCGGCTTTCCGGCCTCCACCAGCCGGGCGTTGAGCTCCTCAAAACGGTCCCGGGGGAAGTAGATCTCGCCGCGGACCTCCACCAGCTCCGGAATCCCGTCGCCCTTCAGCCGGTTGGGGATCCCCGCGATGGTGCGCACATTGGGGGTGATGTCCTCGCCGGTGCGCCCGTCGCCCCGCGTCGCGGCGCGGGTCAGCCGCCCCCGCTCATAGGTCAGATTGACCGCGAGGCCGTCCACCTTGAGCTCGCACAGGAAGTGGTACGTGGTGTCGCCGAGCTCCCTGGCGATGCGGTCGGCCCAGGCCTCCAACTCCTCGTCGTCGAAGGCGTTGTCCAGGCTGAGCATCCGCTCGCGGTGCTGGACCTCGGTGAACTCCGTCTTGTACGCGCCCGCGACCTTCTGGGTGGGCGAGTCGGGCGTCCGGAGCTCGGGGTACTTCTCCTCCAGGGCCTCCAGCTCGCGCATCAGCTCGTCGAACTCCGCGTCGCTGATGATCGGGGCGTCCTTGACGTAGTACCGGAAGCGGTGCTCCTCGATCTGCTCAGCGAGCTTGGCGTGCTGGTCCCGCACCTCAGCGGGGACTGTCGACTGCTGTTCGCCGGCCACCGTATGGTCCTCCCGTTACTCAGGGTTGTCCGCGAGCGATCTCGCCGCCCGGACACAGTGGGCCAGCGCGGCGCGTGCGTACGCGGGCGAAGCGCCCGCCAGCCCGCACGACGGAGTGATCACCACGGACTCCGCGAGAGCCCCCGGCGTCAGCCCCAGCCTGCGCCACAGCGTCCTGACACCCCTGACGCTACCCGCAGGGTCCGACAACGTGCTGTCCGTGCCCGGCACCGCGCCGATGAGCAGCGCCGTACCCCCCTCCACGGCTTCCCCGATCGCCTCTTCCTCACTCTCCGTGAGCAGCGACAGGTCGAAGGAGATCCCGCTGACGCCCGCGCGCCGCAGCAGCCCGAACGGCACGGCGGGCGCGCACGAGTGCACCACCACGGGCCCGTCCGCCGCCGTCACCAGATCCCGCAGCGCGCCCTCGGCCACGCCCCGTTCCACGGCGGCGTGCGTGCGGTAGCCGCTGGCCGTACGGACGCTCCCGCGCAGCACCGACGTCAGCGACGGCTCGTCGAGCTGCAGCACCACCTCGGCGCCGGGCACCCTGCGGCGTACCTCCGCCAGATGGGCGCGCACCCCCTCGGCCAGCGAGGACGTCAGATCGCGGCGGGCGCCCGGGTCGCTCAGCGCGACCTCCCCGTTGCGCAGCTCGAGGGAGGCGGCCAGGGTCCACGGCCCGACGGCCGACACCTTGAGCGCACCCTGGTACCCCTGGGTGAACTCCTCCAGCGCGTCGAGGTCCTCTCCCAGCCAGGACCGGGCCCGCCGGGTGTCCCGCCCCGCCCGGTCGCTGATCCGCCAGCCGCTCGGCTCCACGTGGGCGTACAGCTCGACGAGCATCCCGGCGGTCCGCCCGATCATGTCCGCGCCGGGCCCCCGCGCGGGCAGCTCCGGAAGGTACGGAAGGGCATCCAGCGACCCGGTGACGGTCTTCGCGGCCTCCCGCGCGTCGCCGCCCGGCATCGATCCGACGCCGCTCGCGGCCCCCGTGCCCCAGCTGTGCCTGTTGGTCGTCTTCTCGCTCACCCGGGAAGGGTAGTCCGCTCGGGGGCCATGCCTCGGAGGGCAGGGCGTCCGTCGTCCAAGGTCGCACCGCTGAGGTGTCACGGTCATGCCATGAGAACCAGGGGGAACATGACGAAGGCAACGCGGCGACGGCCGCGCACACCGTGGGCGCTCGCGCTGGACATCGGCGGCTGGCAGGCGTGGGAGCACCTGCGGCCGACGGACTACCACGAGCACAACAGCGGGGCGGAGGGCGCGTTCCCCACCCCGCTCGGCCGCGGCGTCCCGGCGGCGCCCGACCGCGTCGTACGAAAGCAGATCCGCGACACCGCGGCGATCTTCGGCGGGCTGTCCTTCCACGAGGCCGACGACGACGAGATGGGCAACAGCCGTGGCCTGGTGGCCCGTGATCTGCGCACCGGCAAGCCGACAGTGATTCGCAGGAGGCACTGCGGATCGCAGGCGGCGAAGTGCTGGCATCCCGAAGCGGCGAGCTCACGGCTTTCGACGCGAAGAGCGGCAAGCGGGCGTGGCCGGCCGACCTCCCGAAGAACTGCCGGACGACCGGCGCGGTCAGCTTCACCGTAGGGACCGCGGTCGCGATCCGCGCCTCCTGCCCGCGCTCGTCCTACGGCGATGACACCGTGCCCGGAATCGACAGGCGGAGTGGAGCGGTGCGCTGGCACTGCCTGCTGCACACCGCCGCATTGCCGAAGCTGCCCCTGGACGGCGACGAAGAGCAGGTCCTCGACCCGTGGGTCGCGCGGGATGGTGTGGTCGCCGTCGGCCGGTCAGGGATGTTCACCAACCGCGACCCCGACCTCGCCGTCATCGGCGGCTGACGGACGCATCCCCGGCTCAGCCTCGGGGCCGCACCTGAAGGTCGGTGATCTCCGCGTCACACGGCAGATCGAGCGCCGCGAGGACGGTCATCGCGACCGTCTCCGGCGCCATCCAGCGCTCTGGGTCGTACTCCTTGCCCTCCTGCTGGTGCACCTTCACCTGCATCGGCGTGGCCGTCCGGCCCGGGTAGACGGTCGTCACCCGTACACCGTTGCCGCTCTCCTCCCAGCGCAGCGCGTCGGCCAGCGCCTTGAGCCCGTGCTTGCTGGCGGCGTACGCGCCCCACTGGGCGTTGGCGCGCAGCCCGGCGCCGGAGTTGACGAAGATGACATGGCCCTGCGCCAGCCGCAGCTGCGGCAGCAGCAGCCGGGTCAGCTCGGCGGGCGCGACGAGGTTGGCGGCGAGCTGCCGGTTCCAGGCCTTCGGGGTCAGCTCGCCGATCTCCCCCAGGTCGACGACCCCGGCGATGTGCATCAGCGAGTCGAGCCGGTCGGGCAGCGTCTGGTGGCTCAGCGCCCAGGACAGCTTCTCCGGGTCCGCCAGGTCACCGACGACCGTCCGCGCGCCCGGAAACCGTCCCGCCAGCTCCTTCGCCCGTCCGGCGTCCCGCGCGAGCAGCCACAGCTCGTCGCCGCGCGCGGCCAGCCGCTCCGCGACCGCCCCGCCGATGCCCGAGCCTGCCCCAGTGATCAGATGCGTTCCCATGCCCCCAGCTTGCCCCACTGGTCCCGCCGACCCGACGACGACCCGTTCGTCGAGACGACGGGGCGCCGGCCCTCCCCGCCCGGGCTTGGCGCAATCCCGCGCACTACGCGCCGGCGGCCTTCCCGCCGGTCGCCTTCATCATGTATCGGCTCGGCCTGGGGCCAGGGGACTAAACGGCCTCCAGATACGCCATCGCCGCCGCACCGTCCTCCGCGAAGAAGACCAGCTCGCCCAGCGGGCGGGGCAGGAAGCCCTCCTCCTCCATCCGCTGGAACTGCTGCTTCAGCCCGTCGTAGAACCCGGCCGCGTTGAGCAGCACCACCGGCTTGATGTGCAGCCCGTGCTTCTTCAGCTCCAGGATCTCGGTCGCCTCGTCCAGCGTCCCGGTCCCGCCCACCATGACCACCACCGCGTCCGCCCGCGCGAGCAGCTGCGCCTTGCGCTCGGCGAGATCCTTGGCGACCACCATCTCGTCGGCGTTCTTACGGGCCTTCTCCGCCAGGAACTCCACCGATATCCCGACCAGCCGCCCCCCGTTCTCCTGCACCCCGTCCGCCATGACCTTCATCAGCCCGACATCCGACCCGCCCCAGACAAGGGTGTGCCCGCCCTTCCCGATCAGCTCGGCGAACTCCCGGGCGGGAGCGGTGTAGCGGGCGTCGAGATCGGCGGCGGAGCAGAAGACGCAGATATTCATGCCGGTCACTCTACGAGCCGCCCCTGACAGTCTCCCGACTGCGCGCCACGCGGATCGCGTCGTGCAGCGCCTCGGTGAGCCGGGCGGAGAGGAAACGGAATTCACCGCGCGGGATCTTGGGGTCGGCGAGCATCGCCCGCGCGTGGCGCAGCAGCTCCTCGCCGATGGTCAGCTGCATGGCCTCGATCTGGTCTGCGCAGGGCGGTATGGGAGGGCCAGCTGCGTCACCTGCTGAAGTGCGCCGAACTGCACAACCTCCAGCTACAGATCATGCCGAACTCTCGGGAGACCAATGCCGGTGTCGACGGCCCCATGGTCTTGCTGGAGACCCCGGATCACCGCACCATCGGTTACGTCGAGGGGCAGCGTGGCAGTTACTTCCTGACGGACCCCGAAGACGTGAGCGTGCTCAGCCATCGCTATGGCACCATCCAGTCGCAAGCCCTGGACCCCGAGTCATCGGTGACCTTCATCAAGCGACTGCTGGCAGGAGACCAATGAGCACCGAACTGGCATGGTTCAAGAGCAGTTACAGCGGCGGCGAGGGCCAAGCCTGCGTCGAAGTCGCCGTCGAGTGGCGCAAGTCCAGCTACAGCGGCGGCCAAGACGAAGCGTGCGTCGAGGTGGCCGCCTGCGCCCATGCCATACACATCCGCGACTCCAAGGACACCGCGATACCGCCCCTCACCGTCACCGCACCCGCCTGGTCCGCCTTCGTGGCCTTCGCCGCCCGGCAGCCCGTCGCCGCCGACAACTGATGTGCGGGTTTCGCCTCGCGCGCTTCGGGGTGGCGTCGGCGCTCCCCCTCCCCCGGCCCCAAAAAAATGCTTGATCTGCCGCAACTACTTCATCAAGCAATTGAGAAAAGGCACCCGCCCCTGGCGCCGATACCGGCCTCCCGGACGGCGACGGCACGGTCACCCGCGCCCCACCCCGCCCGATGCTCCCCCGCGCGAAGCGCGCGAGACGATGCCCGCAGCCAACCACCGGAGCGTTCCGCCGCCCGGTGCCATGCCCGTTTGGGCTGGTCGTGCCAGTTGCCGGATAGGCGTCAGCCGGTGGGGCGGCGCCAGGGGCCGGCGGGCCGATAGCCGGTGGGGCGGGCCCGCGACGGGCGGGGGGCGACCGGGGGCGGGGTGGGCCCGCCCCGGCCGCTGGGGTCACCGCGTGAAATGGAAGATGCCCCATGTCACATGGTTGTTTCTGCCGCCCTCGACCCAGTTGGTAAGACCTTTCTTCATGCGCGCGAGGTAGTCGGCGCTCACCTGGCCGGCCAGGCCGTCGGCCTCCTGGCGGAGGGTCTCGTCCAGCACCCGGGCGTAGTGGGTTGTCAGTTGCTCTCGGTGTTCCTCGAAGCCGCCGCCGACCTCGGTGAACCCAAGTCGCGCCAGCTCATGGCGGTAGAAGTCGGGCGAGCCCATGTCCTCCAGGTGGATGCGGTCCAGGATGGGGCGCAGCGTCTCGGGCGGGCAGCCGTCGACCGCCATGGGGTCGGTGAAGATCAAGTGGCCGCCGGGGCGCAGCACGCGGGCGGCCTCTTCCAGGGGGCGGGCGCGGTTGCCGCTGTGCAGTAGGGCGTCCTGGGACCAGACCATGTCGACGCTGTGGTCGGGGAGCGGGATGCTCTCGAAGGAGCCGTCCACCACCTCGATGGCCTCGCTCAGCCCGCGCTCGGCGTTCAGCGCACGGTGACGGGCGTTTTCCACGTCGCTGAGATTGAGGGCGATGACGCTGCAGCCGTACGTCTCGGCCAGGTAGCGCGCGGAGCCGCCGAAGCCCGCCCCGAGATCGAGCACAACGGAGGACGGCGTGAGGTCGAGCTGTCGCGCCATGTGCGCCACGGTGCGCCTGCTGGCATCGGCAATCGGCTCGTCGGGCCTGTCGTACATGCCGATGTGGATGTCTTCCCCTCCCCAGACATGGGAGTAGAAGGCGTCGGCGTCCGCGGAGTTGTAGTAGTCGCGTGCGGTGCCGACGGCTTGGGAATACTCCACGACCGGCTCCGCCGTCATTCGGTATTCCTTTTCCGCGACGTGGATGAAGAAGTCGGGCTGCTCCTCCCGGTGGGTGTGCTGGAAGTCGCCGTACGTCTCGATCCGCTGAAAGCCGACCTCCTGCATGAGCCTGCGCGTGTAGTCCTTGCGCAGCGGGAACATGTTCAGGTGGTAGACGGATTCGTCGGGGAAGCTGTAGCGCATGCGCACCAGCCCCTCGTCCACGTACTCCGGCTCGACGGCGACGTCCTCTCCGCAGTAGTAGTACACATGCTTGCTGGTGTAGCCGCGATCGAGGATCGCGTCGTAGTTGCGCTGGTCGAGGACGAGGATTCCGTCGTGCTTGAGCATCGCGTAGAACTCCGCGAGCGCCTTGCGTCGGTCACGCTCCGAGAACAGGTGGGTGAAGGAGTTCCCGAGGCAGACAATGGCGTCGTACTCGCCGTGCGCGTCGCGATTGAGCCAGCGCCAGTCCGCATGTACGACGCGGAGGATGTGTTCTCCGTGCTTGAGTCCGTTGTCGAATGCCTGGGCGAGCATCTCGGCGCTGCCATCGGCACTCACGGTCTCGAATCCGGCTTCCAGTAGCCGCACCGAATGAAAACCGGTCCCCGTGGCCACATCGAGGACCTTCTTCACGCCACGCTCCCGCAGGAGGTCGATGAAAAACGCCCCCTCGCTTTCCGTCCGCCTTTCCCAGTCGATGAGCGAGTCCCATTTTTCGACGAAGCTCGGTACGTACTCCTCGGTGTAATGATCGGTGTCCCGGACGTCGAATGGATTGTCGCCGAATTTCTGTACAGATCGCGCAGAAATAACGAACCTCCGGTGCTGAGACAGCGGACAACGGCACCCGTTGCCCGCCGGTGCACATTCCCGATATCACAAGATACATGCCACCCGCAGAGCCAATTGTGCGTAAATCCCAGGAATCGCAACTTCACCAAATGGAACTAATGGTGGCATATACGCATGCACAGGGCGAACCGGGTCATGTCCGCGGGGTGGGTTGCTCGGTGGCGGCCCAGCCGGCCAGGAACATCAGAGCCTCGGACGAGCGGGAATCCGGTTAGGCGCCACCGCCACCGCCACGCTGACGACGACGGCCGCCGCGGAAGGCTTGGCCCGGCCGCGGCGTCGGCCACGGACCGGCCCGGCAGGGGGCGGAGGATGCGGTGGCCGATGGGACGGAGGCTGAGGCGGATGCGCCACTGGGATTCTCCCTCTCGAATGAGGCCCGCCCGTACGCGGACATACGGGTGCCGTTTGACGAATGCGGCGGGGGCGGTTTTGAATCCTGCCTCTCATGACCCGATAATTCAAATCGACTATTTCTTATCCATACATCAGTCGAAGTGATCCGCGGATTATTTCCGATGGCCGGTGATGTGAATTCACCGCATTCCGAGGAAAATGAAACGGGTCGTGTCCCGCCGCGGACAGACGCGGATCAGCCCGGGGTCTGCTGCGGCGTCGGCTCGGTGGACGGCTCCGGCTGTGTGGGTTCCACCGAGGGAAGGGGCGGCTCGGGCTCCGTGGGCTCGGCCACCGGCCCCGTCGGCTCGGGGCCCACGCTCGCCGTGGCGATGACGAGGGTGACGGTGGCGCCCGGCTCCAGCGAGGTGCCCGGGTCCGGGCTCTGGGTGATGACCGTGCCGGCGCCGGCCGTGCCGGACGGCTCCTCGGTGATCTGGGCGGTCAGACCCGCCTGCGCCAGCGTACGGGTCGCCTCCTCCCGGGACATGCCCTGAAGGTCGGGGACGAGGACTCCCTCACCGTCGCCGCTGTCCGAGGCGTCGCTGCCCGTGTCCTTGCGGGTGGTGTCGCCGGTGGCGGGGCCGACCGGGCGGTCGATGACCCTGCCGGGCCGGTCGACGTCCCGCAGCACGAACTTGCCGACCTTCTTCTTGCCGGGGCGGACGATCACGTCCTTGTCCTTGTCGTGCTTCCACCGCTCGCCCAGGTGGTCCGGTATCTCGACCTTGATGTCACCCAGGCCGTGCTTGGGCTCCTTCAGCGGGTTCCCGCAATTGCACTTGACGACCGGCACGCCCCGCTCGTCGACCAGAACCGCGATACCGGCCTGAAGCAGGGCGTCATACCCCTCCGCCTTGCCGCCCTTGAAGCGGTGGTTGCGTACGAGGGTGTCGTTTCCCAGCAGCACGGGCGTCAGCGTGGCGATGAATTTCTTGATGTCGCTCACATCGATGCCCAGCGCCTCGGCCCAGGCCAGTGCCTTCTTCCGGTTCCCGGGGTCGAGCAGGAAGCTGACCAACGCGCCTGTCTTGCACCGCTTTTTGCTGAGGCTGCCGCCGAACAGCCCCTTCTTCGCGCCGGATTGCTCCCCGCCGCCCGCCACGGGCCTGACCCCGTCGCGGTCACCGCCGCTCAGCCGTGTGAAGAACGGCGACTCGGCGACCATGCCGACCGCCTCCGCCGCGACGGCGGCCTTCTTCACGCAGCCGTTCGCCAGCAGGCCCATCCCGACGACCAGCACCAGCAGGGCGGATATCGCTCGTCCGACCCTGCCACGACGGCGACGTACCGCACGAACCCTCATGTTCTGTTCTCCCCCCGATTTCCTGAAAGCCAGGTTCCCCGTGGGAGAGGTCTCCGCAAACCGCCCGGTTGCGACTTATCGAGTTGATTTACCCGAATACGCCTCGGCGGTCTCAGCGGCATTCCGCCGCACCAGAGGTGTGGCAGCGGTGCAGGTACGCGCTCCTCAGCGCGCCCCCGCGCCCCCGCGCCCCGCGCGCCCGGGCCGACGCGCGCCCGGGCCGACACGCGGACCGTGCGGAGTGGGGCTACCGAGCGACCGCCGGCGCGCGCTCCGTCGTGGCGATCGTGGCCGAGCCAACGACGCGGGTGCCGTCGTACAGGACGATCGCCTGGCCCGGGGCCACGCCCCGGACCGGCTCGGCGAAGGTGACGTGGAGCTCGGCGTCTCCCAGCGGCTCCGCCGTCACCTCGGTCTCGCCGCCGTGGGCACGCAGCTGGGCGGTGTAGGTGCCGGGGCCCATCGGAGGGGCTCCGCACCAGCGGGGCTTGATGGCGGTGAGGGCGGAGACGTCCAGGGCTTCGGCGGGGCCGACGGTGACCGTGTTGTTCACCGGGGAGATGTCCAGGACATAGCGCGGCTTGCCGTCGGGCGCGGGGTGGCCGATGCGCAGGCCCTTGCGCTGGCCGATGGTGAAGCCGTACGCACCCTCGTGGCTGCCGAGCTTACGGCCGTCCTCGTCGACGATGTCGCCCTCGGCCGTGCCGAGGTGGTTCGCGAGGAAGCCCTGGGTGTCGCCGTCCGCGATGAAGCAGATGTCATGGCTGTCGGGCTTCTTGGCGACGGCGAGCCCCCGCCGCTCGGCCTCCGCGCGGATCTCGTCCTTGGTGGTCAGGGTGTCGCCGAGGGGGAACATCGCATGGGCGAGCTGACGCTCGTCGAGGACGCCGAGGACGTACGACTGGTCCTTGGCCATATCGCTGGCGCGGTGCAGCTCACGGGTGCCGTCCTCGCGCTGTACGACCGTGGCGTAGTGGCCGGTGCAGACGGCGTCGAAGCCGAGGGCCAGCGCCTTGTCCAGCAGCGCCGCGAACTTGATCTTCTCGTTGCAGCGCAGGCACGGATTGGGGGTGCGGCCCGCCTGGTACTCGGCGATGAAGTCCTCGACCACGTCCTCGCGGAAGCGCTCGGCCAGGTCCCAGACGTAGAACGGGATGCCGATGACATCGGCGGCGCGCCGGGCGTCGCGCGAGTCCTCGATGGTGCAGCAGCCCCGGGCGCCGGTACGGAAGGACTGCGGGTTGGCGGAGAGCGCGAGGTGGACGCCGGTCACATCGTGGCCCGCCTCGGCCGCGCGGGCGGCGGCGACCGCGGAGTCCACGCCGCCGGACATGGCGGCGAGGACACGCAGGCGACGGCCGTCGCGGGGACCTGTGGGCGCACCGGGGAAGTCAGTCATAACCCAGCCAGCATAAGTCGCCGCATGTGCGACGACTAATGAGATGGGTTCCGGCCACGCCTGGGGCCTGCCCCCGCCTCAGTTTCCGCGGGCACGCTCCAGGACACGCTGGACGGTGTCCAGCGCCTGGTCGACCTCGTTCGCGAGGTAGATCATGTCGACGAAGGCGTGCTGGATGCCCGCCTCCCGCTCCGCCCGGACCAGGGTGGTCACGATGTCCTCGACGGAGGCGACGGCGTCGGGGTTGATCCGCAGGATCGCGTCGAACCGGGCCGGATCCCGCCCCTCCCGCTCGACCGCCTCCCGCACCGCGCCCAGCTGCTCGGCGAGGGCGGCCACGGGGTCGGGGCCCCCGGGCTTTCCCGGGACGATCGCGATCGGCAGCCAGCCGTCGGCGCGCCGGGCCACCCGGCGGAGGGCGGCGGGGGCGAAGGCGGCGAGGTAGATCGGCGGGTGGGGGCGGGAGGCCGGTTTGAGGTCGACATGGCCGGCGGGCACGGTCCAGTGCCGGCCGCGGTACTCGACCGGGTTCTCGGTCCACCAGGCGGTCAGGGCGTCGATGGACTCGTCGAGGCGGCGGCCGCGCTCCGCCATCGGCACGTTCACCGCCTCGTACTCCTCGGGGGACCAGCCGGTGCCGAGCCCGACCAGCAGCCGGCCCGCGCTCAGCAGATCGACGGTGGTGAGGGAGCGGGCGAGCATCGCGGGCGGATACCAGGGCGCGTTGATCACATTGGTGCCGAGCTGGACCCGCTCGGTGGCCGCGGCGGCGGTGGCCAGCAGGGTGAAGGGGTCAAGAGCGGTACGGAACTCCGGCGGGATCGTATCGGTGCCCGCGTAGCCGACGGTGGGATGGACGGGGGCGAGCAGCCGGTCTCCGACCCACAGACTGTCCGCGCCGAGCTCCTCGGCCCGGCGCGCGAACCGCGCGATGTCCTCCGGATGGTGGGCCAGCTCACCGAACTGGGGAAGGGCGAACCCGATGCGCATACCGTCAGCTCCTCATCGTGCTGGTGGTCATGGCGAACATGGATGGATCTTCGTTAGTTCAACCTCCGGTTACCCGTGGGGCCAGAGGGCGGCTCCCCGGTACATACGGATCCCGCCATGATCCCCGATGGCGGAACCGGAGGGCCTCCCCCACGCGTTGAGCGGTCCATGAGCGAGACCACGACCGGCGAGGGGCGCCGCGCCGGCAGCGGCGTGAGCCGGCGCACCGTGCTGCTCGGCACCACCGCGGCCGGGCTCGGCGCGGCCGGAGTCGCCGGGTACGCCGCGCGGGACGAGCCGGCCCGGCTGTGGTGGCGGCTGCTTGGGGTGGACCAGCCGCGCGAGAAGGGGGCGGTCGACCAGCCGGGCGCGGAGTGGATCGCCGCCTCGGGGGCGAACTGGCGGCGGGCGGACCGGCCGTACGACTACACCGTCGACCGGGTGGTGATCCATGTCGTCCAGGGCAGCTTCCAGGACGCGGTGAGGGTCTTCCGGGACCCCGGACACCGCGCCGCGGCGCACTATGTGGTGCGCCGCGACGGCCGTATAGCGCAGATGGTCCGTGAGTCGGACGTGGCGTTCCACGCGGGCAACCGCCCGTACAACGAGCGCAGCATCGGCATCGAGCACGAGGGGTACGTCAGCCGGGCGAGCTCGTTCACGGACGCGATGTACCGCTCCTCGGCCCGGCTGACCGCGGCGATCTGCGAGCGATACGGCATACCGCGGGACCGCGAGCACATCGTCGGCCATGTGCAGGTGCCGGGGACCGACCACACCGATCCGGGCCGCCACTGGGACTGGGGCCGCTATCTGCGCCTGGTGCGGGCGGTGCGGCCCGGTCCCGGGTCCTCGCCACGAGCCGGATGAGTCGCCACGAGCCGGATGGGCGGGCGGGGCGCCCCCGCTAGCTGAGGCCCGCGCCGCGCGCCCGTTCCACCGCGGGGCCGATCGCCTCCGCCACCGCCTCGACATCGGCCTTCGTCGACGTATGGCCGAAGGAGAAGCGCAGGGTGCCGCGGGCCAGAGCGGGGTCGGTGCCGGTGGCCAGGACGACATGGCTGGGCTGGGCGATCCCGGCCGTACAGGCCGAGCCCGTCGAGCATTCGATGCCCTGCGCGTCCAGCAGCAGAAGCAGCGAATCGCCCTCGCAGCCGGGGAAGGAGAAGTGGGCGTTGGCGGGAAGGCGGCCCGCCGGGTCGGGGTCGCCGCCGAGGATCGCGTCGGGGACGGCCGTCAGGACGGCGGTGATCAGCGCGTCGCGCAGCACGCCGATCTCGCGCGCGAACTCCTCGCGGTGCGCGGCCGCGTACGCACCGGCGACCGCGAAGGCGGCGATGGCCGGGGCGTCGAGTGTGCCCGAGCGCACCTGGCGCTCCTGGCCGCCGCCGTGCAGAACGGGCACGGGGGTGTGCTCACGGCTCAGCAGCAGCGCGCCGATGCCGTAGGGGCCGCCTATCTTGTGGCCGCTGACCGTCATCGCGGCCAGCCCCGAGGCGGCGAAGTCGACCTCCAGCTGGCCGAACGCCTGGACCGCGTCCGCGTGCAGGGGTATGTCGAACTCCCCTGCCACCTTGGCGAGTTCACGCACCGGCTGCACCGTGCCGATCTCGTTGTTGGCCCACATGACGGTCGCGAGGGCGACATCCGAGGGGTCGCGGGCGATCGCTTCGCGCAGCGTGTCGGGGTGCACCCGCCCGTAGGCGTCGACGGGCAGCCATTCGACCCGCGCGCCCTCGTGCTCGGCGAGCCAGTCGACCGCGTCGAGGACGGCGTGGTGCTCGACGGGGCTGGCGAGCAGGCGGGTGCGGGCCGGGTCGGCGTCCCTGCGGGACCAGTAGAGCCCCTTGACGGCGAGGTTGTCGGCCTCGGTCCCGCCGGAGGTGAAGACGACCTCGCTCGGACGGGCGCCCAGCGAGGCGGCGAGGGACTCGCGCGACTCCTCGACGGTACGGCGGGCACGCCGGCCGGCGGCGTGCAGCGAGGAGGCGTTGCCGGTGACGGCGAGCTGGGCGGTCATCGCCTGCACCGCCTCCGGAAGCATCGGGGTGGTGGCGGCGTGGTCGAGATAAGCCATGGTGTGCTCGATTCTACGAGCCGTTGCGGGGGCGCGTACCGGGCGCGCGGACGCAGAGGCCGCGCGCCCCCGTTGGGGAACCTCTCGACAAGCTCGTAAGGAGTACCTGGCCTTTTGCTCATGACACCCGGCTGCCGGCGCCCGCGGCGGGCCGGGGGCTGAGGGCGGGCGCTGCCGGGGGTCAGCCCGGCATGCGGAGCAGCTTGGCGGCGAGCAGGCCGATGTGGCGGCGCCACGCGGCCGCCGCGGCGGAGCGCTCCTCGTCCGCCCCCTCCGGCCCGGTCTGGGTCAGGACGAGGCGTGCCCCGTGGCCGGTGCCCTGGGTCAGCTCCCAGCGGACCCGGCCGGCGGGGCGCCCACCCCGCTCCCAGTCGTAGGAGAGCACACGAGGGGCGTCGACCTCGCTGATCGCACCGGCCGGGACCGCGTCCGTCCGGAATCCGACGGGGACGGGCGCGCCCACGGCGAGCGTGGTGGCGTCGGTCTGCCCGGCCAGCGCCTGCCAGGCCGTCTCTTCGGGACGGACGAGCTGCCGCTCGAAGCGCAGCCGCCAGCCGCCGTCCTCGGCGGTCTCCACCGCCCCCTCGGCCAGCCCGAACTCCTCGACATACCGCTCGTGCAGTTCGGCCATGTCGACGGGGGCGGACTTCTCGCCGTCGAGCAGGGCCGCGAGGCCGCTGACGCAGACGTGCCAGCCGGAGGCGAAGCTCGCGGCACCGAAGCGGTCGCCGAAGGTGTGGGTGAGGGTGAGCACACAGCCGTCGCCGTCGGGGCGCAGCTCCCAGCGAAGGTGGTCCTCGCCCCAGGTGAAGGCGTAGACATGGGGCGGGTCGAGCTCGGTGACGACGCCGTCCATGTCCGGCCCCTCACGGCCGGGGAAGACGAAGCCCATCCTGCCGCCGACCGTGAGCTCCACCCGCACCTCGGAGGGGAACCAGTGCGCGAGCTGCGCGGGCTCGGTCAGCGCCTGCCAGACCTTCTTCGGGGGGTGGGCGATCCGGCGCTCGAGGGTCAGGGCGGAGCGGCCGCCGCCGGCCTGGCTGAGGGTGTCGTTCATGGCTCTTCTCCGTCGGTGGGATCCGGCATCGTGTCGAGGTGTCGTTCGAGCGCGTCGAGACGGTCGGTCCACAGCCGGCGATACGGCGCGAGCCATGCGTCGACCTCGGCGAGCGGCTCGGGACACAGCTCGTACCACCGCCGCTGGGCGTCCTGGCGGACCCGCACCAGACCGGCCTCGCGCAGCACCCGCAGATGTCTGGAGGTGCCCGGCTGGCTCAGCCCGAGCTGCTCGGTGAGCTCACCGACCAGGCGGGGACGGACCAGCAGGAGATCCAGGATCTGCCGTCGGCTCGGCTCCGCGAGCACGTCGAACGGTATGGTCATGCGTCGAAAATAACGCGACAGCTATATAACCACCAGGGAATACAAAAGCGCCTCAGACCTCTTCGGCCGCCGTGCTCCGCCGGTTCCACGCCCGTGGCGCCCGCCAGCCGAACCGCATCGCCAGCAGCCGGACGACAAACGCCGTGGTGGCCGCGAGGGCGCTGGCGGCCCCGGACAGGGCGTGGAAGTGGATCAGCAGCGCCGCTATCGACGCGCCGACGATGGCCGGGACGGCGTACAGGTCCCGGTCCCAGCGCATCAGCGAGGGCACCTCGTGGGCGAGGAGGTCGCGGAGCACCCCGCCGCCGACCGCCGTGGCCATGCCGAGGGTGACGGATGAGGTGAGACCGAGCCCGTGGTCATGGGCCTTCATGGTGCCCTCGACGCAGAAGAGGCCGAGCCCGGCCGCGTCGAAGACGCCGACGGCGGCCGTGATCCGCTCGACCTCGGGATGGAGAAAGAAGACGATCGCGGTGGCGACGAGCGGGGTGAAGAAGTACCCCAGATCCACGAAGGCGGCCGGCGGCACCGCGCCGATGACCAGGTCGCGGAAGACCCCGCCGCCCAGCGCGGTGACCTCCGCGAGCACCGCCATGCCGAAGACGTCGAAGTTCTTGCGCACGCCCAGCAGCGCCCCGGAGATCGCGAAGACGAAGATCCCGACGACTTCGAGCGCATGCTGGACGGACGGGGTGAACAGTTCGATGAGCACGCGACATTCTTACCTGCCGCTGATAGCGGCCGGATCGGCCGGCTCATGTCAGCTGTCGGTGTTCTTCGTTACCTTCTGTGCCGCCTCGGCCCCGGCCTTCTCCTGCGGCACCTGGTCGGGCGCGTTCTCCGGATGGTGGCAGGCCACCTGGTGCCCGGTCGCGAGCGCCACCAGGGGCGGCTCCTGCTGCTTGCACACCTCGGTCGCCTTCCAGCACCGGGTGTGGAAGCGGCAGCCGGACGGCGGCGAGATCGGCGAGGGGACATCGCCCTTGAGCAGGATCCGCTCACGCTTGGCGCGCCGCTTGGGGTCCGGCACCGGCACCGCGGACAGCAGCGCCTTGGTGTACGGGTGCATCGGGGACTCGTAGAGGTCCTTGCGGTCCGCGAGCTCGACGATCTTCCCGAGGTACATCACCGCGATCCGGTCCGAGACATGGCGGATGACCGACAGATCGTGCGCGATGATCACGTACGTCAGGCCCAGCTCGTCCTGGAGGTCGTCCAGCAGATTGACCACCTGCGCCTGGATGGACACATCCAGCGCCGAGACCGGCTCGTCGGCGACGACCAGCTTGGGGTTGAGGGCGAGCGCCCGCGCGATGCCGATGCGCTGGCGCTGGCCGCCGGAGAACTCGTGCGGATAGCGGTTGTAGTGCTCGGGGTTGAGGCCGACCAGCTCCAGCAGCCGCTGCACCTCCGCCTTGACGCCGCCCGCCGGCTCGACGCCCTGGAGCCGGAAGGGCGCGCCGACGATCGTGCCGACCGTGTGCCGGGGGTTCAGCGAGGAGTACGGGTCCTGGAAGATCATCTGGACCTCGCGGCGCATCGGCCGCATCGCGGCGGTGCCCAGGTGCGTGATGTCCTTGCCCTCGAACTCGATCTTCCCGGAGGTGGGTTCGAGCAGCCGGGTGACCAGCCGTCCCATGGTGGACTTGCCGCAGCCCGACTCCCCCACCACGCCCAGGGTCTCCCCCGGCCGTACGTCGAAGTCCAGGCCGTCGACCGCCTGCACCGCGCCGGCCTGGCGCTGCAACAGCCCCTTCTTGATCGGGAAGTGCTTGACCAGGCCCGACACCTTGAGCAGGGGCTCGGGCGTCGTGGTCGCCTGCTCCGGGACCGTCATCTTCGGATCCTTTGTGTCGGTCACAGCTTCGGCGCAATCTCTTCGGTCCAGATCCGCGTACGGTCCTCCTGCGCCATATGGCAGGCGGAGAAGTGCCCGTTGCCGCCGGACACCTCCCGCAGCTCCGGCCGCTCGGTGCGGGTGATGCCGTCCGCGGGCACGTCGGCGTACGGGCAGCGCGGGTGGAAGGCACAGCCGGACGGCACGTTGATCAGGCTGGGCGGGGAGCCCTTGACCGGGATGAGCCGCTCGGTCTGGTCGCGGTCGATGCGAGGCATCGAGCCGAGCAGCCCCCAGGTGTAGGGGTGCTGGGGCTCGTAGAAGACCTTCTCGGCCGGGCCGCGCTCGACGCAGCGCCCGCCGTACATCACCAGCAGATCGTCGGCGAGTTCGGCGACGACGCCCAGGTCGTGGGTGATGACGATGACCGCGGAGCCGAACTCCTTCTGCAGATCCCGGATGAGGTCGAGGATCTGTGCCTGGACGGTGACGTCGAGGGCGGTGGTCGGCTCGTCGGCGATCAGCAGCTCGGGGTTGTTGACCAGCGACATCGCGATCATCGCGCGCTGGCGCATTCCGCCGGAGAACTCGTGCGGATAGCCGTCCACCCGCTTGTCGGGCTGCGGGATGCCCACGCGGTCCAGGAGCTCGATCGCGCGCTTGCGGGCCACGTTCTTGGTGACGTCGTGGTGGACCCGGTACGCCTCGATGATCTGGCGGCCGATGGTGTAGTACGGGTGCAGCGCGGACAGCGGATCCTGGAAGATCATCGCCATCTCACGGCCGCGCAGCTTGCGCACCTCGTCCGGGTCGGCGCCCAGCAGCTCCTGGCCGTTCAGCCAGATCTCGCCGGAGATCCGGGCCTTGCGGCGGCCGTACTGACCGGCGGTGTGCAGCCCCATGATGCCGAGCGAGGTGACGGACTTTCCGGAGCCGGACTCGCCGACGATGCCGAGCGTCTTGCCCTTCTCCAGCCGGAAGCTGAGCCCGTCCACGGACTTGACCAGGCCGTCGTCGGTCGGGAAGTGGACGCGCAGGTCGCGCACCTCAAGGAAGGCGGTCGGGGCGGGCGAACCGGCCGCGGCCACCTCCCCGACGGCGGTTCCGGTGGCCGGCAGATCGCTGCCGCCGGTCTTGTTCAGGTCGGTCATCCGAGCCTCACTCGCGGGTCGATGACGGCGTACAGAAGGTCCACGACGAGGTTGGCGACGACGATGAACATGGCGGCGATCAGCGTGACGCCGAGGATCACCGGCAGGTCCTTCTCGTTGATCGCGTTCACCGCGAGCCGGCCGAGGCCCGGCAGGTTGTAGGTGGTCTCGGTGAGCACCGCGCCACCGAGCAGCGCGCCGAGGTCCAGGCCCAGCAGGGTGAGGATCGGCGTCCAGGTGGAGCGCATCGCGTGCCGGCCGATGACGACCCGTTCCCGCAGGCCCTTGGCGCGGGCCGTGCGGATGTAGTCCTCACCCATGATCTCCAGCATGGTGGCCCGGGTGAGGCGGGCGTACATCGCGGCGTAGAGGAAGGCGAGCGTGATCCACGGGAGGATCAGACTCTCGAACCACATGCCCGGATTGTCGCCGAGTGGCTGGTAGTCCACATTGACCCAGTCCAGCTGGTAGCTGAAGATCGCGAGCGACAGCAGACCGGTGAAGTAGATCGGCAGCGAGACACCGGCGAGGGCGATGGTCATCGCCGAGCGGTCCCACAGGCTGCCCCGGCGCAGCGCGGAGACGACACCGGTGGCGACGCCGCCGACGACCCACAGCACACAGGCGCCCGCGGCCAGCGAGAGGGTGACCGGCAGCGCCTCGGTCAGCTGCGGCCACACCGCCTGCTCGGAGCGGAAGGAGTAGCCGAAGCAGGGGGCGGGGCAGTGGGTGACATCCGGGCCGTTGGCATAGTCCCGGCCGACGAACAGCCCCTGAACGAAGTGCCAGAACTGCACCAGGAGGGGGTCAGCGAGGCCCAGCTTCTGGCGGACGCCCTCGATGGCCGCGGGGTCGGCCTGTTTGCCGACGAACAGGAGGGCGGGGTCGGAACCGGCCCACTTCGGGATCATGAAGAAGATGGCGAAGGTCGTCAGGGTGACGACCAACAGCATCATGACGACGGCGAACAAGCGCCGGATGACATAAGCAAGCACTGTGCGCGGCCCGGCGGTGGTCCGGGAGCCCCGGGGTAAGGGGCTCCCGGACCACCGCCCGCGGCCATCACCTGCCCTTCGGGCCTATCGGTGCGGCGAGGGTGGGGGTGTGTGACGACTCGTGTGACGAGACGTCACTTGACGACGCCCAGCTGGGAGTAGTCGTAACGGCCGTTGTAGGCCGCCGACGAGAAGGCGTTCGTCAGCCGCGAGCTGCGCCAGGTGAAGTTCTTCTCGTAGATGAACGGCATCTCCACGGCCAGGTCCGCGACCCGGTGGTTCATCTGCTGGTAGACCTCACCGGCCTTGGCCGGCTCCGTCTCCTTGAGCGCGTCGTCGAAGAACTTGTTGATCTTCGAGTCATTGATCTCGGAGACGTTGTAGTTACCGGTCTGCTGGATGAAGCGGCCGTCCACCAGCGGCTGCGAGAAGCCCTGGCCGGTCGGGAAGTCCGGGCCCCAGCCCGACATCGACAGGCCGTAGTTCCGCTTCTTCACCACGGACGGGGAACCGGTGATGCTCGCGGACTGCGCACCGTCGATCGGGTCGACCTGCAGCTTGATGCCGACCTTGCCCAGCGCCGCCTGCATCGCCTCGGCGGCGTCCGTCTCACCCGGCTGGTTGGAGCGGGCGCTGATGACGGTGGAGAAGCCGTTCGGCTTGCCGCACTGCTTCAGCTCGTCCTTGGCCTTGGCGACATCCGGCTTGCCGCCGCGCTTGAGGATGCCGTACGGGTCGTAGTCATCCGACCCCTTGATGCTCTTGGGGAGCATGTTGGTGGCGATGTCACCACCGGCCAGCGGGCCGCCGCGGATGGTCTGGATCGACTTGTAGTCGGTCGCGTAGAAGACCGCCTTGCGGCAGTGGATGTTGTCGAACGGCTTGACCTTGGTGGCCAGGTCGACATAGCGGACGAAGCTCGTGACGACGTTGTCAACGTTGCCCTTGTGCTGCTTGAGCGCCTCGGTACGACCGGCCTGGGTCATGCCCGTGCCGTTCATGTCGACGTCGTAGTCGCCCTTGATCAGCAGCTTGTCGATGGCCTCGAGGTTGGTGTTGACGGTGACCGTGATCTTGTCCGGCAGGGCCGGGCGGATCGGGTCGGACGCCTTCTTCCACTTGTCGTTGCGGACCAGCACCGCGCTCTTGCCCGACTTGTACGACTGGATCTTGTACGGGCCGGAGGAGAAGGGCCGGCTGGCGTACTTGGCGCCGGTGTCCTTGGACTGCTTCACCGGGGCGCCGGTCGGCATCGCGAGCATCTGCTCGAAGTCACCGTTCGGCTTGGCCAGGTGGAAGACGATGGTCTTGTCGTTGGGCGTCTCGATCGCCTTGAGGCCCAGCTTGTCCTTGGACTTGTCCTTGTACGGGCCCGGGTACTCGCTCTTGGGGTCGAGGACCTGGCGCAGATAGGCCGGACCGCCGGAGACGACGTCCTTGGCCCAGATGCGCTCGATGCCGTACTTGACGTCCTTGGAGGTGATCGGCGAGCCGTCCTCCCAGGCGACCCCGTCACGCAGGGTGTAGGTGTAGGTCTTGCCACCGTCGGTGATCTTGCCGTTGGCGGTGGCCAGGTCCGGGACCAGTTCGGCGCTCGCGTCACCCGGCCTCGGCGTGTAGGAGACCAGGCTGCGCGCGTAGAAGCGGGAGAAGTCCCAGGCGAAGCCGTAGTACTGGCGCTGCGGGTCGAGCGAGTCGAAGTCCTGCTTGCTGATGAACTTCAGCGTGCCGCCCTTCTTGGCGGACTTGTTGGCGGTGCCCTTCATCGCCGCGTTGTAGCCGGCGCCCTCGCTCTTGCTGTCGTCGCCACCGCCACCGCAGGCGGCGGTGGACATGAGGGCGACGACGACCGCCACTCCGGCGATCTGCCTTCTCCTCGACGAATGTAGGGGTTTCATTGTTCCTGCAACCTCCGGAGTAGCGGTTCGTGGCATGGCGCCGGGGAACCATCAGGGAGCCGCCTGACAGTTGTGGCAGGGGCACGTTCGGATAGATGCGGCGCGGTCGTGGCCGCCGGGGTCACCGTCAACGGACCCCCTTGGGGTCGAGCGCGTCGCGGACACCGTCGCCGAAGAGGTTGAAGGCCAGCACCGTGATGAAGATCGCCGCACCGGGGATGATCATGAACATCGGATCGTCCTCGTAGGTGCCCACCGCCTTGGAGAGCATCTGCCCCCAGGAGGCGGTCGGCGGCTTCACGCCCGCCCCGAGGAAGCTGAGCGCTGCCTCGGTGAGGATGTTGGTGGGGATCATCAACGTCGCGTAGACGGTGATCGGCGCCACCAGGTTCGGCAGCAGCTCACGGAAGAGGATGTAGCGCCGGCCGGCGCCCAGGCTCCGCGCGGCCTCGACATACTCCTTCTCGCGCAGCGAGAGCGTCTGACCTCGCACGATACGTCCGACGTATGGCCATCCGAAGAAGCCGATGACGGAGACCAGCACCAGGATGCGGACGCCGCTTCCGGTCAGCCCCAGCAGATCGTTGGGGAGCACCGAGACCAGGGCGATGATGAAGAGCAGCTGCGGGAAGGCCAGCAGCATGTCCATGACCCGGCTGACCACCGTGTCGACCCAGCCGCCGAAGTACCCGGCGATGACGCCGAAGACGGTGCCGAGGACGACGGCGACCACGGCGGCGAGGAACGCCACCAGCAGGGAGATCCGTGCGCCGTAAATGACCCGGCTGAAGACATCGCGACCGTTCTTCGGCTCGACGCCGAAGAGGAAGTCGGAGCCGATACCGCCCATGGACCCCTTCGGGGTGCCGAACAGCGGGTCGATCTCCTCCTGGTGGAACTCGTTGGGCGGATGACCGAGCAGATTCACGATCAGCGGCGCGAAGATCGCCACCAGGACCAGGAGGACGACAACGATGCCACCGGCCAGCGCGAGCTTGTCGCGCTTCAGGCGCATCCAGGCGATCTGCCGCAGCGACCTGCCTTGGACCGACGCCTTGACTGCGTTCGCCGCTACATCGGCAGTCGCGACCGGATCCGCGTCGGTGGTCGTGCCGTGCAATGGTGCCGACATCGTGGTGAAGACTCCTCATCTCGACCGGTGGTGACCGGCCCACGACTCGCCGCTGTGGCGGCTTCGTTCACTCCATGGGTGAAAGTCGCGCTCGTGGTACGGAACCCCTCTGGAAGGGGGTCGTACACAGGAACCGGCACCCCTTGGAGCGGGAGTCTTCATCGCGTTTGTGATCACCCGCCAGTGCTCCCGGGCAATGGATGCTTAACCGTGATGTGAGGACGGGTGTTCCGTTATACGGACAGTCGCGACACGAGAACGCAGCAGTAACATGCGCCCCGAGGGGACGGTTTCAGCCGCTTCGCGGTGGATCAGTACGCGTGGCGCGGCGGCGGATAGCCGTAGCCGTAGGACGGCGGCGCGGCGGGGGCGGTGCCGTAGGCGTCGCGGTCGAAGAACGGGCGGGCGCCGGCCCGCATCCACATCGCGACCGGGTCGTACTCGTCCGAGAGCGCGACCGTGGAGACCGGCAGCCCGTCCGGGACCGCGGCGATCGACTGCTCCATCATCACCCGCACGGACTGCACGGCCGGCCCGCTGGTGTCGTACAGATCCAGACCGATGGCCAGGTACGGGGCGCCCAGCGCGGGCTGCACCCAGGCGCGCCGCAAGGAGCGCACCACGGCGGTGCGGTGCGCGTTCTGCCCCAACAGGGCGTAGAACTGGGGGATGTCGATGGCGGGCTCGGTCAGCTTCAGCGGTCCGGCGGGCAGCCGGTCCAGACCGCCGGCGATCCGGCGCAGGTCGAGCCAGGGGATGCCCACCCCGCCGCCGGGCGCGTGCGGGTTGAGCCACAGGCCGTAGCGGTCGCGGTAGAGCGAGGCGGCGATCCGGCGTCCGTCCACCACCTCGTGCGCACGATTCCAGCCACTCGCGGCGAGTTCCTGGGCGGAGGTCACACACGGGGCGTAACCAAGGCCGCCCACGTCCATGTTTCCGTACTGGGCGTCGGACGAGCCGGGCGCACCGTGCCACAGCAGCATCCAGACCTCGCCCTCGGCGAGGGCGTGCAGCAGCGCCTCGTAGGCGTCGTACCGGCCGGGAGCGACCTGCTGCAGCATCCGCTCCACCTGACCGGCCGCAGCCCCCCAATCCGCGCCCGCGCTCACCTGGGTCCGCCCCTCTCTCGGCCTTGCCCACACCTCACCGAGGCGCGTCGTCACGCCCCGCCTGGTCATCAAACCAGCTTACGGGCCCCCGCAGCGGGCCCTGGGGTGAGTCAGAGGTCACGGTCGTAGAACGGCCGCACGCGCTCGAGCATCCAGTCCGCGACCGGGTCCTGGGCGACGTCCAGCAGAACGAGCTGCACCGGCCACGGCAACGGCACCGAGCCGAGCGCGCGGCCCAGCGCTTCCACCGCGAAGGCCTGGCCGTCCGGGCCGGGCGCATCGAGCTCGACGCCGACGAAGAGCGCGGGCGCGTCGCCCTCGACGCTGGCCAGGGCGCGCCGGGCGGTCCGCACCCCGGTCTCCTTGGCGAACTCGATCCCGGCGGCGGCCAGGAAGTCGACCGGCTCGTCCTGCCAGTCGGGCTCGAAGAGCCGCACCCGGCCGCCGGTGGCCGATCCGTCGAGTTCCGTACGCCCGGCGCGGCACAGCCGCGCGACAGCGGGGGGCGGAAGCGGTACGCCAACCGCACCACCGGGGTTCACCGCGATGCCGAGTTTGGGCGGCAGGCCGCGGGCGAACTCGACGGCCGGGGCGATGGTGAACGGCATATGGGCGCCGACGACTTGCAGAAACTGCTGCTGGGAGCTGAACACCGGAACATACGCGGCGCCGTCGATCTCCATGGTGGGCAGATCGAGGCTCGGGCTGTCGGGGCCCCCGCCGTTCGGCAGCGGAACCCAGATATGGCTGCGGGCAAGCGTCTCGACGATGCGCGCCCCGGCCCCCGGGACCTCGACCGAGGCGGCGAGCACCTCTTCGAGCTCATTGCCCGGGAACGCGGGATAAGCGCTGTCGGGGAATCCACCGTGAGCCGATGTCATACCGGGCTGCTCCGGGAAACTCATGTTCGTCCAACCACCATCTCGTCCGGCCTTCACCAGCACCTTAACGCCCTTTGTCAGGGCTCGGTTCGCCTCCGGGGCGCTCGAGCCACTGTCGACAGTCGACCGTGCTCGGCCCCCCTTTTTTTCAGGGCTCGGTTCGCCTCCGGGGCGCTCAAGCCACTGTCGACGGTCGACCGTGCTCGGCCACTCGTTCCTCGCGGCCTCCGCGCGCTCTCCCTTTCGACAGCGGCGCGCCCCTTCGGCTCACTCGCCACGGAGCCGGGGGCACCCCACAACGATGGGAGCCCTCCCGGCCTGCGCTCGCTCTCTCCTTCGACACCGGCGCGCCCCACCGGCTCGCCCCCAGCCGGAGGTCCGACCCGAGGCTCGACACCGGCGCGCCCCAATCGGCTCGCCCCCAGCTACCGCTGGGAGGTGCCCCCACGAGGCTCCACGGCGGCGCGCCCCTTTGGCGTAGCGCCCAATTTGGCGTAGCACCCACGTCACTCGAAGGAGATACCACGCAACGCGTTCGCGGTCGACCGGTCCAGCAGCACCGCGGAGGCGCAGCCCTCGGGCGGCCGACCGGCCTCCACCCGCGAGACCAGCCGGCGCACCGCGCGCCGATGCCGTCCGAAGGCGTAGCCCGAGACGCCGCGGCCCCGTGCGGCCTGCCCCTGAAGCGCCACCGCCGGCTCCACGTCCAGCAGCACCATATGGAGCCGGCGGCCGCTGCGCCGCGCGTCCCGTGCCAGCCAGCGGCGGACCCACGCCAGCGAGCCGCAGTCGTGCACGACCACGCTCGCGCCCGAGCGCAGCGCACGGCGCAGGCCCGCGTAGTGCGCGCACCGGACCAGCGGGCGGTACAGCGCGTACGGCAGCCAGCGGGGCAGCCGGCCCTCCCATGACGCGCGGGTGTCCTGTGAGTCGACTCGTATGACGGCGGCGCCGCCGTGGTCCAGGACCGGCACCGCCCGGTTGATCAGAGTGGTCTTGCCGCTGCCCGGCAGCCCGGAGGCGACCAGCACATCCCGCGCCGGGTAGCGCAGCTCGCGCGGTCCCGCGGCGGCGCGCAGGTCGTGCACGGCGGCTCTGCGCCCCGGCCGGAGCGTGTCGGCGGCCGGCGCCTCACCCCGCCGCGCGGGCAGGGGTCCATGGGTCGTCGCATATGTTCCCTGCCCCTGCACCGTGATCGTCCTCCCAGGTCGGTCACTGCGGCTCGTACCCGAAGAGTGTCAAGAAAAGGTAATGTCCATCAAGGCGCTCGCTCGCGGTCCTGGTCACATTGCGGGGCTTCCCTTCTCGCCCATACGTGCGATGATGTGCGCGCAACTCCATACCGGCCGCTTGAATCCGCGCGGGAGAGTCCTTGGTCACCGGCAGCCGTGCCGGGCGTCCGGGGCGCCGAAGGAGCAAGTCCTCCCTTGAATCTCTCAGGCCCGAATACCGCGCGGGCGAGGCAGATCTGAAAAGCGAGCCGCTGGTGTGGCTCCACCCAAGGTGCAAGCCGAAGGCCCTCTTGTTGTGAGGGGAGTCACGGCGAACCTCTCAGGTTCCGATGACAGATGGGGAGGACCGTCCCTGTCGTCGCCGCAATCCTGATCCTGGGAGCTGTGAATCATGTCCGACGCCCCGCCCACGCCACGCCGTACCGCGCTGGACGCGACCCACCGTGCGCTCGGCGCCACCATTACCGACTTCGCCGGCTGGGACATGCCGCTGCGCTACGGCAGCGAGCGCGACGAGCACACCGCGGTGCGCACCCGCGCCGGGCTCTTCGACCTCTCCCACATGGGTGAGATCACTCTCACCGGGCCCCAGGCGGCCGAGGCCCTGGACTACGCCCTGGTCGGTCATCTCTCGGCGCTGGCCGTGGGCCGCGCCCGCTACACCATGATCTGCGACATCGAGGGCGGCATCCTCGACGACCTGATCGTCTACCGCCTCGCCGAGCAGGAGTTCCTGGTCGTGGCCAACGCCTCCAACGCCCAGGTGGTGCTGGACGCGCTGACCGAGCGCGCCACCGGCTTCGAGACGGCCGTACGGGACGACCGCGACGCCTACGCGCTGATCGCCGTCCAGGGGCCCGAGTCCCCGGGGATCCTGAAGAGCCTCACCGACGCCGATCTCGACGGCCTGAAGTACTACGCGGGGCTCCCGGGCACCGTCGCGGGCGTCTCCGCGCTGATCGCCCGCACCGGCTACACGGGCGAGGACGGCTTCGAGCTGTTCGTCGCGCCGGACGACGCCGAGCGGGTCTGGCAGGCGCTGACGGAGGTGGGGGCTCCGGTGGGTCTGGTTCCCTGCGGTCTGTCCTGCCGGGACACGCTGCGGCTGGAGGCCGGGATGCCGCTGTACGGGCATGAGCTGTCCACCGACACGACGCCCTTCGACGCGGGGCTCGGCCGGGTGGTGAAGTTCGAGAAGGCCGGTGACTTCGTCGGGCGCCAGGCGCTGGAGGCCGCGGCGCGCCAGGCGGAGAGCCGGCCGCCGCGCGCGCTGGTGGGCCTGATCGCGGCCGGCCGCCGGGTGCCGCGCGCCGGATACGCCGTCGTAGCGGCGGACGGCTCGCGGATCGGCCAGGTCACCTCGGGTGCGCCCTCCCCGACGCTGGGCAAGCCGATCGCGATGGCGTACGTCGACGCGGAGCACGCGGGGCCCGGCACCGACGGTGTGTCGGTGGACATCCGCGGTACCCAGGAGCCGTACGAGGTCGTCGCGCTCCCCTTCTACCGGCGCGGGCGCTGAGCCCCGCGGTGCCCGCGGCATCGCGGCGCCGCATTCCACCCCGTCCCACCAGTCAAGACCCGTTTCCCAAGCACTCCCCCGTATCCAGGAGAATCGGACCATGAGCAACCCCCAGCAGCTGCGCTACAGCAAGGAGCACGAGTGGCTGTCGGCCGCCGACGAGGACGGCGTGTCGACCATCGGCATCACCGAATACGCGGCCAACGCGCTCGGCGATGTCGTCTATGTCCAGCTCCCGGATGTCGGTTCCGCCGTCGCCGCCGGTGAGACCTGCGGTGAGCTGGAGTCCACGAAGTCGGTCAGCGACCTGTACGCGCCCGTCTCCGGCGAGGTCACCGAGATCAACGAGGACGTGGTGAACGACCCGGCGCTGGTGAATTCCGCCCCCTTCGAGGGCGGCTGGCTGTTCAGGGTGAGGGTGACGGACGAGCCGGAGGACCTACTCTCCGCCGACGAGTACACCACCTTCGCCGGAAACTGACCCTCCTCTTCGATCGGGACCCTGATGTCGCTTCTCAACAGCTCCCTGCACGAGCTCGACCCGGATGTCGCCGCCGCCGTCGACGCCGAACTCCACCGCCAGCAGTCCACCCTGGAGATGATCGCCTCGGAGAACTTCGCTCCGGCGGCCGTCATGGAGGCCCAGGGCTCGGTCCTCACCAACAAGTACGCCGAGGGCTACCCCGGCCGCCGGTACTACGGCGGCTGTGAGCATGTCGATGTGGTCGAGCAGATCGCCATCGACCGGGTCAAGGAGCTCTTCGGCGCCGAGGCCGCCAATGTCCAGCCGCACTCGGGCGCCCAGGCCAACGCGGCCGCGATGTTCGCGCTGCTCTCCCCCGGCGACACCATCCTGGGTCTGAGCCTGGCGCACGGCGGCCATCTGACCCATGGCATGAAGATCAACTTCTCCGGCAAGCTCTACGACGTGGTCCCCTACCACGTGGACGCCGAGACCGGTCTGGTCGACATGGACGAGGTCGAGCGCCTCGCCAAGGAGCACCGCCCCAAGCTCGTGATCGCGGGCTGGTCCGCCTACCCGCGCCAGCTCGACTTCGCGGCCTTCCGCCGGATCGCGGACGAGGTCGGCGCGTACCTCATGGTCGACATGGCCCACTTCGCGGGTCTGGTCGCGGCCGGGCTGCACCCCTCGCCCGTACCGCACGCCCATGTGGTGACCACCACCACCCACAAGACCCTGGGCGGCCCGCGCGGCGGTGTGATCCTCTCCACGGCCGACCTGGCCAAGAAGATCAACTCGGCGGTCTTCCCGGGCCAGCAGGGCGGTCCGCTGGAGCATGTGATCGCGGCCAAGGCGGTCTCCTTCAAGATCGCCGCGAGCTCCGCCTTCAAGGAGCGCCAGGAGCGCACGCTCGAGGGCGCGAAGCTGCTCGCCGACCGCCTCACCCAGCCCGACGTGCGCGAGGCCGGCGTCTCCGTCCTCTCCGGCGGCACCGACGTCCACCTCGTCCTGGTCGATCTTCGCGACTCCGAGCTGGACGGCCGTCAGGCCGAGGACCGCCTGCACGAGGTCGGCATCACCGTCAACCGCAACGCCATCCCGAACGACCCGCGGCCCCCGATGGTCACCTCGGGTCTGCGGATCGGCACCCCGGCGCTGGCCACGCGCGGCTTCACCGCGGAGGACTTCCGCGAGGTCGCCGACATCATCGCCGAGACCCTCAAGCCGTCGTACGACGCCGAGTCGCTGAAGGCCCGGGTCACGACGCTGGCCGACAAGCACCCGCTCTACCCGCATCTGGGCAAGTAACCGGCGCCGGCCGCGGGGGGCGCCGGCCCCGGCGCCCCCCGCACCGCACCACCCCGCACCCCGCACGCCCCCGTGCAGCGAAGGAGTTCACCCGGTGGCCATCTCCGTCTTCGACCTCTTCTCGATCGGCATCGGTCCCTCCAGCTCTCATACGGTCGGCCCGATGCGGGCGGCGCGGATGTTCGTCCGCCGGCTGAAGAACGAGGGTCTGCTGGCCCACACCTCCTCCGTACGCGCCGAGCTCTTCGGCTCGCTCGGCGCCACCGGCCATGGCCACGGCACCCCGAAGGCCGTCCTGCTGGGCCTGGAGGGCCACTCCCCGCGCACCGTCGACGTCGAGGCGGCCGACGGCGAGGTGGAACGTATCCGCACCACCAAGCGGCTGCGGCTGCTCGGCGCCGAGATCGGCGCCGGCCAGGAGATCGACTTCGATGAGCCGTCCCAGCTGATCCTGCACCGCCGCCGCTCCCTGCCGTACCACGCCAACGGGATGACACTGCTGGCCTACGACGCCGACGGCCATCCGCTGCTGGAGAAGACGTACTACTCGGTCGGCGGCGGCTTCGTGGTCGACGAGGACGCGGTCGGCGAGGACCGCATCAAGCTCGACGACACCGTCCTCGCCCACCCCTTCCGCACCGGCGACGAGCTGCTGCGGCTCTCCCGCGAGACGGGCCTGTCCATCTCGGCCCTCATGCTGGAGAACGAGAAGGCGTGGCGCACGGAAGCGGAGATCCGCGCGGGCCTGCTGGAGATCTGGCAGGTCATGCAGTCCTGCGTAACCCGCGGCCTGTCCCAGGAGGGCATCCTGCCCGGCGGCCTCAAGGTCCGCCGCCGCGCCGCCACCGCCGCCCGCGCCCTGCGCTCCGACGGCGACGCGACCGCCCGCGCGATGGAGTGGATCACCCTTTACGCCATGGCCGTCAACGAGGAGAACGCGGCCGGTGGCCGCGTCGTCACCGCCCCCACCAACGGCGCGGCCGGCATCATCCCCGCCGTCCTCCACTACTACACCCACTTCGTGCCCGGCGCCGGCGAGGACGGCGTGGTCCGCTTCCTCCTCGCCGCGGGCGCCATCGGCATGCTCTTCAAGGAGAACGCCTCCATCTCCGGCGCCGAGGTCGGCTGCCAGGGCGAGGTCGGCTCCGCCTGCTCCATGGCCGCCGGCGGCCTCGCCGAGGTCCTGGGCGGCTCCCCCGAACAGGTCGAGAACGCCGCCGAGATCGGCATGGAGCACAACCTCGGCCTCACCTGCGACCCCGTAGGCGGCCTCGTCCAGATCCCCTGCATCGAGCGCAACGGCATGGCCGCGGTCAAGGCGGTCACCGCCGCCCGCATGGCACTGCGCGGCGACGGCCGCCACCATGTCTCCCTCGACAAGGTCATCAAGACCATGAAGGAGACGGGCGCCGACATGAAAGTCAAGTACAAGGAGACGGCGCGGGGCGGGCTCGCGGTGAACGTCATCGAGTGCTGACGGAACCAGCGCTGACCAGGTGATTCGCGTCTTTCAGCTCTGTCACGGACTTCCTCGTCTGTACGGCGGAATGTCCCTGGGAAGTCCCTCTGACAGAGCCGAAAGTCCCTGAAAAGTCCCTGGGATGCCCCTGCGGGACCCCGCGGTTGCGCGGCCCGACTCGCGTGCATCGGCCCCGTGTCCTGCTCGCCCATGACTCGTCGATCAGGCGGGTCGACAGCGACGGCCCCGGTCCAACTCGGGTGGCCCGTGACTACACGAGTGCTCACGACTAAGACGCACCGCGCCATCGCCTACGCATTACGAGCCCGATAGGGGTCATGCTGGGTTGTGCCGCGCGGTCGTACCAGATCCGTCTTCCCAGATCAGAACGCATGTCGCGGTCCCGCTGCTCGCACCGCGTGTTGCCCTGTCCAAAGGCGTCCGCGCTCCCCTGCCGCCCAGCAATGGAGAATACCTACACGAGTCACTCGCCTCATCAACATGCTGGCCTGGTTTGTCAAGTCTGCACAGGCGAGACGGCACAGGTCCGCGCCGTTGGGGCCGGCGGCGGCCACACGGTCGGTGCGGATGACAGTGCCGTCCAGGTTGAGGTGGGTGGTGCCGAGCCGTTCGCGGACTGAACCGTTCCATCGGCCACGTCACCGTGCTGGAACGAGTCCACGCCTCGGCGCGCCGAACCGACTCCGGTGAACTCGTCCACGCAGCCGGTCCAGCCCCAGCGGCCGTTCGCCTTGGCGTAGTCGGCCCCCGAGGTGCAGGTGTCGACGAACGCGCTGCCGATCTTGTCCAGCGCCGGTTCCAACGGGATGAATTCAGTGCCCGGCAGTTCGGCGGTCCAGCAGCTCTCGTCGCCGCTGCCGGGGATCCACCAGCAGGTACCGGCCGGGTCATAACGGTTCGTCGGACTGTTGCCGATGTACACGTAGGAGGATTCGGCCGGGGTGTTCTGTCCCGGCTTCAAGGGGTCCTTGGCGGTGAAGCGGCCCTGTGCGGGGTCGTAGTTCCGGGTCCGCATGTTGTCGCCGAGAGCGTCGGCGAGGGTGGTATCCTCGCCGCCGACGGGCTCCTTTGCCCGGCTTCGACTGCTTCGCGTCGTCCTTCACCGCCGCGCGCCTTCCTGGGCCCACTGCGTCAGCGCCGCGTCGTGCCTTTCGCATTCCAGGCCCAATCGGTCAGTGACGGCATGTGATTTCAGCTTTCGACCTGGGTGTGCGGGCGGGTCGCCACCTGCTGGAGGCATGCGGGTGCTGTGTCCTGGGGCGTCCGCGCGGTCGGGCCGGACCACTCCGGTCCGGCCCGATCTGGGAAGAAGAGCGTTTCAGCCTCTACCAGCGATACCAGCGGCTCTTTCGCCCGGCGGTTCCTGTGGAGCGCACCACGAAGCCGAGCAGCCAGACGACCAGAACGATGACTGCGATCCACCACAATGCTTTCAGAGCGAATCCGGCACCGAAAAGGAGCAGAGCGAGAAGCAGGACAAGGAGCAGGGGAACCATGATTATCAACCTCCGAGGGCCGAGTACCCCCCTGTGAACGCGCCATGCACGCTATTCCCGGGCTCCATCGGCGCTCCTCCGGACCAAATTTCGCTTGTGCACGACCTGTTGGATCATCGATGCGGCAGTTACGCCGTGGGGGCCTCGGCCGAGGCGAGACGGGGCGCCGGTCGGACGCTTCTTCCGGGGCACCCCGATGAAGCGCAGTCCCCGGTACAGGCGGTGAAGGACGTAAGGCATGGCGGATATCCCTTCGTCAGAATGCTGAAAGCGTTTGAGGCGCACGGCTATCGCCTTCCCTGCGGCTGATGCCCTATGCGCGGTGGATACTGTGGCCTGCGATCGCGCTGATGCGCAACCAACTCCGGGCGGCAGGGAAGCATTCGGCGTCGCCTCACACCGAAGTCTGACAGGTATTGGCCGATGTCACCCAGCACAGCAAGTACCAAACTGCGGCCACCAGTACGGCTGTTCATGCCCGGCAGGTCGGCGGCCATGGTTCGGATCGCCCGCGTCAGAAAGATTCATATCGGCTTCCACACCCGTCCGCAGTGCCTTCACCGAGTGGCCCCCAACGGAGCCCACTACCAAGGGCTACGCCGTGACAAGCCCGCCCGCGACGTCGTGCGCCATGGAGCAGGCACTCGCGTCCGCGCGGCCGGCACATGCCGAGAATGAGTGCGTCCGCACAGCGAATGCTGCGGGCGCTGGCCCCCGCCCCCGGGGGCCGGTGCGGGTTGATGCCGGTCAGGGCAGGCGATGCTAGGGCAGGGGTGTACCGCCGGTGGCGTTGAGGATCTCGGCGGTGACGTAGCTGGCCTGCTGTGATGCCAGGAAAACGTAGGCGGGTGCCATCTCAGCGGGCTGGGCCGGGCGCCCCAGGGGGCTTGGGCCGCCGAATTTCGAGGTGTCCGGCAAGGTGGCCGGGA
The DNA here is from genome assembly GCF_040606675.1 of Streptomyces sp. NPDC005393. NCBI lineage: Bacteria > Bacillati > Actinomycetota > Actinomycetes > Kitasatosporales > Streptomycetaceae > Streptomyces > Streptomyces sp. NPDC005393. Next base: position 424,113 of record NZ_JBEXFG010000001.1, on the reverse strand, counting down.
TGAGAGGTGTCCACACGGGGCCGGGGGCCACGGCGTTTACCCGGATGCCGCGTTCCGCCAGGTTGCCGGCGAGGCCCTGGGTGAAGGTCACGATGGCGCCCTTGGACGTGGCGTAGTCCAGCAGGTGAGGGCTGGGCTTGTATGCCTGCACCGACGTGGTGTTGATGATGCTGCCGCCTTCCGGGATATGCGGCAGGGACATCTTGCAGAGCCAGAACATGCCGTACAGATTCGTGCGCATCACGCGGTCGAACTGCTCGGTGGTGATTGCTTCCAGTCCCCGCTGACTTCGACGAGCTTGTCACCAAGCTGAAGACAGAGGTCACGAGCCACGTCCGTGATGAGGAGCAGAACCTCTTTGTCCAGCTGCGGCAGGCTTGCGACGCGGATGAGCTGCACGAGCTGGGAGAAAAGGTCCGGCGCGCGAAGAAGACCGCCCCCACTCGGCCGCACCCCAGCGCCCCGGACACGCCGCCGAGTAACAAGATCCTCGCCCCCGGCGCAGGGCTGGTGGACCGAGCCCGCGACTTCGTCACCGGACGCGGAAAATAACGGAGACCCGCGTTGCGTGGCCGCCCCGTCCAGCGTCGGAACCGCGTCCCGCACGGTAAACAAGGAACGCGCTCGGTCGGGAGAGGCGAAGTCCGCGAGCAAGACTTCGACGCAGGACCGGAACTCCGCGCCGCAGCGAGGCGGCGAGCGTTCGCACCGCGGCCCCAAGAGCCCGACCCGCGACCAGCTGTACAACGAGGCCAAGCACCGTGGTATCGAGGGCCGCTCGACCATGAACAAGCAGCAGCTGGCCAAGGCACTTGGCCGCTGACGGGGACCCCGCCGCCCCCCGTTGCAACTGGCGTACGGCGCGTTGATGGACAAAGCCGCCGGCGTTGAGGGGAAAGGCTCAGGGACGGCTGGTCGGCCCGTGCTCAGGCCCGGGACCTGAAGGGTGCGCCGCTCCAGCTCGGTGCCACCGTCGTGGTGATCCGTGTGACGGTGGGTTTCCGGGGCACCGAACCGAACCCGAAGCGCAAAGGCGGTTCGACCGGCGCCATTACGCCGAGGTCATCGCCTTCAAAGACCGCCGAAACCGCGCCGATCGGTCTCAGATCCCGCGCACCGTACCATTCACGGCGCCCGGCGCCGGTGCTGCCGCGGGTCCGCACTCCGGTCAGCAGCAGGCGGGCGGGGAAGTCCATCAAGGCGCTCCAGGCAGGACGGCGGGCGAGTGCGCCGGGCACAGCACGTAGCGCAAGTCCCACGGGTCCTCGTCGACCGGTGGTGAAGCACACGTCCAGTGACCCGGCCTTGATGGTCCAGGTGCCCGCCTCGACGCTCACGCGGACCGGGACGATGCCCACCGTGTCGAAGGTGTAGGTGCGGGCGATGAAGTCCGCCGTCTCCCGCGTGGGAGCCAACAGCAGCCGTTCCCCGTTCGCTCGCTCGATCATCACGTCGCTGAACGGCCCGAACGGCGATCGCTTCCAGTGTCCCAGTACGATGCGCGCCCCGGAGGAGGTGCCCGTGCCCGCGATCCATCCTTCGAAGCGCAGCCGCGCGGGGCGGGTGGCCTTGCCGTGTTTTCGGCTCATGCTCGCTCCCGTTGCATGTCCTCGGACAGTGCCAGCTGTGCAACGGGCTCAGGTACTATCCGCCGGGGCCGCCCAAGGCCCGACGGGCCGGGGGACGCCGAGACGCACATGCCTGACGCCTCGCGAGAAGTGCACCACGGGCTCGGCGAGGGGCGGGGGAAGGCCCGCCGCGGTGGTCAGCGTCTCCTCAAGCACGTCAACAGTGGCATCGGACAACGGCCAGGGCTCGTGCTCGACAGGCGTCTCCCAGAGCGCGCCGAGTCGGCGCGTGTACGCCCGCCAGCGCGAGGTCAGCCATATGTCCCGATCGGTCGGCGTCATCGGCTCGCCACGGCGGACAACCAGGCGGTACGACGGCGTACCGCCCCACCGGGAGCCGACGTATGAGATGGAATCGCCCTTCGGGGAGACACTCAGTCTGCCCGGGTTGTACGGTGCGCCGACGGCACGGGCTCCCACCATCAACGGGCAGGCCACCTCGATGGACAAGAACCAGAGCCCGTCCCGCCCGTCCGGACGCCGGACGTAGGTCCGCAGATTGGTCTCCGCGAACGTCGGAGGCCCCGGCACGGCCGCGGGTATGCCGGGGGGACGCACGTCCGCCATGACAAAGGGCGTGAGACTCACCCATGCCGCACCCTCGTACTCGTCCACGACCAGCCCCTCGGGCACCAGAGCCTGGAGCTGATCCGGACGGAAGGGCCAATGCACGAACGCTTGAGTCAGCCAGCCGGCCCGCAACGCGGGAACACGAACCCGCTGCTCCGATCCATACGCCACCATAAAGGGCGAGTCCCCACCCATCGCCTGCGGAAACGTGCAGAGAGCAAGAGCAAGGGGAACACCCCGCCCCCATCCGACCAGCTGGGTACGCCGAGGGTGTCCGAGGGCGGTTACTCAGAGCCTTCTCACGACCTCTTGCGCAGCCGTCGGGCTGCGGTGAAGGCCGCGAACAACAAGCCCGCGGCCCAGGCCAGCAGCCTCCTGGCGCCATGACCGACGGTGCCACCGAGCAGGTCGCGCGACCGGTCATACCCGCTCAGCGGCACGCCCAGGACGGCGTTGCCCGGAGGGCGCCGCGGGACGACGGGGTGCGGGTGGGTGGGGGCTGTCAGACGTGCGGCTTCCCAGACCGCTCCGAGCCGGCGCAGCCGGGCCGCGTCCATCGTCTCCTGCAGCCGCGGTAGCAGCAGGTCTTCTTCGTCGCGGATGTCCTGACGGATCAGGCCGAAGGCGCGCTCGATCCTTTCCTCACGCACGGGATCGCCCTGGGGCATGCGCTCGACCTCGGCGACCAGGTCGTTGATCTCCTGGTGCTCCTCCTCCACGCGGCAGGTGAGCTCTTCTCCGTCCGCCACACTGCGCCTGACCACCGGCCACAGCACGGTCTCCTCGGCGAAGGCGTGGCTGAAGACAAGCTGGACGAGCTCCTTCAGCACACGTTGCCGATCGTCGCCTCCAGCAAGGGCGTAGCGGTCCATCAGTTGGTCGATCTCAGCATGGTCGCGCCGCTGCCGCGCCAGGACACTCCCTTTTCCGCCCAACTGCCCGACGGTCTGTTCCTTGATGGCTTTGATCATGCGCTTCTCCGTTCAGGCTCGGAAGGCCAGTGGCAGCGGCCGGCCCCTGGCGACCTTGGCCGGTCGCTGGCCGGGTAACCCCGGCACGAAGAAACAAGCGGGCCACATACCCCTGTTCCGGGCCGCGAGACGTGCCTCGGCGCCATCTGCGGGTACTCGTGGTGGATGATGCTGATGACCCCTCCGAGGGTGTACGCGCCGCAGCATGACACGTGGCTGCTGACCGAGGCGCTGCACCGGGAGAACGTCACCGAGGACACCGCCGTCCTGGACATTCCGGCCGGGTCCCCGCGGGCATCACCCGAGGCGACACGGTCTCCAGCTGGATGAACCCCACCTCCGTTGTCAGCGGGGCTCTCGCGGTGGGAACCGCCGCCTACCTCGCTGCGGTCTACCTCACCCGAGACGCCCAGCGAGCCGGTGATATGCCGCTGACCGAGGCGTTCCGCCGCCGCGCCCTCGTCACGGGCCTCGTCGTCGGGGTCCTGTCCGCCGCAGGGCTCGTCGTCTCTGCATGTCGACGCGCCCGAGCTGTACTCCGAACTCACCTCCGGCAGCGCCCTGCCTCTGCTGATCCTCTTGTGGCGTCGGGGCTGGTCTCGCTCGGCCTGTTGAGGTGGGGCCAACGTTTTCTGGCCGTGCGGCTGACAGCCGCCCTGGCCGTCGCCGGCCTGCTATGGGGCTGGGGCATCGCCCAGTACCCCCGCCTGCTGCCCGGCGCCACACTCCAGAACGCCTTTGCCACCGACACCGTCCTGTCGGCCGGCCTGGTCTCCCTCGCAGCCGGAGCCGTTCTCCTGCTGCCGTCCCTGTGGTGGCTGTACTCCACCTTCCAGCGCGCCCATCCTCGACCGGCCACCCAGGCGGACCAGCCGACCGGCGGAGACAGACACACATGACGGCGCTTGATTCGGGACGGCACGGTATCGAAGTGAGACCCCCTGGCCGACTCAGGCTGCGTGGGCGCACAGCTGCCCGTCGTCATGCCGGCGCGTCCCACGGCTCGAACAGAGCCTCGGCCACCGGGTAAGCACGCAATGCCTTCCCGTGGCCACCTGGGCGGCGACGGGACGGTTTTGAGTACCCGGGGCGGCAACGGCCACGGGGGCCGGCACCCGACACGCTCGACGGCCGCTCGCGATGGCCATGTGCCGCGGCGGGGGCGCACGGAACGGGGCGTGGCAGAGGGGGACCGCGTTCGCTGACGTTGATGGCGTCACTGATGCCGCGATGCCGACGGAGTGTTTCTCCCCTGTGCCTGGCGGGCGCTGCCTTGGAGCTGTCGGCCGTCGGTGTCCGTCCGGATGGCGGCGTGACGTGTCCGGGGCCGGGTGGGTGTGCGGCCATCTGGCGGGTACCCGGCTCTCAGCGGGACACCCGGACCCCAGAAGCAGGAGGCGATCATGACCGACCGGACGCACACCACCATGGAGTCCCACCCGGACATCCTGGACATGCGGGAGCGCCACGCCCGGGCCGAGCGGGCTGCATCGACCCAGCAGGGACAGGCCGTTGAAGCGCTGGCCCTCATCACCGGCCTGTACCTGGCCGCGTCGCCATGGATCGCGGGCTTCAATGGCTTCAGCACCCTGACCGTGAACAACCTGATCACCGGCATCGCCTACGCGCTGCTGCTGAGCGGCTTCGGGCTCGCCTACGAGCGCACGCACGCCAGGGCGTGGGCTGCCGCCCTGCTCGGGGTCTGGACCATCGTCGCGCCGTGGGTAGTGGCCGGTAACGTGGATACCACACGCACCGTGGTCAACAACATCATCATCGGCGTCATCGCGCTGCTGCTCGCACTCGCTGCCAGCGCGGCCGCGAGCGACACCGACCGGGGCGGCCACAGCCGCACCGCCCGGACGGCTCGCTGATGTGGGGCCTGCGACGCCGCCGCCAGCCCGACGCACCGGCGTCATATTCGTCCGTGCCCACGTCTGCAGCGGACTGGGCCGGAAGACGTGGGCATACCGGACCTATCCGTGCGCCGTCCTGATCGGCCCGCGTGTATAGGTCTTCCGCGTCCCAGTACCGCTCGGTGTGTCCTTCATTCCAGCCAGTGACATGCGAAGGACGGCGTGGGAGTGCGGTCGGCGGCCCTGGCGGGATGCTTGTCAGAGAGCGATAATTCGAGGGAACTCGGGCGGTGACACTGTAGCCGCCACGAGGCAGTGAGGGTTGTGATGGCAGGGCGGGGATGGCGGGGACGTCATCGACGAACTGGCCACCGACCACCGCGAGGTCGACGTCCTTTTTGACGAGATCCAGGCCGTCACTCGGAAAATTCCGAACGGAAGCGACCGCCTGACCACTGGTCATCGAAGTGGTGCGCCATTCAGCCGCCGAGGAACAGCACCTCTCCCTGCCGTTCGCCGCCACCTGGAGGGAGGGGACCAGATCGCCGACAAGGAGATCGCCGACCCTTCGCGGCAAATAGCGGGAGCCGCTCGCGCCTCGCGACGTGCCCCGTGCCAGTTCCGGGATCGCGCCATGCTCGGGGCGAATAGGGAAAGAGAGGCAGGACAGTGCCGGCAGGATCCAGCCGTAAGCGTGAACGGCAGTACGAACACATCAAGGAAGGCGCGGAGAAGCGCGGTACGTCCACCGGCCGTGCCAAGGAAATCGCGGCCCGCACCGTCAATAAGGAACGCGCTCGTTCGGGAGAGGCAAAGTCCGCCAGCAAGACTTCGACGCAGGACAGGAAGTCCGCGCCGCAGCGAGGCGGCGAGCGTTCCCACCGGGGCCCTGAGGGTCCGACCCGCGATCAGCTTTACAACGAGGCGAAGCAGCGTGGCATCGAGGGCCGCTCGAACATGAACAAGCAACAGCTGGCCAAGGCACTCGGCCGCTGACTGGAACGGTACCGCCCTTGCGGGGGCGGTGCCGCGGTGTAAACGCGAGCAGGGTTGCCCTCGTCGACATCCCTCCCGCCCTGCGGCCCCGCCCCTGGACCCGGGGCCTGCTGGAAGCAGGGTCTACCGATCGGGAGCGGGGTGCCCCGCACGCTGCTGGGAGGAATCCACCGGGGAGAGTCCGGTATGGCCCCTCGTCCCCCTGAACTTCGAATGCCTTCGCGTTCGCCAGTCTTCTGGGCTCCGCCGACAGGCGGAATGTGTCAAATAATCGCATTTTCGGCGTCTGGGCCGGGTACGGAAGATATTCCCGTCGCCTCGTAGGAGCCTGTATGCCGTTCAACCCGTTGGAGCAGCGCGGAATCCCGCTTGACCGCCAACTGCGCACCTGGCGTGAGCTGGATGTTGCCCCGATCGACCCGGATCACTGCGACCCCTATACGCGGTGCCGGATCATCGCGATGAACGGGATCGAGGTCGAGGCGATTCTGTTCAGCCACCAGATGGCTCGCCACTGCCGGGACCAGGAAGTGAAGCGGCAGCTGGCCCGTACCCGCTCTATCGAGGCGCAGCAGCAGAAGGTGGTGAACTGGCTTCTGCCCGGGGTGGCCTCGGTGCTGGAGACGACGATCGCCTACGAGCAGGTGGCGGTGGATCTGACGGCGTGGGTGGCCCGTATGGAGCCCGATCCGTATCTCACGCAGGCATACCAGTTCGGTGTGCTGGAAGATTTTGATCACCTGTACCGGTACGCGAACCTGTACGAGATGATCGAGCACCGGAAGGCGGAGGAGATCGTCCAGGGTCTGACCGAGGTCATGCCCGGCCGTCCGACAAGGTTCCACCACCGCGATCCGGTGGACAACGTCCGCGAGCCCTACGACCGGAACCACACCGACCCGCTGTCCAAGCTCCACGCGCTGACGATCATGTCGGCGGAGCAGCAGACCATGAACTTCTACATGAACGTCGGCCCGCAGTACATGGAGCCGATCGCCAGACAGCTCTACCAGGAGATCGGGCTCATCGAGGAGGAGCACGTCACCCACTACGAGTCCCTGGTCGACCCGGGCGAGACCTGGTGGGAGCAACTGGTCAACCACGAGTACAACGAGTGCTACCTCTACTACTCCTTCATGGAGCAGGAACCGGACCCCAAGGTGAAGGCCGTGTGGGAGCTGCACCTGAACATGGAGCTGGAGCACCTGCGCATCGCCTGCGACCTCATGCGCCGAAACGACGGCCGCGAGCCCGAAGAGGTCGTCGCCCCGGAGCTGCCGAACGTGCTCACCTTCGAGCCCAACAAGGCGTACCTCCGTGAGCTGCTGGACACCCAGATGGACCTCACGACCCTCGGCACCGGTTACGTACGCGAGGCCCATGAGCGGTTCGAGGCCATGCAGGCCCAGCTCAACGACGGCGACCAGCCGCCGAGCGAGCGCGTGATGGAGCAGCACCGCGAGATGTTCGGCCGGGAATACCGGCTGTCCGAGGGCGAACACCCGGTGCGGTCCCTGCGCTCACGCGACTGACCCGGCTGCCCCGCTCAAGGGAGGACATGGTGAAAGATCAGACTCACGACGCCGCCGCCGACGTCCAGGACGACGTGGTGGCGCTGCTGATGCGCCAACACGGCGACATCCGCAATCTCTTCGACGAGGTGGAGCGGACCACGGGCGAGGAGCGACAGGATGCCTTCCGCCGCCTGGTCCGCATGCTGGCGGTCCACGAAACGGCGGAGGAGGAAGTCGTCCACCCCGTGGCGCGCCGGACCTTCGACGGCGGCGATCAGCTGGTCGAGGACCGGCTGCGGGAGGAAAAGCAGGCCAAGGAGAAGCTGAGCCGACTCGATGAGATGGGCACGGAAAACCCCCAGTTCCTGCCCATGCTCCTCCAGCTGCGCACCGAGGTCATGGAACACGCCCGCTCCGAGGAGCGCTACGAGTTCGCTCAGCTGCGGCGACGGACCGATCCCGGGCAGCTGGCCACCATGGCCAAAGCCGTCAAAACCGCCGAGGCCATGGCTCCCACCCACCCGCACCCGGGAGTGGAGACGGCAGCGAAGAACGTCGCACTCGGTCCGATGGCGGCCATGATCGATCGGACCCGCGACACCGTCCGCAAGGCCATGGGCAAGGACCGCTGACGAGGCAGGCGCCACCGCTCATGGCGAGGACGATGCGACCGTCCTCACCATCACACCGCGCCCACGGGGTCGCTGTGCAGACGATCAAGAAGTTGCCGATGGTGCAGATCTATGACCGGTGCCATCAGATCCGGGTGGCGCAGCAGCGGGGTCGCCCGCCGGTCGTACGCGTCGGGAGTCGTCAGCCGGCGGAAGTCGACCGGTGATGCGGCAGCGTGTTCGCAGCCCGCGAGCGCCGCTACGGCCGCATCGGCCAGAGCGGGAGAGGTGAGCAGGCTTGCCGCCCAGCTCGCCACGACCTCGTCCACCCAGGTACGCCAGGCGTAGTCCGCCTCGGCCACCTCACGCGGATCTCCACCCAGAAGCCAGTCCAACCGGGCAGAGCCGCCCGGCCCCGCCATCGCCACCAGCGCGGCGTCCACCGCCGTCGGATACCGCAGCCAGGCAGCAAGCAGACGTCACCCGCTGCGGAGGCATCACCGTCTGGCTGCGCGCGGCCGCCGTAGCCGAAGGACTGGGCCTCCAGATCTCCGGACACTGTGCCCCTCATCTCCACGCCCACGCCGCCGCGGCCATCCCCAATCTCCGGCACCTTGAGTGGTTCCACGACCACGTCCGGATCGAAAACATGCTCTTCGACGGCACGCTCGACCCCTCCGGCGGAAACATTCGACCCGGCGCGTCCGGTGAACCCGGCCACGGGCTCACCTTCCGGCACAACCAGGCCGCGCGACACCGCAAGGCATGACACCGACGACGCGGGACACGACCGTGCCCGGCCGCCGGACTGTCGTAGCGCAGTATCACAATGTTCTGAGCGCGAAGGGCGCCCAGGTGACATGGTGTCGCGACGTCTCGCCGGTTCGGAGCTGGGGAGAGAATGGCGCTTGGGCGCAAGGAGGCAGGATGGATTCGCCGGTGCTGGCTTTCAACTTCCTACCGGTCGCTTTTCGGTGGAGGAGTTCGAGGGCTTCAGGAGACCGGTTCCCGGTGATGGCGCAACAGCGCCGCTATCGCGCAGCGCAGACAGCCCGCATCCGCGTCTTCCGCCCTTGCCTCCTGCGGGGGGCACGATGCCGCGCACGCCGTCGGAACGGTCCTGCCCTGCTCCGGACAGCTCGCGGGCGGGGTCGCGATCAGCGTTTTGAGGTCCTGCAGAAGCCGTTCGGTCCGCTTGGCCTGCTGGGCGAGCACCCGTACCCGGGCGCTCTGACCGCCGATCTGCCGTCGACTGGCGATCAGCTGCTCGTATTCCTCCACGGTTAGAGCAACCGCCTCACGGCCGCCGCGAGGGTGATACGGCGCGGCTGGAGACGTCTGACCACTCGGATCCCCCGCTCCTCGCCTTCGTGGTCCCCGTTCGATCGGTCGCTGCTGTGTCACATGACAGTGGTGCGATTGCGTCGGCCGCCGCCGACCTCTGGCGGAAAGGGTCTGAGGGCCTCACCGAGCTGGCGAGACAGACCCGGCCGCAGTGGACACCATATGTGGGCATCTTGATTACATCGCCTGCCACGATGTCCAGGGCTCCCCATATCACCTATTTTCGGTTCACCCAAATCGTCACTCCTTGGTGATGCTGACCCAGCAAGCAACCGAAGTGGGGTCAGCATGACCGAAGCGACAGCGCCGTGCGCGAAGCCAGCCTTTCTTACACTCCCCCGGGCGGCGCAATATTGGGCATATCCCCAAACACCCTCTATGTATGGCGACACCGCCGTCAGGACCCTCCCAGTTTCAGGATGGGCGGACGAGTGATGTATCGGATATCTGCTCTGAATGAATGGGTTGCAACCCAGGAGCGCTCAGATTCACGCTCCAACCCGGCTCTCAACCCCCTGACCCAGAAGCGCACGCGACGTACGTCACGTGCTAGGCGGTAGCCGCTGCCGGCAGAAGCAATATTTCAGCAACGCATCCGCGAACGCGGGATAAGGACGAGCGCCCGGATGCGTTCACACCAACCGATCGCCGGGGATCCCGGGTGTACCGAACGAGGAGCAGTAACCACCTTGGCTGGCTACATAGAGGACAGATGGTTGAAGAAGCGGCCCAACAAGGAGACCGGGAAGCGTGAACGAACTGCCCTATACGGGAAGGGCATGCGCTATCGCGTCAAGGGCATCCCCGGGGTCCGTCGAGTGCACTCTGCCCTGGCGCAATACAGAGGTCGCCGAGCCTCCACGGCTCCCGGTCACGAATCACGCGTGAAAATTTCTACATCTTCGAGTGCGTCAGCGGCGGCACCCGAAAGAGACTGGTCATCCCGAAGTTGCCCCACCGCCTCAACTGCCTGGGGCGAAACCTGCCGGTGAAGCCGGGCAAGGTGGCCTAGCGAGAGAGCAGCGGCCCTTCGCACGTCGGAAGCAGGGTGAGCGCTGAAGTGAATCAGCCATTGCTCCACCCATTCCCTGTCCTGAAGGCTCAAAGAGGCTGCGATCAAAGTCTCGGCAATTTCTCGCGGCTGCCCAGAGTGGAAGGTCGCTGCGGCTTCTTCCGCAGTTACCTGCCGGGGCCTCTCATACTGCATGGGATACTCCTAGCCGGGGGGGGGCTACTTAATCTTGCCTTTGGCCGTCACGAGGCCTGCCTTCCGCAGGGCACTCTGCATCTGCTGACTCAGTTCGCTCCACTTCCGGACATGACCATGATATATGCCGGTCCCATTGTGCGTTTCGTCGAATACGGCGAATTCCCCGGCCTTTGTCAACTCCCACCCGTCGCGTCGTATTCGGATTGAAGGTAATCGAGTCCTCCAGGGTGCTCTGAGGATTTGCAGGTTCAGGGGCAGTATTTCCCCTTTGTGCCTGGCCATGCTTGGGTGACGGCTCGAAAGTCAAGTTTTGCTGATCTTCATCAGCGGACTTCGAGGCATCCTCCCCCTGCTGGCGGGAGGAACTGTCAGGCGAGCTCGCGTTGCCGGCCGCGGCCATGAGGACGACGCCCAGGGCGCCGTACACGGCCGCGTGGACGGCGGCCTCCTGGGTGATGACGCCCGCCCCCACTCTGGCGCCTGCCAGAGCGAGCCCGAGCCCGCCGCCGGGCGGGATGAGAGCCGTCAGCGCGATCAGCAGGAGGGCGAAGCCGAGGTAGGCCAGGAAGTTGTTCAGCGCCTCCAGGAGGTGGAGATTGCGGATCACCGGGTCGCCCGGCCCCACACCGTCCCGCAACCTCAGCAACAGCAGCACACCCGTGACACAGCCGCCCGCCGCGGTCCAGACGCGCAAGCGGATGGTGGCCAGCACCTCGCCATGCGGCGACGCGAGGGTCGCCCGCCATGCGCGCAGCAGCAGGACGAGCTGCCAGCCAGTCCACAGCAGGCCCGCGATCCCGAAGCCCACGAGGATGTACGGGCCATTGCCCGACGCGAAGCGCTCCTGGATTTCGGCCGCGGCGGGAAAGGAGCCGACCCCCAGGAGGGCCACGGCCGGGACCATCAGCCCGAGGGAGATGAGGACGAACCACTTCCGGCGCCAGTCCCGCATGCCACGCCCCGCCGTGACCACGTCCCGTAAGCCGACGCCCCGCCAGGCGTGTTCGCGGTCCGAGGCGTCGATCTGGGCGACGCTCCAGGCGACGGTGCGGTGCAGAATTTCGGCGCCGGGATACGGTGCCCGGCCCGTCACCCCGTAGAGCAAGGACCGCCGCAGCCGGGCGAAGCGCAATGCGATCAGCGTGGACCAGGGAACGCACCAGGCCCCGTACGACGCCAGCGCGGTCAGGCCGGAACCCCCGGCTCGCTCCGCGTACAGCAGGACGCCCGGCACGACCGACTTCCCGCGCCGAAGCTGCCGCAGATCGACGGCCATGGCGACCGCTAGACACGCCAGCGGCACGACCCACAGCATCGCCTCGAACGTGTCGACCAGCGACGCGGCGTCGCGGTCGATCGGGTGCGCGGCAGCGTAGTTAGTCAGCATGTGATGGGCCGACGTGGCAGCCAGCGGTAGTGCGCCGAGCGCGCGTATCCAGCCCCTCGCACGCAGGAGGACGCCGACGCCGAGGGCAGTCAGAGCCGTGTAGACCAAGTGAGGGCTGGTAGCCGCGCTCGGGGTGAGGTCGCCCAGTTCGAGGGTGCCCTGCGGAGCGGGGAACCAGGCGGATAAGACCTGTTCGGGGCCGGGGATATAGGGGGCGCGGAGGCTGTCGGGAACGGCCCAGCCCCGGCCGGATGCGCGATCGCCCGGTCCGCGTCCAGCCCGAACCGCGCCAACGCCTCCAGCAGCCCGAACCCGGCCCCCAGTCCCGCGCCGAGCACCACATGGTCGGTGAGCCCCCACTGCCGGCGGATCTTGATATTCCACCCGATCAGCACCAGCGGCATGACCTTGATGAGCTCTTCGATGACCGGGTCGACCGTATAGCTCGCGGTCTCCACAACTTTGGTCAGCGAGTCCCCGGTCACCTCCGCGACGCTCCGCGTGTACGCGAGCTCCAGCAGCGCCGCCGCGAGGCCGCACCCGTAGACGCCGACCGCGATCGTCAGCAGTGCTGTGGAAATCCGCACCGACCGTGTCGGCGATGCCAGGATCAGCAGCTGCGCCACCCCGTACACGGTCGCGGCCACCATGAGCAACGCCACGCCCAGCCTCCCCCAAACGGCCGTTCGACTCAGATGGCGAGATTAGGACGTGGGCACGAGGGGGGCAAGGTGGCCTCAGTGGATCCGCCGCACAGACAAGGAGACCCCGCGAGGCGGCCTCACCGTCCACGTCATGGCCGTGCTGACCGGAGTGCAAGACGATCACTCCATGCTGCCGCATCACGGTTACTTTGTGCCGGTGAGGAGGGTGGCATGCTGCTGAGATTCCGCGTGGCGAACGCGTTGTCCCTACGCGACGAGCAGGAGCTCTCCTTCGTCGTTCCTCATGACGAGGACGCGGCGGCGACACGCACCGTGGAGCTGCCCGACGGCAAGTCGATCGAGGTCTATCCGCTGCTCGGCTCTCGACCCTGATCGGCCACTTCGGCAGCCTGCGGCTGCGCGGCGAGGACTTCGAGTTCCCCGACATGATCGGCGCCGCCTACGAGTATCTACTGAAGGACTTCGCCGACTCGGCGGGCAGCAAGGGCGACGTGCGCGCATGCCCTTTCCCGCACCTGGACCTCGCCGAACAACGCACATTTCTGAAGCGCTTGGACTGTGTGGATGAGCAAATCACTTTAGAAGAGGCAGGGTTGCGCAAGCTGAAGGCAACCGGACTAGGGATCGCGGACGGCCTTCTGACCGGCAACGGTACGTTTCCGTGACGTCGCGTAAGGCTGCGCCCGCGGCCCCGTTCGTCCTCAGGCGTGCGCGCGAACAAACGGGGCTGCAGCGGCACTACACCTCAGGCGGTGGGAAACTGTTCACTCCGCAGAGCAGTAGTGAACGATCCCCATGCGTCCGCCGAGAAGATCAGGGCCGCGCCTGCCGGGTTCTTGCTGTCCCGGACCGGGACGACCCCGGCGGTGGCGGCTATGCCGGGCGCGAACTCCACGCACTCACCTCCGTTACCGTTGCTGTAGCTGGACTTGACCCATTCAGCACGGGACAGGTCGAGGTCAGTCCTCATCGGGCGTACTCCTCCATCACTCTACGGATCATGGCCAACGACTCGTCGGGGTGCAGAGCGGCAGCCCGTAGCCGGTCATAGGCGGCAGTCGCGTTCGCCACCGCTTCTGTTGAATCGATCAGTTGGCCCGCCATCGCCGTGTCTGCGTAGGCGACGTTCGGCCCTTCGTCGAACGTCAGAAGCGTGAAACTCTCTGCCGCTGGGGGTGCTCCCACCGCGAACGGTAGTACCTGAAGGGTGATGTGCGGAGACTCCGCTTCCCTCAGCAGGTGGGCAAGCTGTTCGGCCATGGCCTCGGCGCCGCCCACCGCAGTTCGTAGGCATGCCTCGTTCAGGACGCACCAGAGCAGCGGAGGCGCATCCCTCTCCATCACTTCCCGCCTCCGCAGCCGCCCCTCGACCATCGGGTCGATGTTGTTCGCGCTCTCCCTGGGATGCACGGCTTGGAAGACCTCCCGTGCATACTCGGCCGTCTGCAGCATGCCCATGACGAGCGCAGCCGAGTAGTTCGAGATACCTGTCGCCTGCTGCTCCAACTGCACGTACGGCACGAACCAGTCCGGGTAACCGAACTGGCTGGCCCGCTTCCGAAGCCGCGCGAACGTACCCGGCGTCCCGAAGATCCGGTCACACGCGTCGGCGAACTCAGGACTCGCCAGCCGCTCGCCCGCCTCCACCTTGGCCACATACTGCTGCCCGTAGTTGGCCTTCAAGCCCAACTCCCGCTGGCTCAGATCCGCCTGCAACCGCCAAGTCCGCACCTCGGCTCCGAGGAACGCCGCTCCGCTGGTCGGTTCCTGACCTTCCTTCGCCTCACTCACCTGTGATTCTCCCCTCACGCCAAGCCGCTTGGTGTGCTCAACCCCCTGTTGCTCGCTGTTCCTCACCGCAACGCTGGGAGTACACACAGTGATTAAAGCCCGCAAGTGGCATCCAGGTCAGAAAGTTCCCCCGATGGTCATTCCCTCCGAACACATAAGCGAATCCGCGCGATGGGCGAACATCGCGCGACGGCTGATCTCGCGCCGTCAGCGGTCGCAACCCGCCAAGGCAAACCAATGACCCCCGACACGCCGGCCTCCCCCACCGCCGAGAACCAGGAACAGCAGTCGGGCGACGAAGGACAGCCGCAGCCCCCTCTCGCGGAGTTGTGGCGGCTCGCCGACCTGATGGGCGCGAAGGTCCGCGCACACCTCACGCGCGAGCAACGGCAGCGCGAGGCCGAAGCCCAGCAAGCAGAGGACGGCGTCCAGCCGTCCAGGCAACACCCGGAAGGTGACGCATGAACGACCCATGCCCCAAGTGCCGCCACTACGAGGTGCTGCGCGAACAAGCGAAACAGGCCGGGGACTACAGCAAGGCGACGGACTACGAGGTTCTGCGCCGCCGCCATCCCACCCACAGCGCCTACGTGCCCAGGCAATCAGGGGGACGTGGATGAGCACCGGAACCGAGAGGACGGACTGTCCGGGCCGCCCGGGGCCCGGACAGACGGCGTATGACCCGGTCAGCAGGCGGACGGGGGTGGTGCAGGCCATTCACAGCAGGGCCGAGCTGCTCTTCGACCACCAGGTAGCCGGGAACCGCGTCGCCTTCCTCCGTCCGGCCGGCGGCGGCGTCGAGTGGACGGCCGACGCCGCAGCCCTCCGCTTCCCGCCGGATGGGGAAGGGAGCGCCCGACGCCACACTCCATAATGCTGCGCGCCTGGCCGACCCCACGCGGCCCTACGGCGTGCTGGTCGTCGAGGCCACCCGGCTGACGGAGGAGTTCCGGAACACCTGCGACATCCTGCGGACCACCGCGGACGCCGTCGGGTCGGGGTGAGCGGCACGGAAAGGCCCGGACCTCTCTTCGAGGCCCGGGCCTTTCCGCGTTCACGAGGAACTGTCTGTGGTACCCGTTACCAGCGGTACCAGCGACCTCGTCCACCGCCTGCCTTCGTGGTGCGGACAACGAAGCCGAGCAGCCACAGGACAAGCACGATAACGGCGATCCACCACAGTGCCTTGAGAGCGAATCCGGCACCGAAGAGAACCAGCGCGAGCAGAAGAACGAGAAGCAGGGGAATCATGGTTATCAACCTCCAGCACCACGTGTGCCCTCCGGAACGAAGCTCACGCACTTGAATCTGCATGTTTCTCAGGGCATCCGAGGGGAACCAGGGGAAGTTTCCAAGGTCGGCCCATGGCCCCGACGTGGCACATGTTTTACATCCGGGATCTGCGGTTACCCGGGGGATGAGCACCCGCTGTCGAGACCCTAGGGATGTGAGTGCGGTGGCTGCTGACAAGAAGGCCAAGGCGAAGGCCGACGAGCTCAAGGGCAAGGCCAAGGAGGCCGTCGGGCGCGCCGTGGGCAATGAGCGGCTGACGGCCGAGGGCCGGGCCCAGCAGGCCAAGGGCGATACGCGGCAGGCGAAGGAGAAAATGAAGGACGTCTTCCGCCGCCGCTGAGGTCCCACCTCGTCATCCAAAGGCCCGCCGCACCCAGACGAAGGGTGCGGCGGGCCTCGTCGGGTCAGCGGCTGATCAGACGGTCGAAATGCGAGACGCCCGAGCATCACGCTTGCCGGCCCGGCGAACGCGACGGCCCCGCGACGGGCCCCACGACCGGCGTCACAGGGAGCTGATCGTCGACCGTAGCCTCGTCGCCATACCACGACCCCGAAGGGAAACCGCGCATTTTGCGGCTGTACAACCCCTTTCGTGAACATCGCACGCGCGACGCCGTCCCCGTTGCATAGGGTCCTGGGCCGGGCATGACAAGGGAGCACGCCCTTCTTCCCATCCTTCTCTCTCCCCCATGAGGCAGGCACCATGCTCCACGGCATCGACGTGAGTTCGCACCAGACCAGCTTCGACGCGGACGGGCTGGCGTTCGTCTTCATCAAGGCCACCGAGGGACGCTCGTACATCAACCCGAAGCAGACGTCCCAGGCGGCCCGCGCGCGCGAGGCGGGGTGCGTCGTCGGCTTCTACCACTTCCTGTGGCCCGGCAACATCGCGGCGCAGGCGCGCTACTTCGTCGAGAAGTGCGCGTCCAAGCAGCACGATCTGCTCGCCGTGGACTGGGAGACCACCGGCTCGGGCACCCGCGCCGGCAATGCCGAGAAGGACCGGTTCATCCGGGAGGTCAAGAAGCTGCGGCCCACGCACCGCGTGATGCTGTACTGCAACCGGGACTTCTGGCTCAACCACGACACCACGTCCTACGCCGGGGACGGGCTGTGGATCGCGGACTACGTGACGGCGGGCAAGCCGCGCATCAAGGCGAAGTGGCGGATCCACCAGTACACCGACCGCCCGCTCGACAAGGACGTCGCCGACTTCTCCAGCAAGGCCGCGCTCAAGGCCTGGGCCGACCCCGGCAGGGCGGCGCTCACCGTCGGGGAACCGGAGGACACCGGCTCGGAGGGCACCGCGCGGAGCCCGGAGGAGGTGCGGGAGAGCGAGGCGTAGGGCGGCCGGGCGGGGCGCTGTCAGTGGGTGCGCCTACGCTGCCCGGTATGAGCTACGCAGATCTGCGCGAACTTCGCAGCGCGCTCACCACCGCGTCCGACATCGCCTTCGCACTCGACGCCACGCCCTCCGGCCAGGAGACCGAGCTGCTCAATGACGCCTTGCGCCGGGCGCTCTCCGCGGCCGGAGCGCTCACGGCCACGCACGGTGCGACGGGCTGCGCCGAGCATCCGCGCGGGGCCGTCGATCCGCTGTACGGGGACCCGGACGATCCGCTGCCGCCCGGCTACGGCCGCTGTCTGCTGTGCAACGACCGCAGACGGCGGGCGAGCGCACAGCGGCGCGGCTGGCGCTGACGCGCCGGCGGCGCCGCCGTGCGGCCCGGTCAGCCCTTCTTGCTCTGGGCCGCCCAGAACTCGTCGAAGGTGAGCAGCCCGTCACCGTTGGAGTCATGGGCGTTGATGACGGCCTGGGCGACGGGCTCCGTGACATACGGGTCCCCCAGTTGCGCCATCACGCTCTTGTACTCGGCCGCGGTGATCTGACCGTCACCGTTGAGGTCGTACCGCTCGAACGCCTTGCGCGCCGCCTCGAAGTCCGACACCTGTTCCGCCCCTTCCGTGCGTGTGTTCTGACCCGCACAGATTAGCGGTCCGTGGCCGGCGGCCCGCCGGACGCGCATCAGGCCCCGTTGACCAGGTCCATATAGCGGTCCCAGTCCCACAGCGGGCCCGGGTCGGTGTGGTCGGTGCCGGGGACCTCCACATGGCCGATGATGTGGTCGCGGGTCTTGGGGATGCCGTAGCGGTCGCAGACGGCCGCGGTCAGGGCCGCGGACGAGGCGTACATCTCGTCCGTGAACCACTTGGGCTGATCCACCCAGCCCTCGTGCTCGATGCCGATGCTGCGGTTGTTGTAGTCCTTGTTGCCCGCGTGCCAGGCGACGTCCTTCTCGCGGACGAACTGCCCGATGTAGCCGTCGGCCGAGGCGACCATGTAGTGCGCGGAGACCTGCTTGGCCGGGTCCTTGAAGATCTTCATCGCGTCCGGGAAGGTCTCCTGGGTCACATGGATGACGACGAAGTCGATCGGATACGAGGTCGGGCGGCTGGAGACGCGGTAGTTGGAGGTGGAGGCCGGGATCCAGTGGGTGGGGGGATAGGCGACGGCGGCCCGGCGGCGGTATCTGTCGTGGGCGTGGGCGGGGGTTGCGGTGGCGGCGAGTCCGATGGCGGCGGTGGCGAGATAGGCGCCTGAGCGGAAAAGGGTGCGACGGGTCGGGGTGCGGCCGTGCGCTTCCATGGGGGGTCTCCCGAATGCGTAGCCGAGACAAGGGATGTGACGCGTAGGGGTGCGGCGTGGGGGGGCTTGACGCGCGTAGCGCGGTTCCATGGTGAACGGCCGACAGGGCCATGCCAAGGACCGCCGGGCAAAGAAAGATTTCGCGTCACGGTCTGGACCACTGGAAATTCCGAGCCCAGAAGGAGACAACGAAGGAAATATGCCCCCTTACCCGCCATTAACAAGGCAAGTGTTACAGCTCACCTTGGATTGGCTTGGAAGTGATCTAGCACGTCTGCGATAGTCGGGGCCGCGACCCCCATTGACCCGGGCCAGGTCGTTCCCCCATTTGCCGCGGAGCACACCCCTTCCGCTCCACGGCCGGGGCGGAAGAGGTCCCCGTACCGTCGCGCGCCGACGGCACGGGGACCTCTTTCGTACGCCGGCTCAGCCTTCGGTCACCCGCATCTCGAACCATGTCGTCTTGCCGCAGGGCAGCAGATCCACGCCCCACCGCTGGGAGAGCTGGTCCACCAGCATCAGCCCGCGCCCGCTGGTGTCGAGATCGCCCACCGGCAGCAGACACGGCAGCCCGCGGGACGGATCGCGGACCTCGACCCGGATCCAGCCGCGCCGCCGCAGCATCCGCAGTCCGAAGGTGCGGGCGCCGGTGTGCCGTACGGCGTTGCCGACGAGCTCGGACACCAGTAGCACCGTGTACTCGGCGAGCTGAGAGGCCAGCCCCCAGTCCCGCACAACGATGAATTCGGCCAACCGGCGGGCCGTCCCCGCGGATTCGGGGCGGGAGGGCAGCCGCACCTCCTCGACCGCGGGATTCCCGAAGAGTTCGAGCGCCCTGAGAGCCGGATCGTCCTCGACGGACGGCATCCGCCGTACCGCAGCCGTACCAGTGCGCTGCTGCGGCTGCTCCATTCCCTCCAAGCCCGCCATGCCCCCCATCATGGCCGCCCGAAAGGCCGTCCGGGGCGGAACCATAGGATCCCGAACACCGGAGCCCCAGGCTCCACAAACCGGATCCGACATATGCCAATGGCAGTTAGGGAGTTAAAACACCCCATCTGACCAGCGATGTCACCGCGCGTTCGCGTGATCACCCAGCGTACCCGAACCGGTCATCCAAGGCTCAACCGATGGCGAAGAAAATTCGCTCGCACGGGGCATACGCGACCCGGAAACCTCGGCCGGTGCGATCCGAACCCGTCCGTGGTCAGCTGAACTCGGCCTTGCCCGGCCCGTCCTCGACAAAACTCCGCATCCCGATCTCCCGGTCCTCGGTGGCGAACAGCCCGGCGAACCAGGTGCGTTCGATGGCGAGACCGGTGTCGAGGTCCGTCTCAAGCCCCCGGTCCACCGACTCCTTGGCCGCGCGCAGCGCGATCGCCGGCCCCTGCGCGAGCTTCGCCGCCCACGCGTGGGCCTGCTCGTAGACCTCGTCGGCCGGTACCACCCGGTCGACCAGGCCGATGGCGAACGCCTCGTCGGCCCTCACCTGACGGCCCGTGAAGATGAGGTCCTTGGCCCGGGACGGTCCGACCAGCCGGGCGAGCCGCTGGGTGCCGCCCGCGCCGGGGATCAGCCCGAGCAGGATCTCGGGCTGGCCGAGCTTGGCGTTCTCGGCGGCGATCCGGAAGTCGGCGCACAGCGCCAGCTCGCAGCCGCCGCCCAGGGCGTAGCCGGTGACGGCGGCGACGACGGGCTTGGGGATCCGGGCGACGGCGGTGAAGGAGTCCTGGAGGTCACCGGAGCGGGCCACCATCGCGGCGTGGTCCATCTCCCGCATCTCCTTGATGTCCGCGCCCGCCGCGAACACCTTCTCGCCGCCCCAGATGACCACGGCGCGTACGTCGTCGCGGCGGGTCACCTCGTCGGCGAGCGACCTCAGCCGGTCCTGGGTGGCGACGTCGAGCGCGTTCATCGGCGGGCGGTCAAGGCGGAAGGTGGCGACGCCGTCGGCGACCTCGAGATTCACAGTCATGGGCGCAGGTTAGCGCCGGCTAACGGGGAGCGGGCGGCTGGGGCCGCGCGGGGCCTACCCCTTCCACGTGGCCCAGGACATGTTCCAGCCGTTGAGGCCGTTGTCCGGCTGGACGGTCTCGTCGTGCGAGTTCTTCACGATGACCACGTCGCCGAGGAGCGACTTACGGAAGAACCAGGCGGCCGCGGTGGACGAGTCGCCGCCACCGCGCTGGTCGAAGAGGCCCACGCAGCCGTGGCTGACGTTGACCGAGCCGAAGGTCGCCCGGCCCGCCCAGTAGTTGCCATGGATGAAGGTGCCCGAGTTCGACAGCCGCATCGCATGCGGCACGTCCTTGATGTCGTACTCGCCGTCGAAGCCGACGGTGGCGCCGTTCATCCGGGTCACGGCGAGCCTCTCGCTGATCACCATCGTGCCGTTGTAGGTCTCATGGCCGGGCGCGCCGGAGGTGATCGGGAGGGTCTTGATGGTCTTGCCGTCCCGTTTGACCGTCATCTTCTTCGTCTTGGCGTCGACGACGGAGATCTGGCTGCGGCCGATGGTGAACGACACGGACTTCTTCTGCTCGCCGTACACCCCCGGCCTGCCCTCGACACCGTCGAGGTCCAGGCTCATCGTCACCTTGGTGCCGGGCTTCCAGTACGTCCGCGGCCGGAAGTCCAGCCGGTCGTTGCCGAACCAGTGGCCCTCGATCGGCACCGACGGGGAGGCGCTGACCTTGATCCCCTTCTCCACGGCCCCGGGGTGGGTGATCCCCCGGTCGAAGCGGAGCGAGACCGGCATGCCGACGCCGACCGTCGAGCCGTCCTCCGGGGTGTAGGTCCCGAGGAAGGTCTCCTTGGGACGCAGCGTGGTGAACGTGGTGTGCCTGGCCGTCGTGCGGCCCGCGGTGTCCTTGGCGACGGCGTCCACCGTGTACGTCGTCTCCGAGCGGAGGTGGGCGTCCGGCCGCCAGCCGCGCCCGTCCTTCGCGACCTTCCCCGCGACCGGGCGGCCCTTGGCGTCCTCGACCTTGACGGAGGTCAGCCGGCCCTTGGCCGAGGTGACCTTGAGCGCCCCGCTGGTGTCGACGCCCTTCGCCCCGTTCTTCGGCGCGATCGTCACCACGGCCTGGGACGCCTTCCGCTCGGCGCCGCCCTTGCCGTCCTTGCCCTTCTTGCCGTCGTCGCCGGAGCCGCCGCCTCCGCCGCATGCCGCGACCAGCGTCAGCAACGCCCCGAGCAGCAGCGCGAAGAGTCCCCTGCGACCCCGCGCCGTCGCAACCCCCGCTATCGGTCGCACCCTCACCACAGCTCTCCCCCCCTCCGCAGGGCCGCGCCCCGCGGCAACCCCGGTCACGCGCACGCGCGCATGGCGACAGGTAATCACATCGCGGTGATCGTGGACTCCCCTTGATGGTCACGGTTCAGTCCCGGGTGGGAGCGGTCACACCGGTAATCGGCCAAGGTGCGTCGCGCACAAGGCCCGGGTGGGTGAGGGCTGGTGGGATTGCGGGCAGAACAGCTCCGAGGGCGGGGGCATGCCCGCGCGGCACGGGAGGCCGCGAGGACCGCCACCCGCCATGAGGCGCTGCCCGCCGCGCCCCGGCTGGGGCGGCGGCGCGAGAGCCGCGAGCCGCCGGAGGCCGACGTGTCCAAAGCAGCCGAGCAGGAGACGGCGACGAGCGAGCCGCCGGAGCCGGAGCCGGACGCGGGCCTGGCCGGCCCCGTGTCCGTCGCGACCGTGACCGCCGGCCTCGTCGGGCGCCGCCGCCCCGCCGCGCCGCTGACCGCCCCGCGCGGCGCCCCGTCGCCGGGCCCCGCCGTATGGCCGGGCAGCCCGGAGCCGCTGGGGGCGCGGGTCTGCCGGGGCCCCGGCGGGGTGCCGGGGACCAACTTCGCGCTGTGGGCGGGCGGTGCGGAGGCCGTCGAGCTGTGTCTGTTCGACGCGGACGGGGCCGAGACCCGCTGTCCGCTCACCGAGCCGACCCATGGGGTCTGGCACGGCTTTGTGCCCGGCGTGCTGCCCGGGCGGCGGTACGGCTACCGCGTGCACGGCCGCTGGGACCCCTGGACAGGCGCCCGCTGGAACCCGGCGAAGCTGCTGCTGGACCCGTACGCCCGCGCCGTGGACGGCGAGTTCGCGCTGAGCGCCGAGGTCTACGGGCATGTCCGGGACTGGCCGCAGCAGCATGTCGCCGACACCGTACGGGACGACCGCGACTCCGCCCCGTACGTCCCCAAGGGCGTGGTCGTCGGCCACGAGGCCCAGGACGGCCCGCCCGACGAGTGGACCCACGACCACCGTCCCAAGACCCCCTGGGCCGAGTCGGTCATCTACGAGCTGCATGTGCGCGGCTTCACCATGCGCCACCCCGGCGTCCCGCCCGAGCTGCGCGGCACCTACGCCGGGCTCGCGCATCCGGCCGCGATCGAGCACCTCACCCGGCTCGGGGTCACGGCGGTCGAGCTGCTGCCGGTGCATCAGTTCGCCCATGAGGACCATCTGCTGCGACGGGGCCTGCGCAACTACTGGGGCTACAACTCCATCGGCTATTTCGCGCCACACGGCGCCTACGCCGCCGGGGGCACCCGCGGCCAGCAGGTCGGCGAGTTCCGGCGGATGGTGCGCGCGCTGCACGCCGCCGGGATCGAGGTGATCCTCGACGTCGTCTACAACCACACCGCCGAGGCCGGTGAGCTCGGCCCCACGCTCTCGCTGCGCGGTATCGACAACCGCGGCTACTACCGCCTCCAGCAGGACCCGCGCCGCTACGCCGACTTCACCGGCTGCGGAAACACCCTCCAGGCGGTCCAGCCGCACGTGCTCCGGCTGATCACGGACTCGCTGCGCTACTGGGTGACCGAGATGGGCGTGGACGGCTTCCGCTTCGACCTCGCCAGCGCGCTCGCCCGCTCCGCGCACGGCGTCGACATGCTCTCCCCCTTCCTCGCCGTGATCGCGCAGGACCCGGTGCTGCGCCGCGTCAAGCTGATCGCCGAGCCGTGGGACGTGGGCTCCGGCGGCTATCAGGTGGGCGCGTTCCCGCCCCTGTGGGCCGAGTGGAACGACCGCTACCGCGATGCCGTACGGGACTTCTGGCGCGGTGCGCTGCCCGACGTGCGCGACCTCGGCTACCGGCTGTCCGGCTCCAGCGATCTGTACGCCTGGAGCGGCCGCCGCCCGTACGCCTCGGTCAACTTCATCACCGCGCACGACGGCTTCACCCTGCGCGATCTGGTCTCCTACGAGCGCAAGCACAACGAGGCCAACGGGGAGGGCAACCGCGACGGCACCCAGGACAACCGCTCCTGGAACTGCGGCGCCGAGGGCGAGACCGACGATGCGCGGGTGCGCGCGGTGCGCCGCCGCCAGCTGCGCAATCTGCTCTCCACCCTGCTGCTGTCCACCGGGGTGCCGATGCTCGTCGCGGGCGATGAGCTGGGCCGCACCCAGGGCGGCAACAACAACGCCTACTGCCAGGACAACGAGACCGGCTGGATCGACTGGTCGCTGCTGGAGGACCCCGGCTGGCGGGCCTTGACCGACCTCACCGCCCGCCTCATACGACTGCGCCGCGTCCACCCGGTACTGCGCCGCCCCGCCTTCTTCTCCGGCCGCGCCCGGCTCCCGGACGGGCTGCGCGACCTCGCCTGGTTCGCCCCGCACGGCACCGAGATGGCCGAATCCGACTGGTACGCGCCGACGACCGCCCTCGGCGTCTATCTTTCCGGCAGCGACCTGCCGCAGCGCGATCCGCGCGGCGCGCCGGTCACCGACGACAGCTTTCTGCTGCTGCTGCACGCGGGCCCGGAGCCGCTCTCCTTCACCCTGCCCGGCCCCCCGTGGGCCTTCGGGTACGAACTCCTGCTCGACACCGCGCGCGAGGACCAGGACACGGCCCCGGGCACACACCACCCCGCGGGCGCCCCGATCGAGCTTCCCGAGCGCTCGGTGCTGCTGCTGCGCGCCCTTGCGGCCACGGACCTACGCCAAAAAACCGAGTGAGCACTGTCAGTGGTCAACCGTACTCTCGCCACTGATGACTGTGACGAGTGAAGCCCCCCAGACCCAGGGCCCACCCCAGGCGGGCGGGCCCGCCGCCGCGCGGCACCGCTCCGCCACGCGCTCGCTGCTGCGCCTGTGGCCGTATGTGCGGCCGGTGCGGGCGCGGCTGTTCACGGCGGCCGGGGTGGCGGTCGTCGCCTCCTGCCTGGGTCTGGTCATCCCGCTCGTCCTCAAGTGGATGGTGGACGGCCCGGTCGCCGACCGGGACCCGGGCGGGGTCTGGCTGGGCGGTGCGCTGCTGCTCGCGCTCGGCACGGCCGAGGCCGGTCTCTTCGGGCTCCGGCGCTGGCTGGTCGCCCGGCCGCTGGCCTCCGTCGAGGCCGCGATGCGCGCCGATCTGTACCGGCATCTGCAGCGGCTGCCGGTCTCCTTCCACGACCGCTGGGCCTCCGGCCAGCTGCTCTCGCGCGCGACGACCGATCTGATGCTGCTGCGGATGTTCCTCGCCTTCCCGCTCACCTTCCTGGTGGTCAACGGGGTCACCATCCTCGCCGGGTTCGCCATCCTGCTGTCGCAGGAGTGGACGCTGGGCCTGGTGCTCGTCGTCCCGGCGGTCCCGCTGGTGATCCTCTGCTCGCTCTTCGAAACGCGGTACTCGTCCGTCGCCCGCACCGTCCAGGACCAGACCGGCGATCTGACGACGGTCGTCGAGGAAGGCGTGCTGGGCGTCCGCATCGTCAAGGGCTTCGGCCGCCATCGCAGCCAGGCCCGCGCCTTCCGCGCCCTGTCGGAGCGCCTCCGCTCCACCGAACTCCGCAAGGCGGGCCTGCTCGCCACGCTCTGGGCGCTGATCATGACCCTCCCGGAGCTCGCGATCGGCGCGGCGCTGGTCCTCGGCACGGTCCAGGTGGCCGACGGCGACCTGTCGGCGGGCACGCTCGTCGCCTTCCTCTCCACGGCCCTGACCCTGCGCTGGCCGGTGGAGTCCCTCGGCTTCCTGCTGGCGATGAGCCAGGACTCGGCGACGGCGACCGACCGCTTCTTCGAGGTCATGGACGCCCCGCCGGCCGACGCCGAGGACCGCCCTGCCGCGCCCGGTCTGGCCCGGCAGCTGGGCGCGGACGCGAGCCCGTCGGCGGAGGGCGGGCTGCGGTTCGAGGGGGTGGTGTTCCGGTACGCCGACGCGGCTGCCGATGCCCCGGCCGTCCTGCGGGGCGTGGATCTGCACATCCGGCCCGGCGAGACCATGGCGCTGGTGGGGGCGACCGGATCCGGGAAGACCACGCTGACCGCCCTGGTGCCCCGGCTGCACGAGGTGACGCGCGGGCGGATCACCGTCGACGGACGGGACATCACGACCCTGCCCCGCGAGGAGCTACGGGGGCTGGTGGCCGTCGCCTTCGAGGAGCCCACGCTGTTCTCCGCGACGGCGGGCGAGAACGTCCTCATGGGCGCCGCCGACGCCCGGCGGGAGGATCTCGTACGAGCACTGCGGGTGGCGCAGGCGGAGTTCGTGCACGCCTTGCCGCGGGGCACCGACACCCAGGTCGGCGAGCAGGGGCTCAGTCTGTCCGGCGGGCAGCGGCAGCGGCTCGCGCTGGCGCGGGCCGTCGTCGCAGGACCGCGCTTCCTGGTGCTCGACGATCCGCTGTCCGCGCTCGATGTGCACACCGAGGCGCTGGTGGAGGCCGCGCTGCGGCAGGTCCTCGCGACGACGACGGCGCTGGTCGTCGCGCACCGGCCGTCCACCGTGCTGCTGGCGGACCGGGTCGCGCTGCTCTCGGAGGGCCGCGTCGCCGCGGTCGGCACGCATCACCAACTGCTGCGGGACAGCGCCGAGTACCGGTCGCTCATGTCCGGACACGAGGGGGAGGGGGGCCCATGACCACGGCCGAGGACGAGGAAACGAGCACAGGCCAGGAGGCTCCGGAGGACGCGGGCCCGGGCGAGGAGAGCCGGGGCGCGGCCGATCCGTTCGACCGCGACGTCCTGCCCACGCCCAAGGGCGCGTCCCCCGCGCTGCTGCGCTCCCTGCTCGCCCCACGCCGCCGCCGCGTCTGGCTGACGGCCGTATTACTGCTGCTGCAGCAGGCGGCCGTCCAGGCGGGTCCCCTGCTCGTCGCGTATGCCATCGACCGCGCCGTGCCCGCCTTCCGCGACGGCGAGCACGGCCCGCTGATCGCGGTCGGGGCGGGCTATCTGGGGTGTGCGCTGGCCTCCGGGGCCCTGCAGTACGCGTTCATCCGCTCCTCCGCCCGGGTCAACCAGGACGTCCTGCTGGATCTGCGCGGCCGGATCTTCCGCCATGCCCAGGTGCTCAGCGTGGACTTCCATGAGCGCTACACCTCCGGCCGCCTCATCTCCCGCGCCACCACGGACGTCGAGTCGCTGCGCGAACTGCTCAACGAGGGGCTCGACGAGCTGCTCGGCGTCGCGCTGTCGGTCGTCTACATCTCGGCGACGCTGCTGTATCTGGACTGGGGGCTCGGCGCCGCGGCAATGCTCTCCTTCTGGCCGCTGTATCTGCTCATCCGCTCCTTCCAGCGCCGCTCCATGCGCGTGTACCGCAAGCGCTCCACGGCCATCGCCTCCGTCATCGTGACCTTCGCGGAGACCATGAACGGCATCCGCCCGGTCCAGGCGTTCCGCCGCGAGCGCGTCAACGACGCGCGCTTCGGCGAGCTCAACCACCGCCATGAGCGGGTCAACGGCGACGCGATCCTGGAGATGGCCCGCTATGTGGTCAGCTCCCGCCTGGTCGCCAACGCGGCGGTGGCCGCGATCGTGCTGTGGGGCGTCTACCGGGTCGCCTCCGGCGGACTCGCGCTCGGCGTGCTCGCGGCGGCGGCGCTGTATCTGCGCCGGCTCTACGACCCCATCGACCGGCTCGGGATGTTCCTCAACTCCTACCAGTCGGCGGCCGCCTCGCTCGAGAAGATCGCGGGTCTGCTCGCCCAGCGCCCCTCCGTCCCCGAGCCCGCCGACCCCGTGCCCCTCCCCCCGCGCCCCTCGAAGGCCCCGGGCCGGGAGGTCGCCTTCGACGGGGTCCGCTTCGCCTACCGCACCGGCGGCGAGGTGCTGCCCCGCTTCGATCTGACGCTCCCCGCCGGGCAGACCGTCGCCGTGGTCGGCGCGACGGGCGCGGGCAAGTCCACCCTCGCCAAGCTGCTCGCCCGCTTCTACGACCCCACCGACGGCCGGGTGCTGCTCGACGGCGTGGATCTGCGCGCTCTCGCCACGCCCGAGCTGCGGCGCGGCGTGGTCATGGTGACGCAGGAGGCGTTCCTCTTCTCCGGCACGGTCGCCGACAACATCGCCATCGGCCGCCCCGACGCCGGCCGCGCGGAGATCGAGCGCGCGGCCAAGGCGATCGGCGCCCATGACTTCATCGCCGCCCTGCCCGACGGCTACGACACGGACGTACGCAAGCGCGGCGGCCGGATCTCGGCGGGCCAGCGCCAACTGGTCGCCTTCGCCCGCGCCCTGCTCGCCGACCCCTCGGTCCTCATCCTCGACGAGGCGACGTCCTCCCTCGACATCCCGGGTGAGCGCGCGGTGCAGCGCGCCATGGGCACGGTGCTGCACGGCCGTACCGCCGTCGTCATCGCCCACCGTCTGTCGACGGTCGAGATCGCCGACCGGGTGCTGGTGATGGCCGACGGCCGGATCGTCGAGGACGGCGCCCCGGACGAACTGATCGCGGGCGAGGGCCGGTTCGCCGCGCTGCACCAGGCGTGGCGGGACAGCCTTGTGTGAGCTGCGAGCGACACCTCACTCGCCGACCGTGCCGTCGGCCACCTCCCGTACGGCATCCAGCTGTCCGGCGTGGCGGGCGTACTCCTGGAGCAGATGGACGAGGATCCAGCCGAGCGTCGGGGCCCGGCCATGGCCGCGTCGGCGCGCTGCATCGGCCTCGGTGGCGAACCGGCCGCCGGTGCGCGCCCGACGCTCCAGCGGTACGCCCGCGACGGCCGCCCGCGGCCAGGCGCACTGCTCCTTTCCTCGAACCGGGCCCGCACCTCGGCGGGCGAACCGCCTTCGGGGACGTGCCAGCGGTCGTCCGGGCCGCGGTCGCCCCACGGGTCGTCGACCGGCTCCCCGAGGAACCCCCAGCGCAGCCGGCGCCGTTCGACATGGGTCAGATGGTGGAGCAGCTCCAGCGGCGTCCAGCCGGAGGGGAGCCTGCTGGTGCGCAGCTCGCGCTCCGGTAGCCCGTCGAGCTTGTGCGGCACCACATGCCGGAAGTAGTCGAGACAGGCGTCGAGCATCCGGCGGGGGTCGGTGAGCGAGTGCGGGGGCTCGTCGATCGGGTTCACGGGGGTGGGCATACCGGTGACGCTACGGACGGCCGCTGACAGAGCGGATGGCTCGAACTGACCGTGGGTCACCGGCATGCGGACACGGCACATGTGTCGACGGACGCTTTCCGGACAATCTCTTGTCGCGGTCCTGACAGGTTGAGTGCATTGATGGCACTCTTCCCTCGGCCGAGGGACAGCAGTCCAAGCTCGTCGCTGTACCCGCGGCCAGAGCCACCCCCCACACCCGCACCACAGCACCCGCATCCGCACCCGTTCTGCCACGCCCTGCCCGGACGGCGACCCAGCCGCCCGGTCGTCCCGGCCGCGCCACCGCGCGGCCAGCGCAGAAGGAGTCAGCGTGAGATCTCTCCCCCACCGGCATCTCAGATCCGGCAGCCGCAGACCCGGCAGCCACGCGGTCGCGGGCGGTGCGCTGGTCGCCGCGGCGGCGATGATCGTCGTCGGCGTACAGACCGGCCCCGCCGCCGCCCGTCCGGACGACTCGGCCCGGACCGCCGCCGCCGGCACGGTATCCGGCAGGCCGGACCCGGGCGCCCTGCCCGCCAAGCTGTCGCCCGCGACCCGTGCCGAGCTGATCCGCGAGGCCGACGCCGCCAAGGGCGCCACCGCCAGGACCCTGGGTCTGGGGGCGAAGGAGAAGCTGGTCGTCAAGGACGTCATCAAGGACGTCGACGGCACCACCCACACCCGCTACGAGCGCACCTACGCCGGACTTCCGGTCCTCGGTGGCGACGTGGTCATCGACCGGGCGGGGAGCGGGGCCGTGAAGACGGTCGCCAAGTCCACCAAGGCGCGGATGAAGGTCGCGACGACCACCGCCGCCGTCGCGCCCGCCACCGCCGAGAAGGCGGCCGTGAAGGCGGCGAACGCGCAGGGCTCGCGGAAGACCGCGGCCGACCGGGCGCCGCGCAAGGTCATCTGGGCGGCGAAGGGCACGCCCACCCTTGCGTACGAGACCGTCGTCGGCGGCCTCCAGGAGGACGGCACCCCGAACGAGCTGCACGTCATCACCGACGCGACGACCGGCACGAAGCTCTTCGAGTTCCAGGGCGTCAAGACCGGCACCGGCAACAGCCAGTACAGCGGCCAGGTCACCCTCGGCACCTCGGGCAGCTCGGGCTCGTACAACCTGACCGACGCGGGCCGCGGCGGCCACAAGACGTACAACCTCAACCGCGGCACCTCGGGCACCGGCACGCTCTTCACCGACGCCGACGACGTCTGGGGCAACGGCACCACCTCCGACGCCGCGACCGCCGGGGTGGACGCGCACTACGGCGCCGCTGAGACCTGGGACTACTACAAGAACGTTCAGGGCCGCACCGGCATCAGGGGCGACGGCGTCGGGGCGTACTCCCGGGTCCACTACAGCAGCGGCTATGTCAACGCCTTCTGGCAGGACGCCTGCTTCTGCATGACCTACGGCGACGGCTCGGGCAACGCCAAGCCGCTGACCTCCCTCGACGTCGCGGCGCACGAGATGACCCACGGCGTGACCGCCGCCACCGCCAATCTCAGCTACAGCGGCGAGTCCGGCGGCCTCAACGAGGGCACCTCGGACATCTTCGCCGCGGCCGTCGAGTTCTACGCGGGCAACGCAGGCGACCCCGGTGACTATCTCGTCGGCGAGAAGATCGACATCAACGGCAACGGCACCCCGCTGCGCTACATGGACAAGCCCAGCAAGGACGGGGCGTCCAAGGACAGCTGGTACTCCGGGGTCGGCAACGTGGATGTGCACTACTCGTCCGGCATCGCCAACCACTTCTTCTATCTGCTCTCCGAGGGCAGCGGCGCCAAGGTCATCAACGGCGTCAGCTACAACAGCCCGACCTCCGACAGTCTGCCGGTCACCGGCATCGGCCGGGACAACGCCGAGAAGATCTGGTTCAAGGCGCTGACCCAGCGGATGACCTCCAACACCAACTACGCGGGGGCGCGCGACGCGACGCTGTGGGCGGCCGGTCAGCTCTTCGGCCAGGGCAGCGCCCAGTACAACGCCGTGGCCAACGCCTGGGCGGGGGTCAACGTCGGTGCGCGGATCACCGACGGCGTCACCGTCACCCCGCCCGGCGATCAGACCAGCATCGTGGGCCAGGCCACCAGCCTGCAGATCACCGCGACCAGCTCCAACGCGGGCGCGCTCGGCTACGCGGCCACCGGGCTGCCCGCGGGCCTCGTGATCAACTCCTCGACCGGTCTGATCTCCGGCACCCCGACCACCACCGGCGCCGGCGCGGTGACGGTCACGGTGACCGATTCGACCGACAAGACCGGCACGGCGTCCTTCACCTGGACCGTGAACACCACCGGCGGCAATGTCTTCGAGAACACCACGGACGTCGCCATTCCGGATGCCGGTGCCGCCGTCACCTCGCCGATCACGGTCAGCCGGCCCGGCAACGCGCCCTCGAACCTCCAGGTGGGCGTGGACATCGTGCACAGCTACCGCGGTGACCTGGTGATCGACCTGATCGCCCCGGACGGTACGGCCTACCGGCTCAAGGGCTCCAGCCTGTTCGACTCGGCGGACGACGTGAAGACCACGTACACCGTCAGCGCTTCCTCCGAGACCGCGGCGGGAACCTGGAAGCTGAAGGTCCAGGACATGTACTCGCAGGACTCCGGCTACCTCAACAGCTGGAAGCTGACCTTCTGAGAGTGGTTCTGACGACCCGCCCGGCGAGGGCCTGAGCCGTCCCGCAGACAGGCGCCGCCAGGGGTGACCCGACTCCCCCTGGCGGCGCCTCCGTTGATCACATTCTGTCCGTTATCCGGAGGTTGATCAACATTCAACGAACATTTTCCGGCCGATCTGCCATAACGCCCGTGACATGTACCGGACTTGTGTGACAGTCTGCCACGCACTCGAACCCATAACCCCTGTTGTTCGGCACCGGGCCGCACTTCCCCGCCGCCCGGCGCTGACCCCCCACAACAACAAGGAGTTCACGTGAGCAAGAACAGCTCCATGCCCAGAGGTGCCCACGCCCGCAAGCGCCGTTCGGTCAAGGCGGCCGGCGCCGCGGCGGTCGTGACCGGGCTGATCGGCGCGGCGATAGCGGCCAACTCGGCCGGTGCCGCGACAACGGCCGGCGCCGAGACGACGTCGGGCGCGATACCCACCACCCTCACCGCGTCGGCCCGCGCCGAGCTGCTGCGCGACGCCAACGCGACCAAGGCGGACACCGCCAAGACCCTGGACCTGGGCGCCAAGGAGAAGCTCGTCGTCAAGGACGTCGTCAAGGACGCCGACGGCACCACCCACACCCGCTACGAGCGCACCTACGACGGGCTGCCGGTCCTCGGTGGCGACCTGATCGTCCACCAGGCCAAGGGCGGCGACGTCAAGAGCGTCACCAAGGCCACGAAGGCCACCGTCAAGGTCGCCACGACCACGGCCGAGGTCGCCCCGAGCGCCGCCGAGAAGTCCGCGGTGAAGCTCGCCAAGGCCGACGACACCAAGAAGGCCGCGGCCGACCAGACCCCGCGCAAGGTGATCTGGGCCGGCACCGGCAAGCCCACGCTGGCCTACGAGACCGTCATCGGCGGCCTCCAGAAAGACGGCACGCCGAACAAGCTGCACGTCGTCACCGACGCGGCCAGCGGCAAGAAGCTCTATGAGTACCAGGCCGTCGAGACCGGCGCCGGCCAGAGCGAGTACAGCGGCAAGGTCGACCTCGGCACCAGCAAGGAAGGCAGCGGCTTCACCCTGACCGACGCCGGCCGCGGCGGCCAGAAGACCACCAACCTCGAGAACGGCGAGAGCGGCGACGGAAAGCCGTTCACGGACGACGACGACACCTGGGGCACCGGCAAGCCCGACGACCCGCAGACCGCCGCCGTCGACGCCCACTACGGCGCCGCCATGACCTGGGACTACTACAAGAACGTGCACGGCCGCAACGGCATCGCCGGTGACGGCAAGGGCGCGCCCTCCCGGGTCCACTACGGCGACTCCTACGTCAACGCGTTCTGGGACGACGACTGCTTCTGCATGACCTACGGCGACGGCCAGGGCAACAAGAAGCCGCTGACCGCGCTCGACGTCGCGGGCCACGAGATGTCCCACGGCGTCACCTCGAAGACCGCCGGTCTGGAGTACAGCGGTGAGTCGGGCGGTCTCAACGAGGCCACCTCCGACATCTTCGGCACCTCCGTCGAGTTCTACGCCAAGAACGCCACCGACGTCGGCGACTACCTCATCGGCGAGAAGATCGACCTCAACGGCGACGGCAAGCCGCTGCGCTACATGGACAAGCCCAGCAAGGACGGCGCGTCCGCGGACGCCTGGTCCGCCGATGTCGGCAACAAGGACGTGCACAACTCGTCCGGCGTCGCCAACCACTTCTTCTACCTGCTGTCCGAGGGCAGCGGCGCGAAGGAGATCAACGGCGTGAAGTACGACAGCCCGACCTCCGACGGCTCCACCGTCAAGGGCATCGGCCGCGACAAGGCCGAGAAGATCTGGTACAAGGCTCTCACCACCTACATGACGTCCAGCACGGACTACCACGCCGCCCGTGAGGCGACTCTGAAGGCCGCCGCCGACCTGTACGGCGCCGACAGCGCCGAGCACAAGGGCGTCGACGCGGCCTGGGCCGGGGTCAACGTCAAGTAAAACTGGTTGAGTTACGCACGACACACATACCGGTGTCCGGGGCTTCAGGCCCGGGCACCGGTATGTTTTATCCACGGCAAAGTCACATCTTTGTCGTGTTGGGCGGAACCTTCACCCAACTCCCCATAACAGCTGGAGATACGCGTGGATTCACGTTCGACGTCGTCCATATCTGGCATATCCCGTCTCAGACGCTCGCGTACCGCCCTCGCCGCCGGAGCGGCGACCCTGGCCGCCTCCCTGCTCGCCGCCGGCGCCACCGCCGGATCCGCGGGCGCGGCCACCCCGACGTCCGCCTCGGCGGACGCCTCGACGCTCTCGCTCTCCCCCTCGGTCCGCGCCGAGCTGCTGCGCGAGGCCGGTGCGACGACGGTCTCCACCGCCAAGGCCATCCGCCTCGGGGGCAAGGAGAAGCTGATCGTCCGGGATGTCGTCAAGGACGCCGACGGCACCACCCACACCCGCTACGAGCGCACCTACGACGGGCTGCCCGTCCTCGGCGGCGATCTGGTCGTCCACGAGTCGCCCTCCGGGGCCTCCGAGGGCGTCACCAAGGCCACCGACGCCGACATCAAGGTCCCGGACACCCGCGCCGCGGTCGCCCCCTCCGGCGCCGAGCGTTCCGCGCTGACCGCCGCGAAGTCGGCGGGCGACAAGGGGACCGACGCCGACCGCACGCCCCGCAAGGTCATCTGGGCCGCCGGCGGCAAGCCCGTGCTCGCGTACGAGACGGTCGTCCTCGGGGTGCAGAAGGACGGCACGCCGAGCAAGCTGCACGTCATCACCGACGCCGACACCGGCAGGAAGCTGTACGAGTACCAGGCCGTCGAGAACGGCACGGGCCAGGGCCAGCACAACGGCAAGGTCACCATCGGCACCGTCCGAAGCGGCAGCCAGTGGCTGATGAAGGACACCGCGCGCGGCGGCCACCAGACGTACAACCTCAAGCACAAGGAAGTGGGCAAGGGGTCGGCGTTCTACGACGCCGACAACGTCTGGGGCAACTACAAGCCCACCATCGCCCAGACCGCCGCCGTCGACGCGCACTACGGTGCCGCGAAGACCTGGGACTACTACAAGAACGTCCTGCACCGCAACGGCATCCGGAACAACGGCAAGGCCGCCTACTCCCGCGTCCACTTCAGCACCGGGTACGTCAACGCCTTCTGGGACGACGACTGCTTCTGCATGACCTACGGCGACGGCGAGGGCGACAAGAAGCCGCTCACCTCGCTCGACGTCGCGGGCCACGAGATGAGCCATGGGCTGACCTCCGCCACCGCCAACCTGGAGTACAGCGGCGAGTCCGGCGGGCTCAACGAGGCCACCTCCGACATCTTCGGTACGGCCGTGGAGTTCTACGCCAAGAACGCCAAGGACCCCGGTGACTACCTCATCGGCGAGAAGATCGACATCAACGGCGACGGCACCCCGCTGCGCTACATGGACAGGCCCAGCAAGGACGGTCTGTCCTACGACTACTGGAAGAGCGGCGTCGGCGAGGACGACCCGCACTTCACCTCGGGCATCGCCAACCACTTCTTCTACCTGCTGTCCGAGGGCAGCGGCCGGAAGATCATCAACGGCGTGACCTACAACAGCCCGACCAAGGACGGCCGGACCGTCAAGGGCATTGGCCGCGCCAAGGCCGAGAAGATCTGGTACAAGGCGCTGACCACGTACATGACCTCGACCACCAACTACGCCAAGGCCCGCACCGCGACCCTCAACGCGGCGAAGGCCCTGTACGGCTCGAGCAGCATCGAGTACAAGACGGTCAACAGCGCCTGGGCGGGCGTCAACGTGAAGTAGCCCACCGGCCGGGCGGGCCACTGGCCCGCCCGGCCGCACCCGGTTCCTACCGCTCCCCGCCGGCCCGCCGGCCCGCCTCCTGGTTCTCCGGCACCGAGCAGGGCAGATGGCCGTGTTTCTCGTTCCGCGGTGTGCAGTTCCGCATAGCCGATCGCGCCCGGCGTCCGGGCCACCGTCCTCAGCACCTCGGCGGTGCTGTCGAGCTCACAGCGGACGACCTTGTCCCTGCTGAATTTCGTGGTCCGGCAGTTGTCGGAGGTCCGCGAGATCTCGTTGTTCCGCAGGACCCGGCTCTCGAAGACGCCCCGCGTCCCCGGTTTCGCGTGCCGGCTCACCAGCCAGTTGCTCGGAAATCACCGCATCAGGACACCTGCCTCTTCGGCCATGGTCTCCGAGGGGTGGGCGATCAGGCCCAGCTCCGCGGCGTCCGCCAGGAGTCGGTGGGCGGGGAGGACGCGGACCGTGTAGCCGAAGGGGCCGGTGCGGTCGAGTGCGAGGGGGCCCTCGTAGAGTCTGCGGCCCTCCTCGTCGGGGCCCGCGGTGGGCTTCAGAGGAACGTGGGTGCCGTCCGTAATACGGTCGGCGTCGTCCACGCGTCCGGCGACCGCCTGGACCTCCACATCGGCGGGTTCGAGGCCGCCGAGCCGCACCCGGACCCGCAGGGAGAGGGCCGAGCCCAGCTCGGCGGCGCCGCCCGGGGCGGGCGGGGTCAGGTGGGCCTCCACATGGTCGACGGCGACGCCCGGCCAGGCGTCCCGTACCCGCTCCTTCCAGAGGGCCAGTTCGCGGGCGGCGGCGTGGTCGAGGGCGCGGTGGGAGCGGGCGGCGGGGGCGTAGAGCCGCTCGACGTACTCGCGCACCATCCGGCCCGCGAGCACCTTGGGGGCGAGGGTGTTGAGGGTGCGCCGGACCATGTCGATCCAGCGGCCGGGGAGGCCGTCCACCCCGCGGTCGTAGAAGCGCGGCGCGACCCGGGTCTCCAGGAGTTCATAGAGGGCGGCGGCCTCGAGGTCGTCCCGGCGGGTCTCGTCGATGGCGGTGCCGTCGGCGGTCGGGATGGCCCAGCCGAAGTCCGGTTCGTACCACTCGTCCCACCAGCCGTCCAGGACGGAGAGGTTGAGCCCACCGTTGAGCGCCGCCTTCATCCCGCTGGTCCCGCACGCCTCCAGCGGCCGCAGCGGGTTGTTGAGCCAGACGTCGCAGCCGGGGTAGAGCTTCTGGGCCATCGCCATGCCGTAGTCGGGCAGGAAGACCAGACGGTGGCGCACCCGCGGGTCGTCGGCGAACCGCACCAGCTCCTGGATGAGCCGCTTGCCGCCGTCGTCCGCCGGATGGGCCTTGCCCGCGACGACGATCTGGACCGGCCGCTCGGGGTGGAGCAGCAGCTCCATCAGCCGGTCGGGGTCGCGCAGCATCAGGGTGAGCCGCTTGTAGGAGGGGACGCGGCGGGCGAAGCCGATGGTGAGGACGTCGGGGTCGAGCACCCCGTCGATCCAGCCGAGCTCCGCGGTGCCCGCGCCGCGCTGCCGCCAGGACGCGTACAGCCGCCGGCGGACCTCGGCGACGAGCTGTTTGCGCAGGGCCCGGCGCAGCTCCCACAGCTCGCCGTCGGGGAGGTGGCCAAACCGGCGGGCGCCGAGCCGGGTGACCTCGGGCGCGGTCCAGGTGGACGCGTGGACGCCGTTGGTGACGGACGTGATGGGCACGTCCTCGGGGTCGAAGCCGGGCCACAGCCCCGCGAACATCTCGCGGCTGACGCTGCCGTGCAGGGTGGACACCCCGTTGGCGCGCTGGGCCAGCCGCAGGCCCATCACGGCCATGTTGAAGAGATTGGGCTCGCCGCCGGCGTAGGTCTCCATGCCGAGCGCGAGGACCCGCTCGACCTCGATCCCGGGCAGTTCGCCGTCCTCGCCGAGATGGCGGGCGACGAGCTCGCGGTCGAAGCGGTCGATCCCGGCCGGGACGGGGGTGTGGGTGGTGAACACGGTGCCGGCCCGCACCGCCTCGTGGGCGGTGGCGAAGTCGGCGCCGTCGGCGATGAGTTCGCGGATCCGCTCAAGGCCCTGGAAGCCGGCGTGGCCCTCGTTGGTGTGGAACACCTCGGGGGCGGGGTGGCCGGTGAGCCGGCAGTACGCGCGCACGGCGCGGACGCCGCCGATGCCCAGCAGCATCTCCTGGAGCAGCCGGTGCTCGCTGCCGCCGCCGTAGAGCCGGTCGGTGACATCGCGCTCGCCGTGGCCGTTCTCCTCCACGTCCGAGTCGAGCAGCAACAGCGGCACCCTGCCCACCTGGGCCTGCCAGACGCGCGCGTGCAGCGGGCCGCCGCCGGGGAGGGCGAGCGGGATCCCGACGGGGCGGCCGTCCGGTTCGCACAGCAGGGTCAGGGGCAGCTCGTTGGGGTCGAGCAGCGGGTACTGCTCCTGCTGCCAGCCCTCGCGGGAGAGGGACTGGCGGAAGTAGCCGTGGCGGTAGAGGAGCCCGACGCCGATCAGAGGCACACCGAGGTCGCTCGCGGCCTTGAGATGGTCCCCGGCGAGGATGCCGAGGCCGCCGGAGTACTGCGGCAGGGCGGCGGTGATGCCGAACTCCGGCGAGAAGTAGGCGATGGCGGCGGGCAGTCCGGCGGGCTCGGGGGCGCTCCCCGTGCCGGTGCCGGCGCCGGCGCCGGACCCGGCCCGGTCGCCGGCCCCGGCCCCGGCCCAACCCTGGTACCAGCGGGGGCCGGTCAGATAGTCGTGCAGATCGTCGGCGGCCGCCGTGAGCCGCCGCAGAAAGGGGCGGTCCTCGGCGAGGTCCGCGAGTCGGGAGACGGGCACGCTGCCCAGCAGCCGCACCGGGTCGCCGCCCGACGCCTGCCACCCCTCGGGGTCCACGGACTCGAAGAGCTCGCGGGTCTCGGGGTGCCAGGACCAGCGCAGATTACGCGCCAGCCGGTGGAGCGGTCGTAGGGGTTCCGGAAGGACGGGACGCACGCTGAATCGACGGATGGCCTTCACCCCTCGACGGTAGCGGCCGAGGAGTCCCCGTTTCGGCTGTTTCGCCCGGCCCCCCGAGAAGTCGTGGCGGAGGCGGCAGCCTTTCCGGCCGAGGCGACGACCGCACGGCGACACCCCCCGCTTCCACTCCCCCGCACACAAGGAGCCTTGACATGGCTGAACAGCTCACCAGGCGCCGGACCGCGCGGCGCCGGGCGATCGCCGGCGGCCTCGGCGCCGCCGCCCTGACGGTCGGCGCCCCGACCACCGGTCTGTCCCTCTCCGCCGTCTCGGCCGCCACCTGGCCGTCCAACAAGCTCCTCACAGGGACAGGCACCCCGTACCGGACACTGATCGGTATGGACACACAGCGCCGAGCCCGACTCCCCGTCCGAGGCGGCGCTGCGGCTGCTCGCCTCGGGGCTCAACCCGACCCCCGCCACCCCGGACCGCCGCCTTCACGACCGCCTTCACGACCGCCTCCACGAGAACGGCCGATAACCACCGCAACCCCGCCCGGAATCCGCGCCGCCGATATGGCCGGTTCCACCCCCTGATGCGCCCTTGTTCGGATCTTTTCCCTCACGAGAGGCTGTCGCCGTCGAGTTGGGGAGGGGAATCGATCCATGGCATTCAGAAAGGCGGGCCGCCGCCGCACGGCCGGGGCTCTGGCCGCCGCCGCGGCGGCACTCCTCGCGGCCGCGCTGCCCGCACAGGCCACTCCCCCGCAGGCCGCCCCCGCCGAAGGGCGGGTCCGGGGCGCGGCCACGGCGGTGGACGGCGGCTATATCGTCACGCTGAAGCGGGGGGCGGGGGCGCCCGCGGCCTCGTCCGGACCGGGCAGGGAACTCGTCGAGAAGTACGGGGCGAGCATTCGCCGCACCTACAGCACGGCGCTGAACGGCTATGCGGTACGGGCGGACGAGGCGCAGGCCCGGCGGCTCGCCGCCGATCCCGGCGTCGCCTCGGTCACCCGGGACGCGGAGGTGTCGCTGCGGCGCGCCCAGTCCCGTCCGCCGTCCTGGGGCCTGGACCGGATCGACCAGCCGGACCGCCCGCTGGACGACGCGTACACCGCGCCGGCGAGCGCCGGCCGGGGGACCAC
The DNA here is from genome assembly GCF_040606675.1 of Streptomyces sp. NPDC005393. Lineage (NCBI taxonomy): Bacteria > Bacillati > Actinomycetota > Actinomycetes > Kitasatosporales > Streptomycetaceae > Streptomyces > Streptomyces sp. NPDC005393. Next base: position 384,833 of record NZ_JBEXFG010000001.1, on the reverse strand, counting down.
GATCTACGTCATCGACTCCGGTGTCCGCACCACCCACCAGGACTTCGGCGGCCGGGCCCGCTCCGGCTGGGACTTCGTCGACGACGATCCGGTCGCCGAGGACGGCAACGGCCATGGCACCCATGTGGCCGCCACCGCGGCGGGTACGCGGTACGGCGTGGCGAAGAAGGCCGGCATCGTGGCCGTACGGGTGCTGGACGACCGGGGTGAGGGCACCAGCGCCCAGGTGCTCGCCGGTCTCGACTGGGTGCTGAAGCACGCCAGAAGGCCCGCCGTCGTCAATCTGAGCCTGGGGACCGCGGTCGCGACACCGGTGCCCGAATGGGACGCGGCGGTACGGACCGGGATCGCCTCGGGGCTCACCTTCACCGTCGCGGCGGGCAATGAGAACCTGCCCGCGGGCTCCTTCTCACCGGGCCGGGTGCGGGAGGCGATCACGGTCGGCTCGACCGACCGTGCCGACCGGCGCTCCGACTTCTCCAACTGGGGCCCGGCCATTGATCTGTTCGCGCCCGGCGACCGGATCGTCTCGGCCTCGAACACGAGCGACACGGCGGTCAGGACGCTGTCGGGCACCTCGATGGCGGCGCCGCATGTCGCGGGCGCCGCCGCGCTCTATCTCGCCGATCACCGTTCGGCCGGCGCGGACCAGGTGAGCGCGGCGCTGACGGCGGAGGCGGCCAAGGGCCGGGTGCGGGGCGCGGGCTTCGGCTCGCCGAACCGTCTGCTGCGGGTGGCCAACTGACGTACTGGTATGACGCTATGACTGGACGGCCCCGCCTACGGGCGGGGCCGCTCCATGTACCCGGCGTTACGAACCGGTAGTTACCGGGAACCCGGATTGTTCCCCGGTGGCGCAGGGGAAGGCTTCCCAGACGCGCCCCCCATGGCCGACCCCATCCGCCCACCAGAGTGAACGCGGACAGGAGCTGTCATGCCCGCAACCCGTCGCCCGGCGGCAGACCGATACAAAGGGACAAAAGCCGCCGAAGCACATCAGCCCGCAACGCCGTCAGGTGATCCTATGATCGGTCGCATTCCCATTCTGGATATCCGCCCGCTGATCGACTGCGGCCGCCGCCCCGCCAAGGCGGTGGTGGACGAGACCTTCGAGGTCAGTGCCACCGTGTTCCGGGAGGGTCACGACGCGGTCAACGCCAATGTCATCCTCCGCGATCCGGCCGGCCGGTCCGGCCCCTGGACCCCGATGCGCGAGCTCGCGCCCGGCACCGACCGCTGGGGTGCCTCGGTCACCCCCGGTGCACCCGGCCGCTGGTCGTACACGGTCGAGGCATGGAGCGATCCGGTCTCCACCTGGCGCCACCACGCACGGATCAAGATCCCGGCCGGGATCGACACCGATCTGGTCCTGGAGGAGGGCGCCCGGCTGCATGAGCGAGCCGCGGCCGGCGTGCCCAAGAACGACGGCCGGGAGGCGGTGCTGCGGGCCGTCGACGGGCTGCGGGACGAGCGGCGCCCGGTGGCCGACCGGCTCGCCGCCGCCCTCGCCCCCGATGTCACCGCCGCCCTCGACCGCCATCCGCTGCGCGAACTGGTCACCTCCTCGCGCCCGATGCCGCTCCAGGTCGACCGGGAGCGCGCGCTGTTCGGCTCCTGGTACGAGCTCTTCCCGCGCTCCGAGGGCGCCAAGGTCGCCGAGGGGCGGCGGCCGGTCAGCGGCACGCTGCGCACCGCCGCGGAGCGGCTGCCCGCCGTCGCCGCCGCGGGCTTCGACGTCGTCTATCTGCCGCCGATCCACCCCATCGGCACCGCGTTCCGCAAGGGTCCCAACAACACGCTGTCCGCGGGCCCCTACGACGTCGGCTGCCCCTGGGCGATCGGCTCGGCCGACGGCGGCCATGACGCGATCCACCCCGACCTCGGCACCCTGGACGACTTCGGCCACTTCGTCGCGCGGGCGCGCGAGCTGCGCATGGAGGTCGCGCTGGACTTCGCGCTCCAGTGCTCACCGGACCACCCCTGGGTGGCCAAGCACCCCGAGTGGTTCCATCAGCGGGCCGACGGCACGATCGCGTACGCGGAGAACCCGCCCAAGAAGTACCAGGACATCTATCCGATCGCCTTCGACGCGGACTTCACCGGGCTCGTCCGCGAGACCGAGCGGGTGCTGCGCTTCTGGATGGCGCACGGCGTACGGATCTTCCGCGTCGACAATCCGCACACCAAGCCCGTGGTCTTCTGGGAGAAAGTGATCGGGGACATCATCCGGACCGATCCCGATGTCATCTTCCTCGCCGAGGCGTTCACCCGCCCCGCGATGATGAACACCCTCGGCGCGATCGGCTTCCAGCAGTCGTACACGTACTTCACCTGGCGCAACGACAAGCGGGAGCTCACCGACTATCTGACCGAGCTGTCCGGGGACGCGGCCGCCTGGATGCGACCCAACTTCTTTGTGAACACCCCCGACATCCTGCACGCCTACCTCCAGCGGGGCGGCCGCCCCGCCTTCGAGGTACGGGCCGTCCTCGCCGCCACCCTCTCCCCCGCCTGGGGCGTCTACGCGGGATACGAGCTGTGCGAGAACACCCCGCTGCGCGCCGGGAGCGAGGAGTACGTCAACTCGGAGAAGTACCAGCTGCGGCCGCGCGACTGGGCGGCGGCCGAGCGCGACGGCCGGACCATCACCCCGCTGATCACCCGGCTGAACCGGGTGCGCCGCCGCCATCCCGCCCTGCGGCGACTGCGCAACCTCAGATTCCACCACGCCGACAACGATTCCGTCATCGTCTACTCGAAGCGCACGGGAGATTCGTGCGTCCTCACGGTCGTCAACCTGGATCCCCACCACACCCAGGAGGCGAGGGTCTCGTTGAACATGCCGGAACTCGGCCTCGAATGGCACGAGTCCGTCCCGGTGCGCGACGAGCTCACCGGCGAGACCTATCACTGGGGCAGGGACAACTATGTGCGCCTGGAGCCAGGGCGTGAAATGGCTCCCGCGCATGTGCTCTCCCTGCGACCGTCCTCACCGATCGGAGGGTCACCCACACCATGATCGTCAACGAGCCCGTACCGGACAAATTCGAAGACACGCCCGCCAAGGACCGCGATCCCGACTGGTTCAAGCGCGCCGTCTTCTACGAGGTCCTGGTCCGCTCCTTCCAGGACAGCAACGGCGACGGCATCGGCGACCTCAAGGGACTCACGGCCAAACTCGACTATCTGCAGTGGCTGGGCGTGGACTGCCTGTGGCTGCCGCCGTTCTTCGCCTCCCCGCTGCGTGACGGCGGCTATGACGTCTCGGACTACACCGCCGTCCTGCCGGAGTTCGGGGACCTCGCGGACTTCGTCGAGTTCGTCGACGCCGCCCATCAGCGCGGCATGCGCGTCATCATTGACTTTGTCATGAACCACACCAGTGACCAGCATCCGTGGTTCCAGGAGTCCCGCACCGACCCGGACGGACCGTACGGCGACTACTACGTATGGGCCGACGACGACAAGCAGTACCAGGACGCGCGGATCATCTTCGTCGACACCGAGACCTCCAACTGGACCTTTGATCCGGTACGCAAGCAGTACTACTGGCACCGCTTCTTCTCGCATCAGCCGGATCTCAACTTCGAGAACCCCGCCGTCCAGGAAGAGGTACTGGCCGCCCTGCGCTTCTGGCTGGACCTGGGCATCGACGGATTCCGGCTGGACGCCGTCCCGTATCTGTACGCCGAGGAGGGCACCGACTGCGAGAACCTGCCCCGTACGCATGAGATGCTCAGGCGCGTCCGGGCCGAGATCGACGCCCACTACCCCGACACCGTGCTGCTGGCCGAGGCCAATCAGTGGCCGGAGGACGTCGTCGACTACTTCGGCGACTTCGAGGCAGGCGGCGACGAATGCCATATGGCCTTCCACTTCCCCGTCATGCCGCGCATCTTCATGGCGGTGCGCCGCGAGTCCCGCTATCCGGTCTCGGAGATCCTCTCCAAGACCCCCGCGATCCCCTCCGGCTGTCAGTGGGGCATCTTCCTGCGCAACCACGACGAGCTGACGCTGGAGATGGTCACCGACGAAGAGCGCGACTACATGTACGCGGAGTACGCCAAGGACCCGAGAATGCGCGCCAACATCGGCATCCGCCGACGACTGGCGCCCCTGCTGGACAACGACCGCAATCAGATCGAGCTGTTCACGGCGCTGCTGCTGTCCCTGCCCGGTTCGCCGATCCTGTACTACGGCGACGAGATCGGCATGGGCGACAACATCTGGCTCGGTGACCGCGACGCCGTCCGTACCCCCATGCAGTGGACCCCCGACCGGAACGCGGGATTCTCCTCCTGCGATCCGGGGCGGCTGTTCCTGCCGACGATCATGGACCCGGTCTACGGCTATCAGGTCACCAATGTCGAGGCGTCCATGAGCAGCCCGTCCTCGCTGCTCCACTGGACCCGCCGGATGATCGAGATCCGTAAGCAGAACCCCGCCTTCGGCCTGGGCTCCTTCACCGAGCTGCCGTCCTCCAACCCCGCCGTCCTCGCCTTCCTCCGAGAGGCCCCGGGAACCCGGGACGGCGAGGACGACCTCGTGCTGTGCGTGCACAACTTCTCGCGCTTCGCCCAGCCCACCGAGCTCGATCTGCAGTCCTTCGCCGGCCGCCATCCGGTCGAGCTGATCGGCGGGGTCCGCTTCCCGGCCATCGGTGAGCTGCCGTATCTGCTGACCCTGGCCGGGCACGGTTTCTACTGGTTCCGGCTGCGGCGCAACGAGGCCGCGGGGCACTGGGCCGACTGAGCGGCCGATTTCGGCCCGCTGTTACGGCCCCTCGTCCGTACGCGTCCACATCGGGCGCGTACGGGCGTTTTCGACCCCCCGTCATGGGCACTTGTCTACTACCGCCGCAGGCGGAGCGCCGATCGCGTACTCCGTACTCGCCGTACGGACGATCCTCGCCCGACACGTCCCGCACCGTCGCACAGTCAATGCCGCAATCCGGGACACTTTGCCCTGATCGGTCGTGTGCCCGGGGAAAGGACGCGACGCCATGCCGGAAGCTTCATTCTCCCGGGGGGCACACCACCCGCCGACCGCTGCACCACGGGCCGAGCCCCTGTCACCCGCCGTCCGCGCCGCCGCGTCGGGTGACGCGGGCTCAGCCGGGCTGCTCACCTCGCTCGCGCCGCTGCTCGCCGAGTGGCTGCCCCGGCAGCGCTGGTTCGCGGGCAAGGGCCGCCCCGTCAACGGCTTCGCGCTCGTCTCAGCGACCGAGCTGCTGCCGTGCGCGGCGGGCGGCGCCACGCCCGGACTGCTCCATCTGCTCATCCGCGCCCAGCAGCCGGAGCCGCCCGGCCACCGGCACGGTTTCGGCTGCGGGCACCGGCGCGGTGCGGCGGCCAGCGACTGCTATCAGATCCTCCTCGGGGTGCGCTCCGCCCTGCCGCCGCCGCTCGCGCACGCGCTCGTCGGCCGCCCGAGCGGCGGGCCGCTGGACGGGCGCACCGTGTACGAGGCCCTGTTCGACCCCCGTCTCGCCGGGCTCCTGCTGGAGCGGCTGCGGGTGCCGGGCCGGCTCGGGCCGCTGCGGTTCGTCCGCGAGCCGTCCACCGTCATCCCCTCCGTGCTGGTGCCCCGGCTGATGACCGCCGAGCAGTCCAACTCCTCGGTGGTCTATGGCGATACGTTTATTCTCAAGCTCTTCCGCCGGGTCAGCCCCGGCACCAACCCCGACCTCGAACTTCCGCTCGCGCTCGCCCACACCAGCTGCACCCGGGTGCCCGCGCCCGCCGCCTGGTTCGAGGCCGAACCGCCCGTCGAGGGCGCGGGGCCTCCGCCCGAGCCCTTCACGCTGGGTGTGCTGCAGCCCTTCCTCACCGGTTCCACCGACGGCTGGCGGCTCGCCCTGGACGCCCTGGACGTACGGGCCGACTTCACCGACGCCGCCCGAGCGCTCGGCCACGCCACCGCCGAGGTGCATCTCGCGATGGCCTGCGCGCTGCCCACCTCCGTACTACGGCGGCCGCAGATCGAACACCTCGCGGCCGCCATGAGCGAACGGCTCGACTCGGCCGCCGCCGCGGTGCCCGCGCTCCAGCCGTACCGCGCCGCGCTGCACGGCGCCTACGAGGACCTCGCCGCGCTCGGGCGCGCGGGCCGCACCTGGGCGGCCCAGCGCATCCACGGCGATCTGCATCTGGGGCAGGCGCTGCTGACGACCGACTCCGGGGGTGAGGGGCGGTGGTCGCTGATCGACTTCGAGGGCGAGCCGTCGCGTCCGCTCGCCGAGCGCCGCCGCCCGCAGCCGCCGGTGCGCGATATCGCGGGCATGCTCAGGTCCTTCGACTACGCGGCGGCCGTAGGGGAGCACGAGGACCCCCAGGAGTGGGCCGGCCACACCCGCGCCGCCTACTGCGCGGGCTACGCGGACGCGTCCGGCACCGATCCGCGCGCCGAGCCGGAGCTGCTGCGCGCCCACGAGACCGACAAGGCCGTCTACGAGGTCCTCTACGAGGCGCGCCACCGACCCGACTGGCTGTCCGTCCCCATGACCGCGATCCGCCGCCTCGCCGGCGCCCGCGCATGACCGACGTTCCCTCCGACGCCCCCGACACCTCCGGGAGGACCACCCCGTGACCGCACGCCCGCCCTCCAGCCAGTACCCGTCCGACGAGGACCCGGGGCGCGGTCCCGCCGCCACCGGTGCCAGGACCGGCCCGGCGGTCCCTCGCACGTTCCTCCCCGACCGCGCCCGGCCGCGCACCGAGGCGGCCCCCGCCGCCGCACCGGCCCGGGAGGCGGGCGAGGGTGTCCCACCCGCCCCCGACCGGGCGCGCCGGGCCGCGGGCCCCGCCGCGGCACCGGCCCAGGAGGCGGGCCCGGGTTCCCCGCCGCCCGCACGACCGGAACACCCCCGTGCCGAGCCGTCCGCCGATGCCGGGGCCGGGTCACGGACGCCGGACACCCCGACAGCCGGACACCCGCGCCCGGACCGACCGGGCCCGGCGGACGCCTCCGCGGCAGAGGCCGGCTCGTCCCCCCGCGAGGATCCCGCATCCGCCGACGCCGGGGCCGGTCGGTCACGGACGCCGGACACCCCGACAGCCGGACACCCGCGCCCGGACCGACCGGGCCCGGCGGACGCCTCCGCGGCAGAGGCCGGCTCGTCCCCCCGCGAGGATCCCGCGTCCGCCGAGTCGGCGGGCGTCAAACCCGCGCCCGGCCAGGAGTCCCCCGGCCCCGACGCGCGCGTGTCCTACGGCTCCGCCCCCCGGCCCCGCGCGCCGCGCCCGGAAGAGGGCCGGGACGAGGGGACCAACGCCCCGGACCGGGCCGCCGAGGCGGGGCCCGGAGCCGAGAGCGGCGCCCCGGCCCGGCCGCCGGTCGCCGGGCGGCCCACGGCACGGGCCGCCCAGCGGCCGGAGGCCGATGCGTACGCCGACCGGCGGGTGCGCGCCGCGCCCGCGCTCGGCGACGAGGAGCGGCAGCGGCTGCTCGCCGGCGCGCACCACGATCCGCACGCCCTGCTCGGCGCCCACCCCGTCCGCCGCGGCGTCCTCTTCCGGGCGCTGCGCCCGTACGCCCGCTCCGTGACGGTCACCGCCGCCGGGCTGCGCGCACGGCTGCACGCCGACGGCGACGGGCTCTTCTCCGGCGTGCTGCCGCTCCAGGAGATCCCCGACTACCAGCTGCTCGTGGCGTACGACGACACCGAACTGGAGGTGCACGACCCGTACCGCTTCCTGCCCGCCCTCGGCCAACTCGATCTGCACCTCATCGGCGAGGGCCGCCACGAGGAGCTGTGGCGGGCGCTCGGCGCGCTCCCAATGACGCACCACGGCGTGGCCGGGACCCGGTTCACCGTCTGGGCGCCCGACGCGCGCGGGGTGCGCGTCACCGGCGACTTCACCTACTGGGACGGCGCCGCCTTCCCGATGCGCTCGCTCGGCGGCAGCGGCATCTGGGAGCTGTTCATGCCGGGGGTCGGCGAGGGCGCGCTCTACAAGTTCGAGATCACCCGCCCCGACGGCACCCACACCCTGCGCGCCGACCCGATGGCGCGGCGCACCGAATGCCCGCCCGCCACCGCCTCCGTCGTCCACTCCTCGCACCACCGCTGGCGCGACGACGCCTGGATGGCGCGCCGGGAGGGCCTGCGCGTCCATGAGTCCCCGTTCTCGGTGTACGAGGTCCACCTGCCGTCGTGGCGGCCGGGCCTGACCTACCGGCAGCTCGCCGAGCAGCTCCCCGCCTACGTCAAGGACCTCGGTTTCACCCATGTCGAGCTGATGCCGGTGGCCGAGCACCCCTTCGGCGGCTCCTGGGGCTACCAGGTCACCGGTTTCTACGCGCCCACCGCCCGCCTGGGCACCCCCGACGACTTCAAGTACCTGGTCGACGCGTTGCACCGGGCGGACATCGGCGTCCTCGTGGACTGGGTGCCCGCGCACTTCCCCAAGGACGACTGGGCGCTGGCCGAGTTCGACGGCCGCCCGCTGTACGAACCGGCCGACCCGGCGCGGGCCGCGCATCCGGACTGGGGCACGCTCGAATTCGACTACGGCCGCACCGAGGTCCGTAACTTCCTGGTCGCCAACGCCGTCTACTGGTGCCAGGAGTTCCATATCGACGGTCTGCGGGTCGACGCCGTCGCCTCCATGCTGTATCTCGACTACTCCCGCGAGCCCGGCCAGTGGACGCCCAACGCGCACGGCGGGCGGGAGAACCTGGACGCCGTCGCCTTCCTCCAGGAGATGAACGCCACCGTCTACCGCCGCTGCCCCGGCGTGGTCACCATCGCCGAGGAGTCCACCGCCTGGGACGGCGTCACCCGCGCGACCCACCATGTCGGCCCGAGCGGCTTCGGCGGCCTCGGCTTCGGGCTGAAGTGGAACATGGGGTGGATGCACGACTCGCTGGCCTATGTCGCGCACGAGCCGGTGCACCGCACGTACCACCACCATGAGATGACCTTCTCGATGGTGTACGCGTACAGCGAGAACTATGTGCTGCCGATCTCGCATGACGAGGTGGTGCACGGCAAGGGCGCCCTCGTCTCGAAGATGCCCGGCGACTGGTGGCAGCAGCGCGCCGACCACCGCGCCTACCTCGGCTTCATGTGGGCCCACCCGGGCAAGCAACTGCTGTTCATGGGCCAGGAGTTCGCGCAGGGCGCGGAGTGGTCGGAGGCCCACGGCCCCGACTGGTGGCTGCTGGACCCCTCGTACTCCGCCGAGGCCGACCACCGCGGCGTCCGCGACCTGGTCCGCGACCTCAACCGGGTGTACGCCGCCACGCCCTCCCTGTGGCAGCGCGACACCGACCCGGAGGGCTTCGCCTGGGTCGAGGGCGACGGCTACGAGGACAATGTCTTCGCCTTCCTCCGCTTCGACGCCGCGGGCACACCGCTGCTGGCCATCAGCAACTTCTCCCCGGTGGTCCGGCATGAGTACCGGATCGGGGTGCCGGACGCCGTGCCGGAGTGGCGCGAGGTGCTGAACACCGACGACCGGCGCTACGGAGGCAGCGGCGTCGTCAACCCGGAACCGCTGAAGTCCGAGCCCACGGGCCGGCACGGCCGCCCCGCCAGCATCCTCCCGGTCCTCCCCCCGCTCGCCACGATCTGGCTGCGGCCGGCTTAGGCCTGGCTGACGCCGAGCCGGCCCAGTTCGGTGCGGACGCGGTGGGCGTCCGGGTGGCCGAGGGTGTCGAAGCGGGTCAGGGCCTGCTGCCGGCTGTGGCAGGCCCCGGCCCGGTCCCCGGCGGCAGATTCACTGCGACGACCATCGCGGCCTGCCCACAGGGCCAGGTCAGCGAGGCATCAGCGGGACATCAGCGGTATGTAGCACCCTACGGTCATCGAGGGTCCCACGGGCACCGGAAACTCACCCCGGTCCGCCACGGCGGCCGGGCGGGAAGCGTCCGCTCCCGGGGACCCTCTTCCCGACCGTGAAGGGGGGCGGCTGGGCGGTGCGATGCCGAAAGGGCGGCTCATGACCACAGCTGGACGGATCCGCGGCGCACCTCGGACAGGCGATCTCGTCTACGACACCGAGCGCGAGGCCATCGGCCGTGTCGCCTATGTCGACACCGGCTCCAACCTCGCCTGGCTCAAACCCCAGCACGACGGCCCCGAGTGGACGGCGCTCCCGGAGCAACTGCGCCTCGCGGCGGACGGCGAGCGCTGACGGGGCTCCCTTTGCGGGCGTCTCGCGGCTTCCAACGGGGGGAGGACGCGGGGCGCCGATCGACACCCACTTGCACGCACCTGCGGCCCTGCCCCGATTCAGGAGGGCAGGGCCGCGGTCGCGCGTGAGGCGTCAGGCGGGGACGTGCTTCTTCGCCGTGTCGCCGTCGCGCTGCTCGGGGAGGGTCTTGCCCTCGTCGGCCTCATGGCCCGGGATCGCCTCGCCGTGAGCGCCGTGGCCGTCGCCGCCGCGGGCGAAGGCCTCGCTGTCGAACGGGAGCCGGCCCGCGAGGACCTCCTGCATGCGCTCCTTGTCGATCTCCTTGGTCCAGGTGCCGACCAGGACGGTGGCGACCGCGTTGCCCGCGAAGTTGGTCAGCGCGCGGGCCTCGCTCATGAAGCGGTCGATGCCGACGATGAGGCCGACGCCGTCCACCAGTTCCGGGCGGTGCGACTGGAGGCCGCCGGCCAGGGTCGCCATGCCCGCGCCGGTCACACCGGCCGCGCCCTTCGAGGCCACGATCATGAAGACGAGCAGGGATATCTGCTGGCCGATCGAGAGCGGGTTGCCCATCGCCTCGGCGATGAACAGCGAGGACATGGTCAGGTAGATCGCGGTGCCGTCCAAGTTGAAGGAGTAGCCGGTCGGCACGGTGATGCCGACGACCGGCCTGCTGACGCCCGCGTGCTCCATCTTGGCGATCAGCAGCGGCAGCGCCGACTCGGACGACGAGGTCGACAGGATCAGCAGGAACTCCCGCGCCAGATACTTCAGCAGCAGGAACAGATTCACGCCCGCGACCAGCCGCAGGATCGTGCCGAGGACGACGATCACGAACAGCGCACAGGTGACATAGAAGCCGATCATGATGACCGCGAGCGCCTTGAGCGCGTCCAGACCGGTCTCGCCGACCACCGCGGCGATCGCGCCGAAGGCACCCACCGGCGCGGCCCACATGACCATCGACAGCAGCTTGAAGACCAGCTGCTGGATGTGGCCCACGCCGCGCAGCACCGGCTCGCCCGCCTTGCCCATCGCCTGCAGGGCGAAGCCCACGAGCAGGGCTATCAGCAGCGTCTGCAGCACCTCACCGCCGGTGAAGGCGGAGACGAGGGTGGTGGGAATCATGCCGAGCAGGAAGTCCGGCAGGGACTCGCTGCCGCCCTCGACCTGGCTCTGCCCGGCCTGGGCCGCCTCATGGCTCATATGGAGGCCGCTGCCGGGCTCCAGTATGTTGCCGACGACCAGGCCGATGGCGAGGGCCACGGTCGACATCACCATGAAGTAGCCGAGCGCGAGACCGCCGACCGCGCCGACCTTGGCGGCCTTCCGTACGGAACCGATGCCGAGCACGATCGTGCAGAAGATGATCGGCGAGATCAACATCTTGATCAGATTCACAAAGCCGGTACCGATGGGCTTCAGCTCCACCGCCACCCCGGGGGCGGCGAACCCCACGATGATGCCGAGCACCACCGCGCCGATCACGGCGAGGTAGAGGTAGTGAATCCTTGCCTTGTTCGCCCGCTCGGGCTCGTGACGCCCCGATGCGGGCGGCGAGGTCTGCGCAGCCACGGTGCTGCCCCCTTCTTCATCTGCCGTCCAACTGTCCTGGCGCTGTACTGTGTGCGGCTCGCACACCGCCTTGAACGGTCCCGGCGACTATGCCCCACCCTGTGACGGGGGTCACCCTTCCGTTCATTTCGTTCATCCAAAGATGCGTGTGCAGACTGATGGGCATGCGCGTCCCCCACCCCCGGAGCCTGGCCGGCCAGCTCTTCGCGATGCAGGTCGTGCTGGTCGCGGCTCTGGTGGCCGGATGCGCCGTCTTCGCCTACGTGACCGACCGGAGCCAGGCGGAGGTCGCCGCACGCCGCCAGGCGACGGCCGCCGCGGCCGCCGTCGCCGACTCCCCGGCGGTCGCCGAGGCCGTACGGTCCGACGACCCCAGCGCCCGGCTCCAGCCGTACGCGGAGAAGGTGCGCCGCGACACCGGCGTCACCTTTGTCACGATCATGAATACCCGCGGTATCCGCTGGGCCCACCGCGACCCGGACCAGATCGGCGAGAAATACCTCGGCCACATCCGGCCCGCGCTGCGCGGCCGGATCTTCTCCGAGACCTACACCGGGACCCTGGGCGCCTCGGTGCGCGTCGTCGCCCCCGTGCACGATCCGCGGGCGGGCGGCCGGATCACCGCGCTGGTCAGCGCGGGCATCACGGTGGACACCATCAGCGCCCAGGTGCGCCGCCAGCTGCTCGCCCTGCTCGGCGTCGCGCTCGGCGCGCTCGCGGTCGGCGGCGTGGCCGCGTATGTCATCAACGCCCGGCTGCGCCGCCATACGCACGGGATGAACGCCTCCGAGCTGAGCCGGATGCACGACTACCACGAGGCCGCGCTGCACGGCGTGCGCGAGGGGCTGCTGATGCTCGACGGCCGACGGCGGATCGCGCTGATCAACGACGGCGGCCGGGAGCTGCTCGGCCTGCCCGAGGACTCGGTCGGCCGGTACGTCGCCGAGCTGGGCCTGCCCGCACCGCTGACCGGCGCCCTGCTGGCCACCGAGCCGCGCGTCGACGAGCTGCATCTGACCGCGGAGCGGGTCGTGGTCGTCAACACCTCGCCGGTCAGCAGCGGTGAACAGCGCGGCACGGTCGTCACGCTCCGCGACCACACCGAGCTCCAGGCGCTCTCCGGCGAGCTGGACTCGGTACGCGGCTTCGCCGAGGCGCTGCGCTCCCAGGCCCATGAGGCCGCCAACCGGCTGCACGCCGTCGTCTCGCTGATCGAGCTGGGCCGGGAGGACGAGGCGGTCGACTTCGCGACGGCCGAGCTGGAGCTGGCCCAGGCGCTCACCGACCAGGTGGTGGCGGCCGTCGCCGAACCGGTGCTGGCCGCGCTGCTGCTCGGCAAGGCGGCCCAGGCCAATGAACGCGGCGTCGAGCTCGTCCTCGCCCCCGACAGCCGGATCGACGACGGTCTCCTGCCGCCCGGTCTGCCCGCCCGCGATCTGGTGACCATCCTCGGCAACCTCATCGACAACGCGACGGACGCCGCGGCCGAGGGCGTGGGCAGCGGTACGGCTCCGCGCAGCGCCCGCGTCACGGTCACCGCCCGCGCGGACGGCGGCGAGCTGACGCTGCGCGTCGCGGACACCGGGGCCGGTCTCGACCCGGCGGCGGCCGAGGAGGCCTTCCGCCGCGGCTGGAGCACCAAGTCGCCGGGGCGCGGCCTGGGCCTGGCCCTGGTCCAGCAGGCCGCCCGCCGCAACGCGGGCACGGTGGAGGTCACCACGTCCCAGGAGGGCGGCGCCGAATTCACCGTCCGCCTCCCCTTGCCCTCGGCGGCCCCCACCCCATGAGTTGCCGCACCCGGTCCAGCCCGACGGGCGCAGCGCCCGCACACGAATCGGCAGCGCCCGGCCCTGGCCAGCGGCAGTTACCCTCCGTAAATTAGAGCCCCGAGCTTTCCGCACGCCCACCAACCCGGCGCGCGGGCGTCCCACCCCCCACGCCCCTCCAGCCGCGACCCCTGCCCGAGAGGAATCCGCCCCATGAGCCCGACGCAGGCGAGACCGGCGAAACCGGCGCCGATCCGGGTTCTCGTCGTCGAGGACGACCCCGTCGCGGCGGACGCGCATCAGATGTACGTCGAGCGCGTCCCCGGGTTCGCCGTCGTCGGGACGGCACGCACGGGCGGCGATGCCCAGCGGCGGCTGGAGCGGACGCCCGCCGATCTACTGCTGCTGGACCTCTATCTCCCCGACGGCCACGGCCTGCAGCTGGTCCGAGCGCTGCGCGCGGCCGGGCACGGGGCGGACGTGATCGCGGTCACCTCGGCCCGGGATCTCGCCATGGTGCGGGACGGCGTCTCGCTCGGGGTCGTGCAGTACGTACTGAAGCCGTTCACCTTCTCCACCCTCCGGGACCGGCTCCTGCGGTACGCCGAGTTCCGGGCGACCGCCGGCGAGGCCAGCGGACAGGACGAGGTGGACCGCGCGCTGGCCGCGTTGCGCGCGCCGCAGCCGGCCGCGATGCCGAAGGGGCTGACCCAGGCCACCCTGCACGCGGTCACCGAGGTGCTGCGCGGCGCCGGGGAGGGGATCTCGGCCGCGGCGACGGCCGAGACGGTCGGCATCTCCCGGATCACCGCGCGCCGTTATCTGGAGCATCTGGTGGACGCGGGACGGGCGGCACGCTCCCCGCACTACGGGCAGATCGGCCGCCCCGAGCTCTTCTACCGCTGGCTCAGCGAGCACGAGGGCGACCACTAGCAATGCTGTGAGGAAGCTTTCCCATCCCACTTCAAGTCCATGATCACGTACGCGAAGAACCACCATCTCGCCCGGGTCAGCTTCTGGTCGCTCAACCGCGACCGGAAGTGCGGCTCCGGTACGGACGCGGACGCCTGCGGCGGCATCACCAGGGCACGTACGACTTCACCGAGGTGCTCGCGGGCTGCACCGGCTGAGCCCCCGCGACCGGACCGGCGTTCGATCAAATGGCTTGCCGGTCACGGGGATTGACCTTGCGGTGAAGCCGACCTTACGGTCAGCCCGCAGCCCTCAGAGGCCAGCAAGGAGGTCGTGCCCGTGCGCCCCACCACCCCACTGATCCTCGCCGCCGCCACCCTCACCGCCACCATGGGCCTCACCGCCTGCGGCGGCGGCTCGGGAAGCGACCCGGACACCGTCAAGGTCGCCTACAACCGCAGCACCGACAACAAGATCCGCTTCAAGGACAACCATCTCGCCGCGGTGAAGAAGCAGTTCGAAAAGGCGAACCCCGGCAAGAAGATCAAGCTGATCCCGATCCAGGCGCAGGACAACGACTACGCCACCAAGGTCCAGCAGATGATGCGGTCCCCCAAGACCGCGCCCGACCTGGTCTACGAGGACACCTTCCGGATCAACTCCGATATCAAGGCGGGCTATCTGCGCCCCCTCGACGACTATCTGGCCAAGTGGAAGAGCTGGGACCAGTTCGTCGACACGGCGAAGACCGCGGCCAAGGCCGAGGACGGCAAGACCTACGGGGTGCCGGACGGCACCGACACCCGTGGCCTGTGGTTCAACAAGAAGATCTTCGCCAAGGCCGGGCTCCCCGCCGACTGGGCGCCGAAGAACTGGAACGACATCCTCGAAGCCGCCCGAACGATCAAGAAGAAGGTCCCCGGCGTCACCCCGCTCAACCTCTACACCGGCAAGGCCCCGGGCGAGACGTCGGTCATGCAGAGCTTCGAGATGCTGCTGTACGGCACGGGCGGCGCGGACGCGCATCCGCTCCACGACCCCAAGACGAAGAAGTGGGTCACCGGCGGCAAGGGCTTCCGGGACGCCCTGACCTTCCTCAAGACCGTCTACTCCGAGAAGCTGGGCCCCGACATCTCCGACGCCCTCGACCCCAACGTCGGCACCACGGTCTTCAGTGAATGGCTGCCCGAGGGCAAGCTCGCCATCGCCCTCGACGGCTCCTGGCTCGGTCAGAACTGGCTGAAGACCGGCGGCAAGCCGTGGCCGGAGTGGTCGAAGACGCTCGGCCAGGCCGCGATGCCCACCCAGCACGGCCAGGCACCCGGCAAGGTCAGCATGTCCGGCGGCTGGACGTGGGCCATCAGCGCCAAGTCCAAGAACGCGGACCTCGCCTGGAAGTTCATCGAGCAGCTCCAGACCAAGGACAACGCGGTCAGGTGGTGCATCGTCGATGCCCAGATCGCGGTCCGCAAGGACGTGGCGAAGGACCCGGAGTACGCCTCCTCGATGCCCGGCATCACCTTCTTCACCGGCCTGGTGAACTACACCCACTACCGCCCGGCCACCCCCCTCTACCCCCAGGTCTCCACCGCCATCGGCGAGGCCATGGAGGCGGCGACCACGGGTGACTCCTCGCCGAGCGGCGCCGCCAAGGCGTATGACAGCCGGCTGAAGTCCATCGCCTCCGGCGCCACGGGCTGATGACCACCGCGACCAAGGTGGCGGCGGCGCCGCCCACTGCCCCCGTGCGCCCGGGGCGTCGCCGCCGCCCCCTGCGCTGGCTCCCCCTCGCCCCCGCCACGGTGCTCTTGTTGCTCTTCCTCGGCGGGCCGATCGGCTACTGCGTCTATATCGCCTTCACCAATATGCAACTGACCGGCGCGTCCACCACGGACTTCGTCGGCCTCGACAACTTCCGGCGCGCCTTCGGGGACGACGACTTCCGCAACGCGGTCGTTCTCACCCTCGTCTTTACGTTTGTGTCCTCCCTGGTCGGCCAGAACACCCTGGGTCTGGCCCTGGCCGCCCTGATGCAACGCGCCTCCAAGCCGGTGCGTACGCTCACCGGCTCGATCGTCATCGCGGCCTGGGTCGTCCCCGAGATCGTCGCGGGCTTCCTGCTGTACGCCTTCTTCCGCCGCGAGGGCACGCTCAACGAGCTGCTGGACCGGCTCGGTCTGCCGTCCCAGAACTGGCTCTACACCCTGCCGATCCTCGCCGTCTCCTTCGCCAACGTCTGGCGCGGTACGGCCTTCTCCATGCTCGTCTACTCCGCCGCGCTCTCCGAGATCCCCAAGGAGATCACCGAGGCGGCGGAGGTCGACGGCGCCGGTGGTCTGGGGCGCTTCTGGCATATCACCCTGCCGATGATCCGCCGGTCCATCGGCACGAACCTCATGCTCAACACGCTCCAGACGCTGTCCGTCTTCGGCCTCATCTGGGCCATGACGCGCGGCGGGCCCGGAAACCGCAGCCAGACGCTGCCGGTCTTCATGTACGACCAGGCGTTCAACAAGTCGCTGATCGGCTACGGGACGGCGGTGGCGCTGCTGTTGCTGTTGGTGGGGGCGGTGTTCTCGGTGGTCCACCTGCGGCTGATGAGGGAAGAGGTCTGAATCAGCGCTCGCCCTTCTTGGCCTTGTACAGCTCAAGGTCCCGGTTCGCGAACAGGTGAACGTAGCCGCAGTTCCGGCAGATCAGCCCGGTCGCCGACTCGTTCGCCCAGGCGAAGTTCAGCAACTCCATGCCGGAGCTGTTGAGTTTCACCTCACGGTCCCGGAACAGATCGCCCTTGCAGAACGTGCAGGTGATCCACACATCCCCGATAGCCGCACGCACAGGCTTGGCCACGCGCCCCACCTTCCCCCTAGGTCACCGAGCAGCTCACTCGTTCGAAACACGCCACGCGGGCGTCAGCATAGCCATGGCCCCGGCCTGGACCGGGAGCACGGGGGCGTGCGGCGCCCCAAGCCCCTCGGTAAGAGCGGCCCGGAAAGCCGCCCAGGCGGCGGGCGTGCACTGGGGCCGTCGGGGTCCTTGGAGTCGCGTACGGCCACCGTGCCGGGCACGTTGGTGGCCACCTCGACGCACTCGCGTTCTGCGTTGCTGTAGCTCGACTTGCGGTACACGAAATCAGGCATGGCTCAGCAAGGTAGGTAGGAATCTCCCGGATTCATCCGGGAGAGCGCTTCAAGTGGGGGCGTGTGTGGCCGCGACCCCGGCCCTGCGTGCCCTGCACGCCGAGATCGAGGTGCCGGACGAGGTCTCCTGGGCCAACGGAGATCCTGAAGCCCGGGAAGGCCGACAGCGCCTCCTTGGCGCTCTGTCCCTGGTACGGCTGGTCGAAGTCGCTCGCGGTGCGCAGGTCGACGTAGCGGTCCAGGTGGCCGTGTGCCCAGGGTGCCGTTGTCCGAGGGCGTGCGCCGCCGATACCGGAGGTGAGGAAGTACGCCTTGCTCAGGTCCAGTCGGCGGCTGTCCAGGATGGCCGGACCCTGGCTCTGCCGTTGTCCGCGTCGCCGGAGGCACACGAGAGCGGGCCAAGGGTCACCAGGGCCGCGACGAGGGCGAGAACGGCCGCCACAACGACGGCCGTTCGGGGCTTGGGACGAGTGACGGTGGTCATGGACCCCCACCGTAGAAGCCGTTTGTTGCGCCCATATCAAGACAGGACAGCTGTCGGCACCGGCCCTCGACGGCGTCACGGAGGCGGGAAAGCGTCTTCCGGCCGGCCGCGCGCGGCCGGCCGACGACGACCGCGTCCCGCCGTCCTCGAGCGCACCGGAGTGAACCCGGCCCGCGGCATGGCCCGTGCGTTGACTTCGAGCGCCCTCCAGGCCATAGCTTCGCCGCATGACAACACCCCAGCACCGGATCGGCTCGGGCTTCGGAGCCCGGAGCACCACCGAGGAGGTCCTGCGCGGGATCGACCTCACGGATAAGTTCGCGGTCGTCACCGGCGGCTACTCGGGCCTGGGTCTGGAGACGACACGGGCGCTCGCCCGCGCCGGGGCCACGGTCATGGTCCCCGCGCGGCGGCGCGCGACGGCTGAGGAGGCGGTCGCCGGCATCGACGGCGTCGAGGTCGACGAACTGGATCTCGCCGACCTGGACAGCGTCCGTGCCTTCGCCGAACGCCTCCTCGCCTCCGGCCGTCCCATCGACCTCGTGATCAACAACGCCGGGATCATGGCCTGCCCGGAGACCCGCGTCGGACCGGGCTGGGAGGCCCAGTTCGCCATCAACCACCTCGGCCACTACGCCCTCGTCAACCACCTCTGGCCCGCGATCGCCCAGGGCGGCGCGCGGGGCGGGGCGCGCGTCGTCTCGGTGTCCTCCAACGGCCATCAGCTCTCCGATATCCACTGGGACGACGTCCGCTTCGAGCACGGCTACGACAAGTGGCGGGCATATGGCCAGGCCAAGACGGCCAACGCCCTGTTCGCCGTCCGGCTCGACGCCCTGGGCCGGGACGCCGGCGTCCGCGCCTTCTCGGTCCACCCCGGCACCATCGCCACCCAGCTGGCCCGCCACGTCCCCAAGGAAGAGATGGTCGCCGCCGGCTGGATGGACGAGAACGGCACCTGGGCAGGCTCGTTCAAGACACCCGAACAGGGCGCGGCGACCCAGGTGTGGGCGGCGACGTCCCCCCGGCTGACGGGCGCGGGCGGCGTCTACTGCGAGGACTGCGACATCGCCGAGCCGGCGGGCGAGGGCGAGCTCATCGCGGGCGTACGCACGTATGCGACGGACCCGGGGGCGGCGGAGCGGCTGTGGCGCCTCTCCGCCGACCTCACGGGGGTGAACGCCTTCCCGACGACCGGCTGAGCCAACGCCGTTTCTGAGGGCGGCGCCGTCTCGCGCCTTCGGCGCACAGACGCGCATCGGGGCGGTGGGGGCCCAGACCGCGCCGTCGCCGCCCGGCGGGCCGGCTCCGGAGCCGGCTCAGCGCGGCGGCCAGGAGTTCGCCGACTTCCTGGTCCGCCCCGACAGCTATTTCGTGGAGTAGCCGAAGACAGCCAGAGGTCCGCACCGGTCTTCCCCCACGGTGGGGCACACGGTTTCATGGACGGGACGCTGATCGACTGCGCTCGCCGCGCGAGGAGGTCCCAGGTTGTCCGCACTCTCCCGTGATCCCTGGCCCCGTCCCCTCTGGTCCCCTCGCGTCCGCCGCCGGCTGGCCGCCGACACCGCTCTGCTGGCCGTCGCGGCGGCGTTTCTCCTTCCGCTGGCGTGGCTGGTGCTGGCCTCGGTCGACGGCGCGGCCACCTTGCGGGTATCGGCGCCCGGCTCCCCCACGCTCGACAACTTCTCGGCGGTGTGGACGGACGAGATCACCTTCACGCCCATGCTGAACAGCCTGCTGCTGTGCGGCAGCGCGACCGTGCTGACGGTCGCGTGCGCGGCGCCGGCCGCCTATCCGCTCTCCCGCTTCCGCTCCCGCCTGGTGCGCCCGTATCTGCTGACGGTGCTGTTCACCACCTGTCTGCCGATCACCGCGATCATGGTCCCGGTCTACGGCCTCTTCGTCCAGGTGGACCTGATCGACACCATGTCGGGCACGGCCCTCTTCCTGGCCGCCTCCCAGCTCCCCTTCGCCATCTGGCTGATGAAGAACTTCATGGACGGCGTGCCGGTGATCCTGGAGGAGGCGGCGTGGACGGACGGCGCGTCGTGGCTGCAGAGCCTGACGCGCGTCATCCTGCCGCTGATGGGGCCGGGGATCACGGTGGTGATGATCTACAGCTTCATCATGATGTGGGGCAATTTCTTCGTCCCCTTCATGCTGCTGCTCTCCCCCGACCAACTTCCGGCGTCGGTCTCCATCTTCACCTTCTTCGGCAACTACGGCCAGGTGGTCTACGGCCAGCTGGCCGCCTTCTCGATCCTCTACTCCACCCCGGTGGTCCTGCTGTACGTGCTGATCGCCCGCCGCATGGGCGGCGGCTTCGCGCTGGGCGGCGCCGTCAAGGGGTGACGGCGCCGCCGGCCGGTCACGTGTCGGGGAGGGACGGCACGGTGCAGCCGTGGTGTGCGGCGGAGCGGGTGGCGAACGCCTTGAGGGCGGCGCGTTCGTACGCCAGGTCCGGGCGGCGGCGGGTGTCGCCGTCGGCGTCGTCGGCGCGGATGAGATAGAGGGCGGGCTCGGCGCCGGCCGGGCACGGGGCGGAGGCCCAGTAGGCGCTCTGGCCGAGCCGTCCGGCGGGCTTCTCGGCGGGGGTGACGTTCTCGTAGTCGTGGTCCCGGGTGTACTGGGAGCGGGTGTCCTCGGCGTACGGGCCGTAGTACGCCTCCAGCCGGTAGCGGGGTGAGCCGTCGCGGGCGCCCAGGGCGCAGACCTCGCGCGGGGCCCGGCCGCGGGCGGTCTCGCGGGCGGTGGAGACAGCGGAGCGGGAGGCCGTGGGGACGCCGGCGCAGGTGCCCTTGGCGCCGAGGAGGGGTTCGTACTCGTCCTTGTTCACCGGGAGGCCGACGCCGCGGACCGGTTTGCCGAGGGGCGCGCCGCAGTGCCAGTGGTCGTTGGCCGCCTTGGCGGTGGCGGTGGCGGTGCGGACGAAGTCGGGGCGGGCGGCGGGGTCGTCGAGGGTGGCGTCGCCGCCGAGCGCGGTCTCGACGGTGATCAGCAGGCTGTCGCCGCGCCGGTCGCAGTCGAGCAGGACGGCGGCGGTCGCGGTGCCGTCCTTGGCGTCGCCGAGCCGTGCGGTGTCGGTGGCGAAGAGGCCGGACCAGCCGTGGCCCAGCGGGACGGGCAGGGTGTCGCGGGCGGGTACGGCGATGTAGAGCTCGCCGCGTCCGTACGCGCTGTGGGGGCGGGGCGAGCCGGCGATGGTCACCGAGAGGCGGCCCTTGTCCCCGGCGGTCACCTGGCAGTGGACGGACAGGGTGTTGCCCCGCTTGCCCCCGTCGCTGCTGCCGCCGTCGCTCTTGGCGCCCTCGCTCTTGGCGCCGAAGGAGCCCTTGGTGCGGTTGGTGACGTCCAGCCCGTCGTCGCCGAGCACGGCGCGGACGTCGCCGACGGGGAGCACCCCGTCGCACGCCTCGTCCAGCGCCCGGTCGTCGCTGCCCGCGAACCAGACGATCGCGCCGGTGAGGGCGGCCGGCGCGACGACGGCGGCCACGAGGGCCCGTAGGTGCCGCCGGCTGAGCCGTGGTGGGGTCAGTGCCACTGCTCCACCTCCCCGAGCACCTTCGTATCGCGGCAGTCCGCGGACTTCGGCCAGCCGTCCTTGGCGCTGAGATAGCGGTCCAGCACGGTGCGCGCGGTGCGGGAGAGCTTGGCGCGGTCCTCGGCGCCGAGGACGGCGGTCTCACCGTCCGCGAGCCGGACCTCAGGGAGGACGGAGACGCGGTGGTAGGTGGCCCGGCCGCCGCACACCGACCGGGCCCACAGGGCGAGTTGGGGATGGCTCACATCGGAGGAGATGCGGTCTTCGCGCCGATCCGCCCCGGAGCCGGTCCCGGAGCCGGACGGGGAGTCGGACTCGGAGTCGGAGTCGGAGTCGGTCTTGGCATCGGTCTTGGCGTCCGCTTCGGGACCGGCCTCGGAGGGGCGCCGGCTCTCCTCGTCCGCTCCCCAGCCGGGCACATGGCCCTCGCGCTCGTACGCGTCATAGGCGGACCGGCCGAGGATCCCCGACCAGCTGGCCGCCTCGACCCCGGTGATCTGCCACTGCTTCGGGCGCTCGCCCTCATTCCGCTCGGCGTCCGCGTCCCAGGCGCCGGCGCAGGCGCTCAGGCGCGTGGACTCCTGCAGATCGCCGACGGTGGTCCAGGTGCCGGACCTGACGCCGGGGAGCGAGGAGCCACTGATCCATCCGCAGGTGCGCAGATCACGGCCGGGCGCGCCATGTGTCTCGTCCGTGTTCACCACATCGGTGGGCAGGTCCAGCGGGGCGGAGCCGCAGTGCTGGGCCTTGGTGATGGCGTTCGCGACATGGACGGCGGTACGGAAGCCGGTGAGCGCGGCGGTGCGGTCGGGCTCGCCCTTGCCCTGGTCGGCCCCGGCGGTCACCCGGGCGGTGACATACAGATCGGTCGTCGGCCGGACCCGGCCGCTGAGTCCGTACAGACAGTCGGCCACCAGCCAGGCGCCCCGCTTGCCGTACTGGCCGGTGGTGCCGGGCGCGACAAAGGCGCCGCCGCCCGTATCGAGGAGTTCGCGGGTCTTCACGGCCTCGGGCACATCGGAGACCAGTGCCTCGGCGTGGACCGTGACCCCGTAGCCGGCTCCCCAGTTCAGCGAGCAGTCCAGCAGGGACCGGCTCTGCCGGCCCGGGGCGAGCATCGTGCCGTGCTGGCTCAGCTCGCCCGGCCGGCCGTCACGCACCAGCCGTTCGAGGTCGCCGTACGGCAGCGTGCCGTCGCACGCCTTGCGCAACTGGTCCCGGTTGGCGGCGAGATGGCCGCCGTCGCCGCCAAGGTTCGCGAGGGCGACACCACTCGCGACCAGCGCTGTGATCAGTACGAAGAGGACGGTGCGGCGCAGCCGCACCCGGTCCCATAACCCACGCATCCCGCCCGTTGCTCCTTCATCCCCCCTTGATCCTGCGTCCGCCAAGATCAGGCCGGGACAGTACCAGGAGGTGGCTCAGAAGACCGACTCGGCCTCGTCCATGCGGTTCACGGGGACGGTCTTGAGCTCGGTGACGGCCTCGGCGATCGGCACCATCGTGATGTCCGTGCCGCGCAGCGCGGTCATCATGCCGAAGTCGCCGCGGTGCGCGGCCTCGACGGCGTGCCAGCCGAAGCGGGTGGCCAGCACACGGTCGTACGCGGTGGGGGTGCCGCCGCGCTGCACATGGCCGAGGATGACCGGACGGGCCTCCTTGCCCAGGCGCCGCTCCAGCTCGGCCGCGAGGCGGTTGCCGATACCGGCGAACCGCTCATGGCCGTACTGGTCGATCTCGCCCTTCTGGTACTCCATCGAGCCCTCGGCGGGGTGGGCGCCCTCGGCGACACAGATGACCGCGAACTTCTTGCCGCGGGCGAAGCGCTCCTCGATCATCTTCACCAGCCCGTCGACCTCGAAGGGCCGCTCCGGCAGACAGATGCCGTGCGCACCGCCCGCCATACCGGACTCCAGCGCGATCCAGCCCGCGTGGCGGCCCATGACCTCGACGACCATGACCCGCTGATGCGACTCGGCGGTGGTCTTGAGCCGGTCCATCGCCTCGGTGGCGACGCCGACGGCGGTGTCGAAGCCGAAGGTGCGGTCGGTGGAGGAGATGTCGTTGTCGATCGTCTTGGGGACGCCGACGATCGGCAGCCCCGCGTCCGAGAGCATCCGGGCGGCGGTGAGGGTGCCCTCGCCGCCGATCGGGATCAGCACGTCTATACCGTAGTCGCGGGCGTGGTCCTTGGAGGTCTCGCACGCCTCGCGCAGCCGGGCCCGCTCCAGCCGGGAGGAGCCGAGGATGGTGCCGCCGCGGGCGAGGATGCCGCTGACCGCGTCGAGGTCGAGCTTGCGGTGACGGCCGTCGAGCAGGCCCTTGAAGCCGTCCTCGAACCCGATGACCTCGTCACCATGGCCGGCCACCGCGCGGTGGACGACCGACCGGATCACAGCGTTCAGGCCGGGGCAGTCGCCGCCTGCGGTGAGAACTCCGATGCGCATCGTGCTGTGTCTCCTGCTCCCTACGGGTAGATCTGAGCCAGTCCGATTGTTTCATGGGCGAGGTGATGCTGTGTCCCCCACGCTGACGAGCGCCATAATCACGCCCGCGGGTATTGTCAAGAGGACTGGGCCATCCAATATGGCCAATTTGTGTCCGAAGTGGCGCACACCGGGAAAACGCCGAGGAACGCCAAAGGAACGGAGAGCACGCGTGACGCGCAGCGTGTACGTGACCGGGATCGAACGCGGCGACGGGCGCCAGGCCGTCGAGCTGGGAGTCATGGAGCTCCTGACCCGCCATGTCGACCGGGTCGGCGTCTTCCGCCCCCTCGTGCACGACGATCCCGACCGTCTCTACGATCTGTTGCGGGCCCGCTACCGGCTGAGTCAGTCGCCCGCGTCCGTCTTCGGGATGACCTATGAGGACGCGGCCGCGTTCCAGGCCGAGCGGGGCACCGACGAGCTGGTCTCGCACCTGGTCGAGCGCTTCCACGAGGTGGCCCGCGCGTACGCGTACGTGCTGGTGCTGGGCAGCGACTACGCCGCCACCAGCCTCCCCGACGAGCTGGGGCTGAACGCACGGCTCGCCAATGAGTTCGGCGCCTCGGTGATCACGGTGGTCGGGGGCCAGAACCAGACCGCGGAGTCGGTGGGCGCCGAGGCGCACAACGCCTACCGCGCCTACGAGGCGCAGGGCTGCGACGTCGTCGCCGTCGTCGTCAACCGGGTCGCCCCCGACGACCGCGAGGCCATCGCCGAGCGGCTGGCCACCCGGCTGCCCGTGCCCTGCTACGCGCTCCCCGAGGACGCCGCGCTCTCCGCGCCGACCGTCTCCCAGATCGTCCGCACGCTCGGCGCCGAGGTGCTGCTCGGCGATCACTCCGGACTCTCCCGGGACGTACGGGACTTCGTCTTCGGCGGCGCGATGCTGCCGAGCTTCCTGCCCGCGCTGACCGAGGGCTGCCTGGTGGTGACCCCCGGCGACCGGGCGGACCTGATTGTCGGCGCGCTCGCCGCGCACAGCGCGGGCGCGCCCGCGATCGCCGGCGTGCTGCTCACCCTGGACGAGCGGCCGGGCCCCGACATCCTGGCGCTCGCCTCGCGGCTGGCCCCGGGCACCCCGGTGGTGTCCGTGGCGGGCGGCTCCTTCCCGACCGCGGCCGAGCTGTTCGCGATCGAGGGCAAGCTCACCGCGGACTCGCCGCGCAAGGCCGAGACCGCGCTCGGCCTCTTCGAGCGCCATGTGGACACCGCCGCGCTGACCGACCGCATCTCGCTGGCCCGCTCCGTCCGGGTCACGCCCATGATGTTCGAGCACGAGCTGATCGAGCGATCCCGCTCCCAGCGCCGCCGGGTCGTCCTCCCGGAGGGCACCGAGGAGCGGGTGCTGCGCGCCGCCGACGTCCTGCTGCGCCGCGATGTGTGCGACCTCACCCTGCTGGGCGAGGAGGACGTGATCCGCAAGCGCGCCGCCGGTATCGGCATCCAGCTCGCGGACGCCGATATCGTCGATCCGCAGACCTCCCCGCTGCGGGAGCGCTTCGCCGAGCGGTACGCGCGGCTCCGCGCCCACAAGGGCGTCTCCTACGAGCTGGCGTACGACGTGGTGGCCGACGTCTCGTACTTCGGCACCCTGATGGTGCAGGAGGGCCTGGCCGACGGCATGGTCTCGGGCGCCGCGCACTCGACCGCGGCGACCATCCGGCCCGCCTTCGAGATCATCAAG
This sequence comes from Streptomyces sp. NPDC005393, assembly GCF_040606675.1. Taxonomy (NCBI): domain Bacteria; kingdom Bacillati; phylum Actinomycetota; class Actinomycetes; order Kitasatosporales; family Streptomycetaceae; genus Streptomyces; species Streptomyces sp. NPDC005393. The sequence continues at coordinate 359,103 of NZ_JBEXFG010000001.1, read as the reverse complement.
ACCGCGCCGGGCGCCGAGATCGTCTCGTCCGTCTTCTTCATGTGCCTGGCCGACCGGGTGCTGGTGTACGGCGACTGCGCGGTCAACCCGGATCCGAACGCCGAGCAGCTGGCGGACATCGCCATCCAGGCGGCGACGACCGCCGCCCAGTTCGGGGTGGAGCCGCGGATCGCGATGCTGTCGTACTCCACCGGCACCTCCGGCTCCGGGGCGGATGTGGACAAGGTCCGCAAGGCGACCGAGATCGTGCGCGAGTGCCGCCCGGATCTGCTGGTCGAGGGCCCGATCCAGTACGACGCGGCGGTGGACGCGGCGGTCGCGGCGACCAAGCTGCCCGACTCCGAGGTGGCGGGCCGGGCCACCGTCCTGATCTTCCCGGACCTGAACACCGGCAACAACACCTACAAGGCCGTACAGCGCTCGGCGGGCGCCGTGGCGGTGGGCCCGGTCCTCCAGGGTCTGCGCAAGCCGGTGAACGACCTGTCCCGCGGGGCACTCGTCCAGGACATCGTCAACACCGTTTCGATCACCGCCATCCAGGCCCAGTCCCCGACGCAGAAGGCGCAGACCGCGTGAACCGCACCCGAGTCCTCGTCCTCAACTCCGGCTCCTCGTCCGTCAAGTACCGGCTGCTGGACATGGCCGACGGCGCCCGGCTCGCCTCCGGCATCGTGGAGCGGATCGGGGAGGGCCCCGTCGCCGACCACGCGGCGGCCCTCAAGCAGGTCTCCGAGGAGCTGAGGGGGCAGGGCCTGGGCCTCGACTCGCCCGAGCTGGCGGCGGTCGGCCACCGGGTGGTGCACGGCGGCACCCGGTTCACCGAGCCGACCCTGATCACCGATGAGGTGGTCGAGGAGATCGAGAAGCTGATCCCGCTGGCCCCGCTGCACAACCCGGCGAACGTCACCGGGATCAAGGTGGCCCGCACGCTGCGCCCGGATCTGCCGCAGGTCGCGGTCTTCGACACCGCCTTCCACGCGACGATCCCGGAGGCCGCGGCGCGCTACGCGATCGACGTGGAGACCGCCGACCGGTGCGGGGTGCGGCGCTACGGGTTCCACGGCACCTCGCACGCGTATGTCTCCCGGGCCACCGCCGGGCTGCTGGGCAAGGACGTCTCCGAGGTCAACACGATCGTGCTGCACCTGGGCAACGGCGCCAGCGCCTCGGCCGTGCGCGGCGGGGTGTGCGTGGAGACCTCGATGGGGCTGACTCCGTTGGAGGGCCTGGTCATGGGTACCCGGTCCGGGGACATCGACCCGGCGGCGATCTCCCATATGTCCCGGGTGGGCGGGATGTCGACCGACGAGATCGACACCCTGCTCAACAAGCGCAGCGGGCTGCTCGGTCTGTGCGGGGACAACGACATGCGCGAGATCGGCCGCCGGATGGGCGAGGGCGACGCGGCCGCACAGCTGGCCTTTGACATCTACATCCACCGGCTGCGCAAGTATGTGGGCGCGTACACCGCGGTACTCGGACGGGTGGACGCCATCGCCTTCACCGCCGGCGTGGGGGAGAACTCCGCGGCGGTGCGGGAGGCGGCGATGCGCGGCCTCACCGCGTTCGGCATCGAGGTGGACTCGGTGCGCAACGCGCTGCGCTCCACCACGGCGCGGCTGATCTCCGCCGGGAGCAGCCGGGTCGCGGTGGCCGTGGTGCCCACGGACGAGGAACTGGAGATCGCCGGCCAGGCGTTCGACCTGGTCAGCGCCTAGCTCTCGGGCTTTGCTCACCTTGACTCAAGCCTTGAATATTCCGCTCCGAAACAAACCGATAGGATCCGCCTCATGCGCCGTTCCAAAATCGTCTGCACTCTGGGCCCAGCCGTCGACTCCTACGACCAGCTGAAGTCCTTGATCGAGGCCGGGATGAACGTGGCCCGCTTCAATATGAGCCACGGAAGCCATCCGGAGCACGAGGAGCGGTACCACCGCGTCCGCAAGGCGTCCGAGGAGACCGGGCGCGCGGTCGGCGTGCTCGTCGACCTCCAGGGCCCCAAGATCCGCCTGGGGACCTTCGCCGACGGCCCGGTGGAGCTGGTCCGCGGGGACGAGTTCATCATCACCACCGAGGACGTGCCGGGCGACCGGACGATCTGCAGCACCACCTACAAGGGGCTGCCGGGCGATGTGTCCAAGGGCGACCAGATTCTGATCAATGACGGCAATGTCGAGCTGCGGGTCACCGCGGTCGAGGGTCCCCGGGTGCGGACCATCGTCATCGAGGGCGGGGTGATCTCCGACCACAAGGGGATCAACCTCCCCGGTGCGGCGGTCAATGTGCCCGCGCTGTCCGAGAAGGACATCGAGGACCTGAAGTTCGGCCTGCACATGGGGTGCGACATGGTCGCGCTCTCCTTCGTGCGGGACGCGGCCGACGTCCGTGACGTCCACCGCGTCATGGACGAGGTGGGCCGCCGGGTGCCGGTGATCGCCAAGGTGGAGAAGCCGCAGGCCGTCGCCAATGTGGTGGACGTCGTCGCGGCCTTCGACGGCGTCATGGTGGCCCGTGGCGACCTGGCGGTGGAATACCCGCTGGAGAAGGTCCCGATGGTGCAGAAGCGGCTGATCGAGCTCTGCCGCCGGAACGCCAAGCCGGTGATCGTCGCGACCCAGATGATGGAGTCGATGATCACCAACTCGCGGCCGACCCGCGCCGAGGCGTCCGATGTCGCCAACGCGATCCTGGACGGCGCGGACGCGGTCATGCTCTCCGCCGAGTCCTCGGTCGGCGCCTACCCGCTCGAGACCGTCAAGACGATGTCCCGGATCGTCCAGGCGGCCGAGGAGGAGCTGCTCTCGCGCGGCCTCCAGCCGCTGGTGCCCGGCAAGAAGCCGCGGACACAGGGCGGTTCGGTGGCCCGCGCGGCTGCCGAGATCGCCGACTTCCTGGGCGCCAAGTCGCTGGTGGCCTTCACCAAGTCCGGCGACACCGCCCGCCGGCTCTCCCGCTACCGCGCCCAGCAGCCGATCCTGGCCTTCACCACGGACCTCGCCACCCGCAACCAGCTGACGCTGAGCTGGGGCGTGGAGTCCTTTGTCGTGCCGTATGTGGAGAACACCGACGCGATGGTGGACCTCGTGGACGCCGAGCTGTCGAAGCTGGGCCGCTACGCCTCGGGCGACATCATGATCATCACGGCGGGCTCGCCCCCGGGCGTCCCCGGCACCACCAACATGGTCCGGGTGCACCACCTGGGCGGCGGGAACGAGTAAGTCACGGCTGAGCGGCCGGACTCCCCCGGGGAGTCCGGCCGCTCAGCTCATGGCCCAGACGTCCGCTCTTCGCGCCGCGCCTGGCGGAGGATATCCGCCACCGCGCCCTTGCTCACCTGCTTCGCGTCGATATCGAGGCGCCGCCCGTCGGGGCCATGGACCTTGATCCGGATCGCCGACCTCCTGGGCTGGGAGAGCCAGGCCCGCAGCGCCGACGCGAGGACGGAGACGGCGCCGCCCGCGCCGAGCGAGACCACCAGCGGCTCGGTGACCGCGCCCATCTCGCCGGGCGCCGGAGGCGCCGATCGCGGCCGCACCCGGCCGGCCGACTCGGGCTCGCCCCGCAGCCACTCGGCGAGCGATTCCAGATCGGCGCCCGGCGCAGACAACTGCGCCCGTGGGCACCAATTCCGGGCGGAGTCGGTGTCCACGGGCGCTTCCCCTCCCTGAGGAGGGGTTGTGCGGCTCCCGAACGGGCCTGTGTGGTCGCGGGGTCATCCCCCGGTCTTGTACAGATGCATGCCCGGTACGGTCAGATCGCCACCGAACTGGCCGGCCTGCTTGACCGTGACATGGGTGAAGAAGACCTCGGGGATGTTCACCGGCGGCGGGGTCTTGGGGCTGAAGGTGATCGGGATGATCCCCAGCAGATTGCCCGACAGCTCCTCGGTGTACATGGTCACCGTGCCGTTGCGGATGGTCGAGGTGGAGCCCTCACGGGCCTGCACATGGGTGGTGGTCCCGGCCGGGCCCACGACCGTCTGGTGCAGATCCTTGATGTCCACGCCCTTGGCGGTGAACTTCAGGACCTTCTTGACCTGGCCGCTGTACGTCTTGACCTTCACGATGCCCTGGTAGTCCAGGCCGTGCAGGCTCAGCAGGGTGCTCTTGAGGGTCCAGGGGTCCTCGGGCAGCAGACTGGAGGTCTGCTCCGCCTCGGCGTTCTTGTACGCGTCGGCGTCGAACTCCGGGCAGGGGTACGCCTCCTTGCCGTCGGCGCCGCCGGACTTCGAGGCGGACGGCGTGGGAACGGCCTTGTCCGCCGCGTCCTTGGCATCGTCGACGGTCTTCTTCGCCCCGTCGACGGTGTCCTTGACCCCCTTGCCGACCTTGTCCACCGTGTCCTTGACCGGGTCCGTGACCTTGTCGGTGGCCTTGTCGGACGTACCGGACGGCGACGGGCTCGGCTTCGTGGTCGACGAGGGGCTCGGCTCGGCGGACGCGTCGCCCTTGGCGTCGTCACCACCGCCACCGGTGAGGACGTTGTGCAGCGCGTCCCCGACACCCAGCGGATCCAGCGGGTTCTTGGAATCGGACTCCGAGGGGCTCGGCGATGCCGAGGGCTCCGTCGACTCCTGTTTGTCCCCGGAGCCGGACGCGGAGCCGGACGGGGACGGCTCGGGAGTGGGCTTGTCGGCCGACGGGCTCGGATCGGCCGAGGAGTCGTCCTTGGCGTCGTCCTTCGAGTCCGCCGTGTCCTTGCCCTTGGTGTCCGAGGCTTCCTTGCCCTTGGCGTCGCTCTTGTCCGCCTCATCGGGCTGGGACACACACGGCCCGGCCTTGTACCGGTCGTCGGCCTTGGAGCTCGCCGAGGCGAGCTGCGGAGTCAACCCCATGCCCATGAGCACGGCAGTGGGCATGGCGGCCAGCGCTATCGCCTTGCCCGTGGGCACCTGAAGGCGAGTGAGCATCGACTTTCTCGGCGCCGCGTGCCGCGGCCCCATTCTGATCCGCCGAGGGCTCGCGCCCTCCGGCTGCTCCTCTTCACCCCGCACGGTGCCTCCCATTCATGGAATCCTGGTCCGCCGCGGTCCCGGCTCCGGCCGGTTCCGGCACGCTGTCACCGTTCCCGTCGTCCTCCGGTACGGCTCCCGGCCCCTCGGCCGGCTGCGCCGCCGACGCCTCGCCCGGTGCCCAGGAGACGCTCATGCCGCCGCCGAACAGCGCCAGCAGAAATCCCATCAGGAAGCCGCCGATGTTGGAGACGGGAAGCGACACCAGGCCGAGGAGGATCGAGGCGACTCCGGCGAATACCCGAACCAAGGGCTGGAACCACATGGTCAGGCCCAGGATCACCAACAGCACGCCGATGATCAGCGAGGCGGATCCCGCGGTGGTGGACAGGTTGATGGTGAACCCGCCCGCGTTGAGGCTGTTGTACGGGAAGTACATGATCGGCAGCCCTGCCAGCAGGGTCAACAGCCCCGCCCAGAACGGGCGCTGCCAGCGCCACGCCCGGAAGGACTTCCGCCAGCGGCTGATACGGTCACGCGCCCCCGGCGACTCGGCACTCATTGAAAACAGCTCCCTGGGGCTGGCGATCGGTGCGATCGCAGTGTTCTACAGCGGTACTAAAAAGCATGGCGCATATGCGCTGCCGGGCGATGCCGGGTGAGGGGCAGCGCCGCGGCCCCTCACCCCCAGCTCAGCGCGTCAGAAGCACTCGTTCTTACCCTTGCTGACCTTCATCGAAAGGCCCGAGAGCTTGAACGTGCCCGCGCTGGTCGCCCAGGCGGTCTGCTTCACATCGGTCAGCGTCGCGGAATCGGCCTGCTGGGCGAAGGCACCGGGATCGGCCTTGTCGCCCTTCTTGATGCCGGGACCCTTGGACGCGTCGCCCGCCGCCACACCGATGTCGATCCCGCGGAACGTCGCGTCCGCGTCCAGCTGATCGAGATCGATGAAGAGGTTCTTGGCTTCGACCAACTTGCTGCCGTTGCCGGCCGACAGCTTCAGCGACACATCGCCGAAGACCGGGACCGGAACCACGACGGACTGGCACAGACCCTTGATCTTGGCACTCTTGAACGCCGACACGGCGACGGGGATGGTCTTCCCCCCGTGCTGCGTGTCAAGGGCGCCGTACTGGGCGAAGCCCGTACCGTCAAGCCGGTCGGCCGTGACCTTGAACTGCTGGCCGGACACGTTGAACGAAGCCGCGAGCGCACCCTGTGACAGGGCGACGCCAATCGCGGCCGTGGCAGCAACGCTCGGCACCATGACAACGGCGAACCGCTTCCATCTGGTCCCGCCACGAGCCAGAGACTCCATGACTTTCCTCCTTCTCGGACGTACATCTCCGGCCGGGGCGTCCAGCCCCGGACCTGGGATGGGAGAAGTGCTACGTCCTCGGGAAGGAGAGCGCCCACGTCTCACAGGCGCACACCGCACCCGCAACACCGGCGATCACCCCCGAGCGACAACCACTGGCCACGCTTCTCGCGCAACCTCCTGGACAGGCCCTGCCTGTTGGGCAGAGACCCCCCTGTCCAAGGCCGACGTCACTGCCGCCGGCCTGCCCGGTGGGGACCCGTTCCCCGACGCACCGACCGGCTGCCGGGCTGCGGGGAACGGACCGAGCTTGGCCGATCGTGGTCCATTCCTGGCTGAGGCACAAGGGGTTCGTTACCAGCGAGTAACGGACGGATAACCGAACTGCGGCAGGATGGTCGAGGCCGGGCACGCAGGGTCGTCGCACGGTGACCGGAAAGAGGGGGAGATTTACTCCAGGACCGGACAAAGTACTGACGCACATTTACTGGCAGTAACAGCGACCGCGTTTACCAAGTTTTAGTAAAGAGCGGTCGCTGTGCTGTTTGAGATGCCAGAGGTCAGAACAGCACGCGTGCCAACGCACTACGCGCCGTGACCACTCGGGGGTCGTCACCGCCGATCACATCGAAGAGACCGAGGAGATGGACGCGCGCCGCCTCCCGGTCGTTCCCCGTCGTGCGACGCACCGTTTCGACCAAACGTCCGAAAGCGTCCTCCACATGACCGCCCACCAGATCCAGGTCGGCCGCCGCGATCTGCGCCGCCACGTCCCCCGGGTTCTCGGCGGCCGCCTTGCGCACCTGCTGTGCGTCCAGACCCTGAACCCGCTGCAACAGCTCGGCCTGCGCCAGGCCCAGCTTCGCCTCGCCGTCGCCCGGGTCGTCCGCGAGCACGTTCTTGTACGCCTGCACCGCGCCGCCCAGGTCACCCGCGTCCAGCGCCTCATGGGCCGCCGCGAGCGCGGCGTCGTGCGGCGACGCGGGCGGCTGCTCGGCGGCCTCCTCCTGCGCGGGCTCCGCCTCCGCTCCGCCCTCAACAGGTGTACCCACGATGCCGAACTGCTGCTCCGCGGCCTGGATCAGCTGGTCCAGCACCTGACGGATCTGCGCCTCGGGCGCGGCTCCCTGGAAGAGCGGCACCGGCTGGCCCGCGACCACCGCGAAGACCGCGGGGATGCCCTGGACGCCGAACTGCTGGAAGAGCATCTGGTTGGCGTCGACGTCGATCTTCGCGAGGACGAACCGCCCCGCGTACTCTTCGGCCAGCCGCTCCAGGATGGGACCGAGCTGCTTGCACGGCTCGCACCACTCGGCCCAGAAGTCGATGACGACCGGTACTTCGGTGGAGCGCTGCAGGACCTCCTGCTGAAAACCCGCTTCGTCGACGTCGAAGACCAGACGCGTGGGCGCGGGGGCGCCACCGGTGCGGGCCGCCTGGGCCCGCGCCGTCTCCGCCTTCTGCTTCGCTTCTCCGGCCGCCTTCACCGCGGCGAGGTCGACCACTCCACTCATGGACATGTTCCGTGGCTGCATGGTCCTATCCTCCCCTCTTCACGCGGCGAATGGAAAAGCGCACCACCCGACGTACGGACCGGGCACACGCCTTACGCTACGAGCCGTAGCGTAACTCACCGGGACTCCTCCCGGTACTGGCGGGTAGGGTCCCGGCCATGAGCACGCCCGCACGCCGCACCGGGCGCCCCCGCAGCGCCGAGGCCGACCGCGCCATCCTCGGCGCCACCCGCGCCGCCCTGGTCGAGCTCGGCTGGGCGAAACTGACGCTGGGGGATGTCGCGGCGCGCGCCGGCGTCGCCAAGACGACCCTCTACCGCCGCTGGGCGGGCAAGAGCGAGCTGGTCGTGGACGCGGTCGCGGCGGTCTTCGACGAGCAGCTGGAGGTCGCCGACCGCGGCAGTCTGCAGGCCGATATCGAGGACGTGGTGCTCCGGTTCGCCGCGCTGCTGGAGCGCCCCGAGACCAAGACGGCGCTGATGGCCGTCATCGCCGAGGCCACCCACGACGACGCGCTGCGGGACCGGGTCCGGTCGGCGATCGTGGACCGGCAGAAGCGGCTTGTACTGATCGGTCGCGAGCGGGCACAGCTGCGCGGCGAGCTGCCGCGCGAGGAGGATCCGCACGCGGCGGCCCGCAACGCGAACCTGATCTTCGATGTGATCGCGGGCGCGGTGGTGCACCGCATGCTGGTCAGCGCGGAGCCGGTGGACCCGCGGTGGGCCCGTGAGTTCTCGGTGCTCCTGCTGCACGGGCTGGCCGCGGCGAGCTCCGGCGCCTACGCGGTGCCGGAGCCCGTACCGGGGCACGATCAGAAGCCGGCGGGCTCCGTATAGATGCCCCACTCGTCGCGCAGGGCGTCGCAGATCTCGCCGAGCGTCGCCTCGGCGCGCACGGCCTCCAGCATCGGCTCGATCATGTTGGAGCCGTCCCGGGCGGCGGCCAGCATCCCCTTGAGCCCCGCGGCGACCTTCGCCTCGTCGCGCCCGGCCCTCCGGCCGCCCAGCACCCGCACCTGCTCGCGCTCGACCTCGTGGCTCACCCGCAGGATCTCCAGATCGCCGGTGACCGAGCCATGGGCGCAGTTGACCCCGACGACCTTCTTGTCGCCCTTCTCCAGCGCCCGCTGGTACTGGAAGGCGGACTCGGCGATCTCACCGGTGAACCAGCCGTCCTCGATACCGCGCAGAATGCCGGAGGTGATCGGGCCGACCGGATGCTGCCCGTCCGGCACCGCGCGGCGGCCCCGCTCCTTGATCTGCTCGAAGATCTTCTCGGCGTCGGCCTCGATCCGGTCGGTCAGCGCCTCGACATACCAGGAACCGCCCAGCGGATCGGCCACATTGAGGAGCCCGGTCTCCTCCATGAGCACCTGCTGGGTGCGCAGGGCGATCTCGGCGGCCTGCTCACTGGGCAGCGCGAGGGTCTCGTCCAGGGCGTTGGTGTGCAGCGAGTTGGTGCCGCCGAGGACCGCGGAGAGGGCCTCCACGGCGGTCCGAACGACGTTGTTGTACGGCTGCTGCGCGGTCAGCGAGACCCCGGCGGTCTGGGTGTGGAACCGCAGCCACTGCGCCTTCTCGGAGGTCGCCCCGTAGACATCGCGCATCCAGCGGGCCCAGATCCGGCGCGCCGCGCGGAACTTGGCGATCTCCTCGAAGAAGTCGATGTGCGCGTCGAAGAAGAAGGACAGACCGGGCGCGAAGGTGTTGACGTCCAGCCCGCGGGAGAGCCCGAGCTCCACATAGCCGAAGCCGTCGGCGAGGGTGTACGCGAGCTCCTGCGCGGCCGTCGCCCCGGCCTCGCGGATGTGGTAGCCGGAGACGGAGAGCGGCTTGTAGTCGGGGACGCCGTGCGCGCAGTACTCCATCAGGTCGCCGATCAGCCGCAGATGGGGCTCGGGCGGGAAGAGCCACTCCTTCTGCGCGATGTACTCCTTGAAGATGTCCGTCTGGAGCGTGCCGTTGAGCACCGAGGTGTCGACGCCCTCGCGCTCGGCGGCGACCAGATACATACAGAAGACGGGGACGGCCGGGCCGCTGATCGTCATCGAGGTGGTCACATCGCCGAGCGGGATGTCCTTGAAGAGGCGCTCCATGTCGGCCGCGGAGTCGATGGCGACGCCGCAGTGGCCGACCTCGCCGAGCGAGCGCGGATCGTCGGAGTCGCGGCCCATCAGGGTCGGCATGTCGAAGGCGACCGAAAGACCGCCGCCGCCCGCCTCCAGGATCATCTTGTAGCGCTCATTGGTCTGCTCGGCGTTGCCGAACCCCGCGAACTGGCGGATGGTCCAGGCCCGGCCGCGGTAGCCGGTGGGATAGAGGCCGCGGGTGAACGGGAACTCGCCCGGCCAGCCGATCCGCTCGAACCCCTCGACGGTGTCGCCCGCGGCGGGTCCGTAGACCGGCTCGACGGGATCACCCGAGAGCGTGGTGAAGTCGGCCTCGCGCTTGCGAGCCGCGTCGTACCGGGCCTGCCAGCGACGGCGGCCTGCCTCAATGCCTTCGGCGTCCATGGTTCAAATTTACTAGGACGTCCAACTAATTGTCGACGGCTGACGGCCCGAGGTGGCCGATCGAGTGGCCCGCCGGACCGTACCCGCAGGTGAGCGGCCCGGCGCGAGATGAGAGCGCGGAGCGCCGTCAGACCTTCGCGGGCTGCGGCGCCGCGTCGGTGGCCTGCGGGCCGACCTCGCGGACGACCTTGCGCTCCACGAAGAAGACCGCGGTCGGGATCGTGCCCGCGAGCAGCAGCCACGCCAGCTTGCCGAACGGCCACTTCGCCTTGGAGCCCAGGTCGAAGGCGAAGACCAGGTACAGGACGTACAGCCAGCCGTGGGCGATGCCGACGACGCTGACGAACCCGGCCGCGCCGTCCATGTCCAGCAGATACTTGGCGACCACGCCGATGGTCAGCAGGATCAGCAGGACGCCGGTGACATAGGCCATCACCCGGTAGCGGGTCAGGACGCTTCGTTTCATGGCACTGAGCGTAACCGTCCGTTCCGGGGCGATCTTCGCCGCCCCCGGCGGTGGCTCGGGCCTGTTATGCCTCTTCTTCGAAGTCGTCCGCGGCGATCCGCAGCGGACGCAGCATCGCGAAGATCCGGTCGCACTCCTCGGCGTCGTACGCCCCGAGCCCGAAGTCCATCGCCATCAGATCGCGGGTGGCCGACTCGACCACCTCACGGCCCCGGTCGGTGATGGAGGCCAGCGTGCCGCGGCCGTCGTCGGGATTCGGCCGCTTGTCGACCAGACCCGACTTGACCAGGCGGTCCACCGTGTTGGTGACCGAGGTGGGGTGCACCATGAGCCGCTCGCCGATCTTCGACATGGGCAGCTCACCGGCCTTGGAGAAGGTGAGCAGCACCAGCGCCTCATAGCGGGCGAAGGTCAGTCCGTACGGCTTGACCACGGCGTCGACCTGGCTCAGCAGAATCTGCTGGGCCCGCATGATCGAGGTGATCGCGGCCATGGAAGGCACGGACCCCCATCGCTGCTTCCAGAGTTCGTCGGCGCGGGCGATGGGATCGAACGGCAGGCTGAGCGGCTTGGGCACGGTACCGACCCTACCGGCCGGTCATATCGTGGTCAGCCCGGTCTCACACTTCGGGCCCGGCCCCGGCGACGGCGCGCCGCACCTCCAGCGCCACCAGCAGCGAGCAGACCGCCCCGCAGCCGCCCCCACCGCCGCCACGACATGCACCGGCGCGAACTCGGCCACCGCGAGCGTCTTCGTCCGGCCGGATGTGGTGAGCGGCTTCGCCGCGCCGGTCTGACGGTCCTGCGGAACGCCGGCCGCCTGACCTCGCGCCGCCAGGGCCGTCAGGTGCTGTACGAACGCCGCTCGGCATGGCGCCGACGGGCGGGGGCTGACACCCCCGCCCGATCCCTTCCAGGGGCTCCGTTCCGGGCCCCCGGGACTCCCCCCAGCCACCGCTTGGAGGTGTCGGGACGGACTGGATTTCTCCCGGCCGGGCACGCCAGCCCCTCCGGCGTGTGAGGAGCGCCGCCCGGGGGGCGGGACCCCGGCCGAGGTCCGGGGGCGTCGCCCCGGGTCCGCCGGGGCGGAGCCCCACGCACCACTACGCGGACAGGTGGCGCTCCACCGTGTCGACCTTGGACGTCAGGCCGTCCGTCACACCCGGTCGGATATCGGCCTTCAGGACGACCGAGACCCTCGGCGCCCGTGCCTCCACCGCCGCGACGGCTCGCTTGACGACGGCCATGACCTCGTCCCACTCGCCCTCGATGGACGTGAACATCGCGTCCGTACGGTTGGGCAGCCCCGATTCCCGGACCACCCGCACCGCGTCCGCGACGTATGCGCCCACGTCCTCGCCGACGCCCAGCGGCGTCACCGAAAAGGCGACGATCATGCGTTGACCACGCCCTCCTTGCGGGCGCGGGCCGCGATGACGCTCGCCTCGGTCTCGCGCTTGAGCTTGCGCTCGGCGAAGAATCCGCCGGTGGGCAGGACGGAGAGGACGAAGTAGAGGGCGGCGGTCTGCCACGTCCACTTGGTGCGGTTCCAGGCGTCCGCCCAGAAGACCAGGTACAGGATGAACAGGACGCCGTGCACCATGCCCATCACCGGCACCGCGTTGAAGTCGGTCGTGCGCTTGAGCACCGAGCAGACGAGCAGCAGCAGGAAGGACACGGCCTCGGGCGCGGAGACCAGGCGGAGCCGGCGCAGCGCGGTGGCGGTCTTGAGGTCCACGGGAGCACCTTCGCGTGAGGAGGACACGGATGGCTTGTGAAGTCATGCACAAGCCATCGCCCATTGTGACAGCATTGCGGGCGATCATCGCTCGCGGGTCACCGTGGCCGCCCCGGTGGTCCCTGTCCGCCGACGTGAGAGACCGATAACGTCGGCTCCGTGGCTCAGTTTCGGCTCCAGGGAAGCAAGGTGCTCGCGGTCGACATGACCGGCGACTCCGTGAAGGCCAAGAACGGCGCGATGGTCGCGTACGAGGGGGAGATGACCTTCAAGAAGAAGACCGGCGGCGGGGAGGGGCTGCGCGGGATGGTGACCCGGCGGCTCACCGGTGAGCAGATGGCGGTCATGGAGGTGAAGGGGCACGGCACGTGCTACTTCGCCGACCGGGCGAGCGAGATCAACCTGGTGTCGCTGCACGGCGAGAAGCTGTACGTGGAGGCCAGCAATCTGCTGTGCGCGGACGCCGCGCTGCGCACCGGCACCTCCTTCACCGGACTGCGCGGCTCCGCGCAGGGCAACGGCCTGTTCACCACGACCGTCGAGGGCACCGGCCAGGCGGCGGTCCTCTCCGACGGCACGGCGATCGTGCTGCGTGTCACCCCGCAGACGCCGCTCCAGGTCGACCCGGGCGCGTACATCGCCCACACCGGGAACCTCAAACAGCACTTCCAGTCGGGGGTGAACTTCCGTGCGCTCATAGGCGAGAGCGGAGGCGAGTCCTTCCAGATCCGCTTCGAGGGGGACGGGCTGGTGTACATCCAACCGAGCGAGCGCAACACGGTCGGGGGTGAGCTCTGACATGCCGTTCACCACCCTCACCTCCCGGATGGTCGAGGCCCAGGTGATGCCCGGCCAGACGCTCTTCAGCCAGCGCGGCGCGATGCTCGCGTACCGCGGTGACGTACGGTTCACCCCCAGCATCACCGGCGGACAGCGCGGGGTGATGGGGATGATCGGGCGCCGGGTCGCCAATGAGGCGACGCCGCTGATGACCGTCGAGGGCCAGGGCACGGTGATGTTCGGGCACGGCGGCCACCATGTGCATGTGATCGGTCTGATCGGCGACACGCTCTACGTCGAGTCGGACCGGCTGCTGGCCTTCGACGGATCGCTGCGCCAGGGCACGATGTTCATGGGCTCGCAGGGCGGGGTGATGGGCATGGTGCGCGGCCAGGTCACCGGCCAGGGGCTGTTCACCACCACCTTGGAGGGGCAGGGGTCCGCCGCGGTCATGGCGCACGGCGGCGTGATCGAGCTGCCGATACACCCCGGGCGGCCGGTCCATGTCGATCCGCAGGCGTATGTCGCCCACCGGGGTGATGTTCGCAATAAGCTCTCGACGGCGATCGGCTGGCGCGAAATGGTGGGCCGGGGCTCGGGGGAGGCGTTCCAACTGGAGTTGTCCGGCACCGGCATGGTCTATGTCCAGGCATCGGAGGAGAAGCTGTGAACGGCCCGGTCGTCCATGACGCCCACACGCTCCCGGCCAATGGCAACATCAATCCGTACGCCTTCAGCGTGGACCTGGACGGCCAGTGGTTCCTGCAGAAGGGGAAGATGGTCGCCTATTACGGGAAGATCGACTTCCAGGGCATAGGGCTCGGCCGTCTCGACCATCTCGTCGCGGGCAGCTTCCACTCCCCGCTGCACGCCGCGGAGTGGGTGGTCGCCGAGGGCCAGGGCAAGATGGTGCTCGCGGACCGCGCCTTCGACGTCAACTCCTACGACCTCGACGACGGCAACCTCACCATCCGGTCCGGCAATCTCCTCGCCTTTCAGCCGTCCCTCGCGCTCAAGCAGTCGATCGTCCCGGGCTTTCTCACCCTCATCGGCACGGGCACGTTCGTGGCGGCCTCCAACGGGCCCGTGGTCTTCATGGAGCCGCCGATCCGGGTGGATCCGCAGGCCCTCGTCGGCTGGGCCGACTGCCCCTCCCCCTGCCACCACTACGACCACGCGTATCTGCGCGGTTTCCTCGGCGGGATACGGGCGCGCACGGGCATCGGGGGCACATCGGGCGAGGAGCATCAGTTCGAGTTCGTGGGCGCCGGGACCGTGCTGCTCCAGTCCACGGAGGACGTCATGGCCCAGATAGAGGTTGGCGCAACAGGGGGTACCGGTTCGTGAGCACAAGCGTGCGGAGTGTAGCGTCGAACAGGTGACCTCTAGCCCGATACATCCATTGGTTCGGAATTCAACTTCTATAGGTAGAATACATCCCATGGAGACCGAGAACGGCACGCGCTGGCTCAGCAATGAGGAACAGCGCGCGTGGCGCACCCATCTGGACGTCAGCCGGCTGCTGACCTACCAGCTCGAAAAAGACCTGCAGCCGTTCGGCCTGACGATGAACGACTACGAGATCCTGGTCAACCTCTCGGAGTCGGAGGACCACCGGATGCGGATGAGCGACCTCGCCTCCGCGACCCTGCAGTCCAAGAGCCGTCTCTCCCATCAGATCACCCGGATGGAGAACGCCGGCCTGGTCCGCCGCGAGAACTGCGAATCCGACCGGCGCGGGCTCTACGCGGTCCTCACCGAGCAGGGCTGGGACATCATGCGCAAGGTCGCGCCCCACCATGTCGCGTCCGTCCGCAGGCACTTCATCGACCTGCTCGCCCCGGCCGACCTCGAGGCGCTCTACGCGTCACTGGTGCCCGTGGCCGACCATCTGCGCGCGCAGCGCGGCCGGGTCTGACCCGCACGATGGCGAGGCTGGTGCGGCCTCGCCATTGTCGCCATTGTCGCGCGCGGGCGCCGCGGGCGCCTGCGGCGGGCGGAGCCTCCCACCTCGCCCCTTCCTGTTCCAGGAAAGAGGCCGCGCCCGGTGGGTGCGGGTTCGTGTCATCCATCCCGACAATCACGCCTACCACCGCCCGTCCGGCTGTCACGATCCCGTCGCGGGTCGCGCAGTAGACCCGCATCGTCATCCGGGAACATTCGTCGGCGTTCACCGGACCTCCCCCTCGACTGGCGCGAGGGGTTGAAGCACGCTGTGCAGACTCCTTTTCACCGCGCCCAGGTGGTAGGCCAGTTCTACCGGCGCGGCAGTGGCCAGGTCGAGAGATTCGGCGCCCGCGAGGGACTGCCCGGCCACGATCACCACGGCCCGCTCCAGACCCTCGCGGGTGGGCCTGCCCGCAGCGATACACGCCGGGCACAGACCCGAGCGCGGATCGCTGGGGTCACGGTGCCCGAATGCACCGGGCACCGCGCACAGGGCGCAGCCAGGCGCCGGAGCCGGGGCGTTCACCGGGCCCCACTCCACGCCACGTGCTCCTGCCGCTTCTCGTGGGCGGTGACGTAGGGACGCACCAGGGCGGGTGTCTCTCCATCCAGGCGCAGTGGGATCGTCGGAACGTCCACGAGCCGCGAGGGCGCCGGATGCGCCAAAGAGGCTACCGGCAGGGCACGATGCCGACCGGGCGCGGGTCGTAATAGTCGATTTCCGCTACGCCTCCTGCGGACGTGTACGACGAGCTTCTCATGGTGAGGTCGTACGTAAATGGATTCCTCGACAGTGCCGGAGCCGTGCGACAACGCAAAGACATAAACCTAGCTACCAGGTGGCTGTCTTGCTTGCTCGGTATCGCGGCATTCGCGCCGATTGGCCCTTCACTCCGGACGGCAAGCGCAGAGTGATCCGCGAATGGGAAGAAGTGCCCCGCCGCGTCGCCGATGGCAGCTTCCGCGAAGCGGATCTGGTTGGCGGCGCATGGCGCTGCTGATTTTCGAGTCGCAAACTAGAATGGTGATCTTCGTTCAGTAAGTGAGCCCGCAGCGTTGCGGAAGCCTGCTGCACGCGAAAGCCCCCGCGGACGCATGCGGGGGCAGGGTCAGTCCCGGATATCGCTGTCGTCAGGCTCAGGCGCGGCTGTCTGCGGGGGCTCCGCACAGGCGACCGCCCGGCCGGGGAGGCACCGAGTGAGAAGCAGGGGACGCTCGGGAGGGGGCGGGGCACCGCCACCAGCCCCGAACCCGGCGATCGGACGGGGACGGGCCCACGCGGGCGGGGTCGGCGACGAGACGGGAGGGGGCGGGGGTGCAGGGGTGGGGGGTCTGGACGCTTACGTGTATTTGTGGCGCCCATCTCCGGGCAACACCACGCTTCCGGGCACCGGCGCCGTAAATATACGGTCCAGACCCCCCGCCCCGGAGGCCCCGCACCCGGCACCCGGCACCCGGCGGCACCCGCCGGCACCCGGCACCCGGCACCCGGCACCCGGCACCCGGCACCCGCACACCGCTACGCCCCCTCCGTCACCCCCGCCACCAACTCGTCCGCCGCCGCATACGGATCCAGCTCCCCCGCCACCACCCGCTCCGCCAGCGCCCCCAGCCGACGGTCCCCGTGCAGGTCACCGATCCGCGCCCGCAGCGCCGTCACCGCTATCGTCTCGACCTCGCCCGCCGCCCGCCGCATGCGGCGCTCCGCCAGCACCCCGTGCTCCTCCATCCACGCCCGGTGCTTCTCCAGCGCCTCGACGACCTCCTCGATCCCCTCGGCCCGCGCCGCCACCGTCTTGACGATCGGCGGCCGCCAGTCCCCCGGCGACCGCGCCTCGCCCAGCCCGAGCATGTGGTTGAGCTCCCGGGCCGTGGCGTCGGCCCCGTCCCGGTCGGCCTTGTTGACCACGTACACATCGCCGATCTCCAGGATTCCGGCCTTGGCCGCCTGGATCCCGTCCCCCATGCCCGGTGCGAGCAGCACCACGCTCGTATCGGCCTGCGCGGCGATCTCGACCTCGGACTGGCCGACGCCCACCGTCTCCACGATCACCACATCGCAGCCGGCCGCGTCGAGCACCCGGATGGCCTGGGGGGCGGCCCATGCCAGCCCGCCCAGGTGCCCGCGCGTGGCCATGGAGCGGATGTAGACGCCGGGGTCCGACGCGTGCTCGGACATCCGTACGCGGTCGCCGAGGAGCGCCCCGCCGGAGAAGGGCGAGGAGGGGTCGACCGCGAGGACCCCCACCCGCTTCCCGACCCTCCGGTACGCCGAGACGAGCGCGGAGGTCGACGTGGACTTGCCGACCCCCGGCGACCCGGTCACCCCGACCACGTACGCGCCCCCGGCCAGCGGAGCGAGCGCGGCCATCACCTCGCGCAACCGCGGCGAATCGCCTTCGATCAGCGAGATGAGCCGGGCGACCGCACGCGGCCGCCCCTGCCGGGCCTGCTCCACCAGGGTGGGCACGTCAGCCATAGGTGCTGCGGCCATGGGTGCTGCGCTCCTCAACGCTCGGAACGGACGACATACGAAATACGACGAGACGAAACGGGACGGGACGGGGCGCGACGAAACGCGTCGAGAAGCTACGCGCCCGGCACGCGGATGATCAACGCATCCCCCTGCCCGCCGCCACCGCACAGCGCCGCCGCCCCCACGCCGCCGCCCCGCCGCCGCAGCTCCAGCGCCAAATGCAGCACGATCCGCGCACCGGACATCCCAATGGGGTGTCCAAGGGCAATCGCGCCCCCATTCACGTTCACCTTTTCGGAGGAAACGCCCAGGTCCTTCATTGACTGCACCGCGACCGCCGCGAACGCCTCGTTGATCTCGATGAGATCAAGATCGCGAACCGTCAGCCCCTCCTTGCCCAGCGCCTGCGTGATCGCGTTGGACGGCTGCGACTGGAGGGAGTTGTCGGGCCCGGCCACATTCCCGTGGGCGCCGATCTCGGCGATCCACTCCAGGCCCAGTTCCTCGGCCTTGGCCTTGCTCATGACGACGACGGCGGCGGCGCCGTCGGAGATCTGCGAGGCCGTCCCGGCCGTGATCGTCCCGTCCTTGGAGAACGCGGGGCGCAGCTTGGCCAGGGATTCGACGGTGGTCTCGCCGCGGATGCCCTCGTCCTTGGCGAAGACGACCGGGTCGCCCTTGCGCTGCGGGATCTCGACCGGCGTGATCTCGGCGTCGAACAGGCCGTTCTTCTGGGCGGCGGCGGCCCGCTGGTGGGAGCGGGCGGCGATCTCGTCCTGCTCGGGGCGGAGGATGCCCAGCCGGGTGTTGTGCTTCTCGGTGGACTCGCCCATGGCGATGTTCTCGAAGGCGTCGGTCAGCCCGTCGTGGGCCATCGCGTCGAGCATCTCGATGGGGCCGTACTTGTGGCCCTCACGGGACTTGGGGAGCAGATGGGGGGCGTTGGTCATGGATTCCTGGCCGCCCGCGACCACGATGTCGAACTCACCCGCGCGGATCAGCTGGTCGGCGAGGGCGATGGCGTCCAGCCCGGAGAGGCAGACCTTGTTGACCGTGAGCGCGGGCACGCTCATCGGGATGCCGGCCTTGACGGCCGCCTGCCGGGCGGGGATCTGCCCGGCGCCGGCCTGCAGCACCTGGCCCATGATCACGTACTGCACCTGCTCACCGCCGACCCCGGCCCGGTCCAGCGCGGCCTTGATCGCGATTCCGCCGAGGTCGGCGCCGGAGAACGAGCGCAGGCTGCCGAGCAGCCGTCCCATGGGCGTCCGGGCGCCCGCCACAATCACAGATGTCGTACGAGTCATTGGTGCTTCCCTTCACGAGAAGAAGGAAGTTAACGAGGGTTATCGTCAATGTACTGACGAGTACCCCGTACGGTCACCGCTCCACCAGTGTGATCGCGCGCACGTTGCGTAACCGCCTGGGTGAGCGGTGCACTGTCCTCATGCTGACGCGAATCGACCACATCGGGATCGCCTGTTTCGACCTCGACAAGACCGTCGAGTTCTACCGTGCCACGTATGGCTTCGAGGTGTTCCACTCCGAGATCAACGAGGAGCAGGGCGTCCGCGAGGCCATGCTCAAGATCAACGAGACCTCCGACGGCGGAGCCTCGTATCTGCAGCTCCTGGAGCCGACCAGGGAGGACTCGGCGGTCGGCAAGTGGCTGGCCAAGAACGGTGAGGGCGTCCACCACATCGCCTTCGGCACCGCCGACGTCGACGCCGACTCCGAGGCCATCCGCGACAAGGGCGTCCGGGTCCTCTACGAGCAGCCCCGCCGTGGCTCGATGGACTCGCGGATCACCTTCCTGCACCCCAAGGACTGCCATGGTGTGCTGACCGAACTCGTCACCGCCGCGGACCCCGCGGAAGGGGGCCACTGAAACGGACCACTGACCTACCCCTTCCCCGGCCGGTAGAGTGCAGCCTCGGCCGGGGTACGGGAATCGGATCGGGGTCCGGCCCAGGCTTTGCCGATGATCTGACACCATTTCTTCGGAAGGGCCAGCTCCGGTCCGACCCGGCACGCACCTCGCCAGGTCGGGACCGCAAGGGAACCGCCAAGGAACCCCGGGTACCGCAAGGGACCATCGGGGGACCGCGAGGTACGGAGCCGGCCGCCACCGCGACAAGGGGACGGATGGGACCGCGCAGTGCGGGGCTACGACCGCTACGAGCCTGACGACCACCTCTCGAAGTTCGAGGCCGAGATGGAGCGGCTGAAGACCGAGCGGGAGAAGGCCGTCCAGCACGCCGACGACCTCGGCTACCAAGTCGAGGTGCTGCGCGCCAAGCTGCATGAGGCGCGCCGCAATCTGGCGAGCCGCCCTGCCTACGACAGCGCCAATCTCGGCTATCAGGCAGAGCAGTTGCTGCGGGACGCGCAGCTCCAGGCGGATCAGCTGCGCGCCAACGCCGAGCGCGAGCTGCGCGAGACCCGGGCCCAGACCCAGCGGCTGCTGCAGGAGCAGGCCGAGCAGCAGGCCCGGCTCGAAGCCGAGCTGCATGCCGAGGCCGTGGCCCGGCGGCAGCGGCTGGACCAGGAGCTCGCGGAGCGGCGCGCCACCGTCGAGTCGCATGTCAACGAGAACGTGGCCTGGGCCGAGCAGCTGCGGGCCCGTGCCGAGGCGCAGGCCCGCCGGCTGATGGACGAGTCCCGGGCGGAGGCCGAGCAGGCCCTGTCCGCGGCCCGCGCCGAGGCGCAGCGCCTGGCCGAGCAGGCCCGTCAGCGGCTCGGCTCCGAGGCGGAGGCCGCCCGCGCCGAGGCCGACACGATCTTGCGCCGGGCCCGCACCGACGCCGAGCGGCTGCTCAACGCGGCGGGCGCCCGGGCCCAGGAGGCCACCGAACACGCCGAGCAGCTGCGCAGCACCACGGCGAACGAGGCGGACGAGGCCCGCCGTGCGGCCGTCGAGCAGACCCGCGCCGCCGAGCAGCGGATGCAGCAGGCCGAGACGGCGCTGCGCGAGGCGCGCGCCGAGGCCGAGAAGGTGCTCACCGAGGCCAAGGACGCGGCGACCAAGCGGCTCTCGGCCGCCGAGTCGGACAATGAGCAGCGCACCCGCACGGCCAAGGCGGAGGTCGCCCGGCTGGTCGGCGAGGCCACCAAGGAGGCCGAGGCGCTGCGGACCGAGGCCGAGCAGCTGCGGGACGACGCCCGCGCCGAGGCCGAGCGGCTGCTCGCCGAGGCGGGCGACGACGCGCGGGCCAGGGTGGCCGAGGACTCCGCGGCGCAGCTCGCCAAGGCGGCCCGGAGCGCCGAGGAGGTGCTGTCCCGGGCGTCGGACAACGCGCAGGCCACCACCAAGGCGGCCGCCGACGAGGCGGAGCGGATCCGGCGCGAGGCCGAGGCGGAGGCGGACCGGCTGCGCGCCGAGGCGCACGACGCCGCCGAGCAGCTCAAGGGCTCGGCGAAGGACGACACCAAGGAGTACCGCGCCAAGACCGTCGAGCTGCAGGAGGAGGCGCGCCGGCTGCGCGGCGAGGCCGAGCAGCTGCGGTCCGAGGCGGTGGCCGAGGGCGAGCGGATCCGCGCCGAGGCGCGCCGCGAGGCGGTCCAGCAGATCGAGGAGGCGGCCACCAGCGCCGAGGACCTGCTGACGAAGGCGAAGGCCGACGCGGAGGAGAC
Source organism: Streptomyces sp. NPDC005393 (assembly GCF_040606675.1). Taxonomy (NCBI): domain Bacteria; kingdom Bacillati; phylum Actinomycetota; class Actinomycetes; order Kitasatosporales; family Streptomycetaceae; genus Streptomyces; species Streptomyces sp. NPDC005393. The sequence goes on along the minus strand of NZ_JBEXFG010000001.1, from coordinate 337,768 downwards.
CCGCTCGGGCGCGACCACGGAGAGCGAGCGGGTCCGCACCGAGGCGATCGAGCGGGCGAACGCGCTGCGCAGGCAGGCCGACGAGCTGCTGAAGCGGGCCCGCGGCGAGGCCGAGGAGCTGGTGTCCTCGGCCGATGAGCAGGCCGAGCGGGTCAAGTCGGAGGCGTCCCGCGCGGCCGAGGAGATGCGCGAGCAGGCCGAGCGGGCCGCCGAGGACCGCCGCGCCGAGGCCGAGAGCGAGCTGACCCGGCTGCACCAGGAGGCCGAGCAGCGGCTCGCCTCCGCCGACCAGGCGCTGCGGGACGCCCGCGCCGAGGCCGAGCGGCTGCGCCGGGAGACCGGCGAGGAGATCGAGCGGCAGCGCGCGGAGTCCGCGGAGCGGCTGAACGCGCTGCGCCAGCAGGCCGAGGAGGAGGCCGACCGGCTGCGCGACGAGGCCGCGGCGGACGCGTCGAACGCGCGGGCCGAGGGCGAGTCGGTGGCCGTACGGCTGCGCGGCGAGGCCACGGCGGAGGCCGAGCGGCTGCGCTCCGAGGCGCAGGAGACGGCCGACCGGGTGCGGGCGGAGGCGGCGAGCGCCGCCGAGCGGATCGGCGCCGAGGCCGCGGAGGCCCTGGCGGCCGCCCAGGAGGAGGCGGCCCGTCGCCGCCGCGAGGCCGAGGAGCTGCTGACCGACGCGCGCGAGGAGGCGCAAGCGGAGCGGACGACGGCGCGCGAGCAGGGCGAGGAGCTGCTGGCCGCCGCCCGGACCCGGGTCTCCGAGGCGCAGACCGAGGCGCAGCAGCTGGTCGAGGAGGCGGAGCGGCGCTCTGCCGGTCTGGTGGCGGCCGCCGAGCAGACCGCGCAGCAGGTGCGGGACTCGGTCGCGGGGCTGCACGAGCAGGCCGAGGCGGAGATCGCGGGGCTGCGTACGGCCGCCGAGCACGCGGCGCAGCGCACCCGCCACGAGGCGCAGGAGGAGGCCGACCGGGTCCGCGCGGACGCGTACGCGGAGCGGGAGCGCGCCTCGGAGGACGCGTCGCGGCTGCGGCGCGAGGCGCAGGAGGAGACCGAGGCCGCCAAGTCGCTCGCGGAGCGTACGGTTTCGGAGGCGATCAACGAGTCGGACCGGCTGAGCGCACAGGCCCGCGAGGACGCGAACCGGCGCCGCGCCGAGGCGGCCGAGCAGGCCGACCGGCTGGTCACCGAGGCCACGCACGAGGCCGAGCGGCTGCACGCGGAGGCCAACGAGACGCTCGACGAGGCGCGCCGGTCGGCCCACAAGACCCGCGCGGAGGCGGCGGAGCAGGCCGACACGCTGATGGCCGGTGCGACGGAGGAGGCGCAGCGGCTGCTCGCCGAGGCCACCGCGCGGGCGCAGGCGCTGCGTACGGAGGCGTCCGACGCACGGGCGACGGCGGAGCAGGACGCCGCGCGCACCCGCGCCCAGGCCCGCGGGGACGCGAACACCATCCGCTCGGAGGCCACCGGCGAGGCCGAGCGGCTGCGCAGCGAGGCCGCGGAGACCGTCAGCTCGGCACAGCAGCACGCGGCGCGCACCCGCGCGGAGGCGGAGCGGGTCGCGGCCGAGGCGGAGCGGATCCGCAACGAGGCGCAGGCGGAGGCCGACCGGCTGGTCGACCGGGCGCGCGAGGACGCCAACAAGCGCCGCTCGGACGCCGCCGAGCAGGCGGACCGGCTGGTCACCGAGTCCTCGGCGGAGGCCGAGCGGCTCGTCGCCGAGGCGCAGGAGGCCGCGCTGCGGTCGGCGACCGCGGCCGAGGAGCAGGCGGACACCATGGTGGGCGTGGCCCGCCAGGAGGCGGAGCGGCTGGTCGCCGAGGCCACGGCCGAGGCCAATGCGATGGTGGAGAAGGCCCGTACGGATTCGGACACCATGCTCGGCGAGGCGCGCGGCGACGCGACCGCCATCCGGGAGCGCGCCGAGGAGCTGCGGGCGCGGGTCGAGGCCGAGGTCGAGGGGTTGCACGAGCGGGCCCGCCGGGAGTCGGCGGAGCAGATGAAGTCGACCGGCGAGCGCGTGGACAAGCTCGTCGCGGCCGCGACGGCGCAGCTGATGAAGGCGGAGGAGAAGGCCAAGTCGCTGGTCTCGGATGCCAACAGCGAGGCGAGCCGGGTCCGGATCGCGGCGGTGAAGAAGGCCGAGGCGCTGCTGAAGGAGGCCGAGCAGAAGAAGTCCGACGCCACGCGGGACGCGGAGCGCGTCCGCTCCGAGGCCACGGCCGAGGCGAAGGAGATCGTCGACGAGGGCAAGCGCGAGCTGGAGCTGCTGAAGCGACGCCGCGAGGACATCAACGCGGAGATCTCCCGTGTCCAGGACGTGCTGGAGGCGTTGGAGTCCTTCGAGACCCCCGCGTCGGGCGGCGCGGGCGGCAAGGAGAATGGCGGAGCCAAGACGACGGCGGGTGCGGGTGCGACGAGGTCGAGTGGAAAACGGTCCGAGGGCTAGCGACACTCACTGTGTCGTGTCCGTATCATCCCGACGAGTGACGAGGTCTCCGTCTTACTGCCACTCAAAAGGCTGGACATTCTCCAGATCAAACAGACGTTGACTCGATGACACGCCGCTTGGCCCCCTAGGATTCCCTCTATCACCTCACCGGTCTCTTTCGACAGGAACCCCATGAGCGACACTTCCTCCCCCTTCGGCTTCGAGCTCGTGCGGCGTGGGTACGACCGCGGTCAGGTGGACGACCGCATTACCAAGCTCGTCGCCGACCGTGACAGTGCACTGGCCCGTATCACCTCGCTGGAAAAGCGCATCGAGGAGCTGCATCTCGAGACGCAGAACGCCCAGGCCCAGATCAACGATTCGGAGCCGTCCTACGCGGGGCTCGGCGCCCGGGTCGAGAAGATCCTCCGTCTCGCCGAGGAAGAGGCGAAGGACCTGCGCGAGGAGGCCCGCCGGGCCGCCGATCAGCACCGTGAGCTCGCCGAGTCGGCGGCCCAGCAGGTGCGCAACGACGCCGAGTCGTTCGCCTCCGACCGCAAGGCGAAGGCCGAGGACGAGGGCGAGCGTATTGTCGAGAAGGCGAAGGGCGAGGCGGCCACGCTGCGCCAGGAGGCGCAGAAGGACGCGCAGTCCAAGCGCGAGGAGGCGGACTCCCTCTTCGAGGAGACCCGCGCCAAGGCCGCGCAGGCCGCCGCCGACTTCGAGACGAACCTGGCCAAGCGGCGCGAGCAGTCCGAGCGCGACCTGGCCTCCCGTCAGGCCAAGGCCGAGAAGCGGCTCGCGGAGATCGAGCACCGCGCGGAGCAGCTGCGCCTTGAGGCCGAGAAGCTGCGTACGGACGCCGAGCGCCGGGCCCGCCAGACGGTGGAGACCGCGCAGCGCCAGGCCGAGGACATCGTGGCCGACGCGAACGCCAAGGCGGACCGTATCCGCAGCGAGTCCGAGCGCGAGCTGGCGGCGCTCACCAACCGCCGCGACAGCATCAACGCCCAGCTGACCAACGTCCGCGAGATGCTGGCGACGCTGACCGGCGCGGCGGTGGCCGCCGCCGGCACCCCGGGCGAGGACGAGGCGGTCTCCCGCGGCGTCCCGGCCCAGCAGACCCGGTGACGCTCCGTCACGACGGAGCGTACGGTGCCCCGTGCCGCGGTGAGCGGCGCGGGGCACGCGCCATTTTTCAGGGCTCGGTTCGCCTCCGGGGCGCTTTCAGCCACTGTCGACGGTCGACCGTGCTCGGCCACTCGTTCCTCGCGGCCTCCGCGCGCTCTCCCTTACGACAGCGGCGCGCCCCTTCGGCACACTCGCCGAGGGGGGCCACCCCAAACCGATAGGAGCCCGAGAGGCCTCCGCGCGCTCTCCCTTACGACAGCGGCGCGCCCCTTCGGCTCGCCCCCAGCTACCGCTGGGAGGTGCCCCCAGCCGAGGGGGCCACCCCAAACCGATAGGAGCCCGAGGGGCCTGCGCGCGCTCTCCCTTACGACAGCGGCGCGCCCCTTCGGCTCGCCCCCAGCTACCGCTGGGAGGTGCCCCCAGCCGGGGCCCTTCCCTCGGTGGGCGGCGGCCCGGTGGCGGGGGGCATGGCCCGCGCTTAGCGTGGCCGCATGATCGAGATCGAGGGGCTGACCAAGCGTTACGGCGACACGCCGGCCGTGGACGACCTCTCCTTCACCGTCCGGCCCGGAATCGTCACCGGCTTCCTGGGCCCGAACGGCGCGGGCAAGTCCACGACCATGCGGATCGTGCTCGGCCTCGACCACCCCTCGGCCGGCCGGGTCCGTATCGACGGCAAGCACTACCGGCAGCTGACCAACCCGCTGACCCATGTCGGCGCCCTGCTCGACGCCAAGGCCGTGCACAGCGGCCGCAGCGCGTACCACCATCTGCTGTGCCTCGCGCAGAGCAACGGCGTACCGCGCGCCCGGGTGCGCGAGGTGCTGGACATGGTCGGGCTCGCCTCCGTCGCCCGCAAGCGCTCCAAGGGCTTCTCGCTCGGCATGAGCCAGCGGCTGGGGATCGCGGCGGCGCTGCTGGGCGATCCACGGATCCTGATGTTCGACGAACCGGTCAACGGCCTCGATCCCGAGGGCATCCACTGGATCCGCCATCTGATGCGCGATCTAGCGGCCCAGGGCCGTACCGTCTTCGTTTCCAGCCACTTGATGAGCGAAATGGCGCTGACCGCCGACCATCTGGTGGTCATCGGGCGGGGACGGCTGCTCGCCGACACCTCGATGTCCGATTTCATCACCCAGAACTCACGGTCGTATGTGCGGCTGCGCTCGCCCGACCAGGAGCGGCTGCGCGACCTCCTCACCGCGGGCGGCTTCCCCGCGGTCCCCGGCTCCGACGGCTCGGTGGAGGTGGACGGCGCGGATCCCGCGCACCTCGGCGAGCTGCTGGCGGGGCAGGGGCTCGTCCTGCATGAGCTGAGCCGCCAGCAGGCGTCCCTGGAGGAGGCGTTCATGCAGCTTACGGCCGGTGCGGTGGAGTACGAGGCGCGCCCGGCCGCCGCCGAACCCGTCGCGAAGGGGGCCTGATGATGGCCATGGTGACGCGGGTGCTGCGCTCGGAGTGGACCAAGATCCGCTCGGTGCGTTCGACCCTCTGGACGCTGGGCATGGCCGTGACGGTCACGGTGTCGATCGGCACGCTGATCAGCGCGCTGGTCCGGCACGACTACGCCACCCTGTCGGCCCACGACAAACGCGCCTTCGACCCGACCTTCACCAGCTTCGCCGGCACCGGTCTCGGCCAGCTCGCGATGATCGTCTTCGGGGTGCTGGTGGTATCCGGCGAATACGGCACCGGAATGATCCGCACCTCGCTGGCCGCCGTTCCGCGCCGCGGCGTCCTCCTCTTCTGCAAGATCGCGGTGGCGACGCTGGCCGCGCTGGTCGTGGGGCTGGTGACCAGCTGCGCCGCCTTCGCCACCGGCCAGCTGATGCTGGGCCGCTACGGCGCCTCGCCGGGCGACCCGGGCGTCCTGCGCGCGGTCATCGGCGGCGGGCTCTACATGACGCTCATCACCGTCTTCTCGATGGCCGTCGCCACGATGCTGCGCAGCCCGATGCTGTCGCTGGGCGTGCTGATGCCGTTCTTCTTCCTGATCTCGAACATTCTGGCCAATGTGTCGGTGACCCGGACGTTCGGCGCGTACCTCCCGGACCAGGCGGGCCAGAAGATCATGCGCGTGGTCACCCCCGAGGATCCCCCGCCCTACGGCCCCTGGGGCGGCTTCGCGATCATGGCACTGTGGGTGGCTGTGGCCGTGACGGCGGGGTATCTGCTGATGAAGCGCCGCGACGCGTAGCGGGGTGCAGCCCCGGCAGGGTCCGGGGTGCAGCCCCGGCAGGGTCCAGGGTGCAGCCCTTGCCATGCGGCGGAGCCGCGTATCGATGCTGCGGGAAGGGGCGGGGTGGGGAAGACTCACCAGCGTGGACGATCGCAGCCTCGCCGCCCTCGGGTTCGCCGACGTGCCCGCCGCCCGGCCCCTCACCTACCCCGGCCGCCCCGTCACCGCCCCCACCCTCCTCATCGGCGGCGAGCTGTGGGACCTGGAGCCCGCACCGGGCCGCCTCGGCACCTGGCCGGCCGGCGGACCGTCCCGCGAGCCCCTCGACGCCCTGCTGACCCGGCTCGGCCAGGCACCCACCGGGGAGCGCCACCCCGTCATCGCGGTCGGCTCCAACGCCTCGCCCGCCCAGCTCCACCACAAGCTGACCCGCCCGGACCGCCCGGCCGTCGTTCCCATGGTCCCCGTGGAGGTGGACGGCATCGCGGTCGGCTGCTCCGCGCACATCGGACGGTACGGATACGTCGCCTCCGCCCCGTACACGGCGCCGGGCACCCGCACCCCGCTCGTCGTCAGCTGGCTCGACGCGGCCCAGCTGCGGGCCGTGGACGCCACCGAGCACCCCAACTACCGGCGCATACTGCTGCCCGGCGCGGACTTCCCGATGGTCCTGCCGTCCGGCGAGCGGCTCGGCGGCGGGTATCTCTACGTCGGCGTACGCGGAGTACTCCTGTCCCCCGACGCCACCGCGACCGCGACCCCCCTCCCCGGCGGCGGGGACCAGAGCGCCCTGCTGACCCGTCTGCTCGCCGCCTCCCGGCGTCTGCGCGCACTCCTCGGCCCGGACCCGCACACCTGGGTCAGCCGCGCGGGCGCCGACCCGACGATCCGGAAGGAGGGCACCCAGGTCTTCCAGGACGAGGGCTGGGCGCTGCCGCAGCCCGCGTTCCTGCGCTATCTGGAGGACGAGACCACCGGGCCCGCGGAGCCCCGTGGTTACGATGTGCTCTCAGCCCTCCGGTAAGGGGAACCGTCAACGCCCCGTTAAGCTCCTAACTCTCACGGGGGCAAGCGCCCCGACCATTGCGCGAGGGGCGGAGAATGATCGAGGCAGTCGGCCTGACGAAGCGCTACGGCGCCAAGACAGCCGTGTACAACCTGTCGTTCCAGGTGAGGCCGGGTGCCGTCACCGGCTTTCTGGGGCCCAACGGATCCGGCAAGTCGACGACGATGCGCATGATCCTGGGCCTCGACGAGCCCACCGCCGGCCATGTCACGGTCGGTGGCTATCCCTTCCGCCGACTCCCCAACGCCCCGCGCCAGGTGGGCGCGCTCCTCGACGCCAAGGCCGTGCACGGCGGGCGCAGCGCGCGTCAGCATCTGCTCTGCCTCGCCCAGCTGTCCGGCATTCCGGCCCGCCGGGTCGACGAGGTGCTGGGCGTGGTCGGGCTGCAGAGCGTCGCGCGCAAGCGGTCCAAGGGGTTCTCGCTCGGCATGGGGCAGCGCCTGGGCATCGCGGCCGCGCTGCTCGGCGATCCGCAGGTGCTGCTCTTCGACGAGCCCGTCAACGGCCTTGACCCCGAGGGCATCCTGTGGGTCCGTAACCTGATGAAGCAGCTGGCCTCCGAAGGCCGCACCGTCTTCGTCTCCAGCCATCTGATGAGCGAAATGGCGCTCACCGCCGACCATCTGATCGTGATCGGGCGCGGTCAGCTGCTCGCCGATATGAGCGTCCGGGACTTCATCTCCTACAACTCGGCGGACTTCGCGCGCGTCCGCACCCCCGAGGGCGACCCCGGCCGGCGCGAGAAGCTGACCGCCGCGCTGAGCGAGGCGGGCGGCCAGGTGCTGCCGGAGCAGGACGGCGCCCTGCGGGTGACCGGGCTGCCGCTGCCGCGCATCAGCGATCTGGCCCATGAGGCGGACGTGCGGCTGTGGGAGCTCTCCCCGCACCAGGCCTCGCTCGAAGAGGCGTACATGCGGATGACGCAGAGCGCGGTCGACTACCGCTCGACCGTCGATCAGCGGGCCGGGCTGCAGCAGCCGGTCCCCGTCCCCGGAACGGGACCGCAGGGCGGACCGGGCGGTCCGTACGGATACGGCCCGGCGATCCCGGGACAGCCCGCGGGGCCCATGGGCTACCCGCCGGGCACCGTGCTGCCGGGGTACGCCGAACCGCCGGCCGCACCGCACGGCAGCACCCCGCCCGTGCCGCACGGCACCCCGGCCGCACCGCACGGCACCCCGGCCGCACCGGCTCCCGCCGCCCCGGCCGCTCCCGCGACGCCGCCCGCCACTCCCCCGGCGGCTCCGGCCGCTCCTCCGGCCGCTCCGGCCATCCCTCCGACTCAGGCCCCGGCCCCGGCGGCGCAGCCGCCCGCCGCTCCCGCCCCCGCCGATCTGACCAAGCGCGACAGCGAGGACGCCCGATGACGACCCCCTACCAGCGGCAGTCCCAGGCGCCCGTCCCGCCGCAGGGTCCTCCGCAGACACCCCCGCACATGCCGCCGAACATGCCGCCGCAGATGCCCCACCAGGCATCGCCGCACCCCCCGGCCGGCAGCCCCTCCCAGCCGTACGCCACCGTCGGCGCGTACACCTCGCCGATCCCGGTCCGGCGCACCCACCTCGGGAACGCCATCGCCTCCGAGTGGACCAAGATCAAGTCGGTGCGCTCGACGATCTGGACGCTGAGCGTCATGATCGCGCTGGTCGTCGGGATCGGACTGCTCGTGGCGGCGACAACCAACGACACCGACTACACCATCACCCCTCCCACGCTCCCCGGGTTCTTCGGCACCCTGCTCGGCCAGCTGTGCATCGTCACGCTCGGCGTGCTCGTCGTCTCCTCCGAGTACGGCACCGGGATGATCCGCACCACCTTCACCGCCTCCCCGCAGCGCTCGCGAGTGCTGACCGCCAAGGCGCTGGTCTTCTTCTCGCTCTCCCTCGTCACCACGACCGCCGCGCTCGCGCTGGTGGCCTGGGCCGGCACGGGGATGCACAGCGGCCCGGACGTCGTGGAGCCGACCAGCGAGCAGATCATGGGCGCGACCGTCGGCGCGGGGCTGTACGTATCGCTGCTCGGGCTGCTCTCGCTCGCGGTCGGGAGCATGCTGCGGCACTCCGCCGGGGCGATCACCGCGATGCTCGGCGTGGTGCTGCTGCCGGCGATCCTCCCGGCGTTCTTGATGATGTCGAGCAGCCTCGACAAGTTCGGCGAGAAGATGCAGGAGTTCTCCTCGCCGAACTCGCTGGCCGCGCTCTTCCAGATCGACGACAGCCTGGGCAGCGGCTGGAAGCAGGTGGGGGTGCTGGCCGCGATCACGGCGGCGGCGCTGGTCGCCGCGTTCGCACTCCTTGAGAAGCGCGACGTGTGACATCCGGCTGACTCGGTCAGTACCTCGGCGCGTTACGGGACCGCTGGAGCTTGGCGCTCCGGCGGTCCCGTGCGTTCCAGCAGGCCTTGTGCCAGTGGCGGCGGTCGTCCGCGCCCGTGTGGTGCTGCCAGGCGACCACATGCGGGACGCCGGGCGGAATCTCCTGGTCGCAGCCGGGGCAGCGGTAGTGCTTGGCGGCCCCGCCGCCCACCTGACGCACCACCCACTCCTCGCCCTGCCAGCTCACCGTGGACTCCAGCCCGTAACGGTCTGTGCCTTCGCGGCCGACGGGTTTCTCGCCGCCTCGCGGGCGGTTTCGGCGTGGAGACACGGGGCACCTCGACACAACTGGGAGCTACTGGCTGTGACCAGCGTACGCGTTAGGGTCACGGTCCCGGAAAGTCGTCGTCCACAACGACTCTCCGATCATCATGAAAACGTCTTGCCAAGCCGTGCCCTTGGCACGTGTCAGACGTTAATGCCCATAAGGGGGTGCCCACGAGCCGGCCCCTGAGCCGCGACAAGGAGGCAGATGGCGATGGATGTGGGGGCTTTTATCCTGTCCGCTCAATTCCCCGGCCAGGGACAGGAGGAGGCGCTGCACCGGGCGGTGCGGTCCGCCGAGCTCTCCGAGGAGGCCGGGCTGGACGCGGTCTGGTTCGCCGAGCACCACTTCGTGCCCTACGGCGTCTGTCCGTCCGCGGTCACCCTCGCCGCGCTCCTGCTCGGACGTACCCGCGCCATAGGCGTCGGTACGGCGGTGAGCGTACTGCCGACCGCGCATCCCGTCGCACTGGGTGAGCAGGCCGCACTGCTCCACCTCGTCTCCGGTGGCCGGTTCACGCTGGGTGTGGGCCGCGGCGGCCCCTGGGTGGATCTGGAGGTCTTCGGCACGGGCCTGCGGGCGTACGAGCGCGACTTCCCCGAATCGCTCGATCTGCTGCTGCGCTGGCTGCGCGAGCCCCGGGTGGGAGCGGACGGGGAGCGGTTCGCCTTCCGCGAGGTCCCGGTCGTCCCGCGCTCCGACGACACCCTCGGCGAGCGCGCCACGAGCGCCCCGCCGGTGATCGTCGCCTGCACCTCGCCCGGGAGCGTGCGGCTCGCCGCCGAGCGCGGGCTGCCCATGCTGCTCGGTATGCACTGGGGGGACGAGGAGAAGGCCGAGGCGGTCGGCCTGTGGCGGACGTCCGCGCTCGCCGCGCGCCGTTCGCCCGAGGAGGTCGCGGCGGTGGCCGCGGAGCATGTCTCGGCCGGAGTGGTGCAGATCGCGGACGCGCGGCCCACGGCCGCCGAGACCCTCACCAAGACGATGCCCGGCTGGCTACGGCAGGGCCTTGACGCCCATGTCACGGTCGACGGGCGGCAGCGCCGGATGCGCGACCCGATCGGTTACGCGGAGCTGCTGTGCGAACTGCACCCCGTGGGGCCGCCGCGGCTGTGCGCCGACCGGATCGCGGCGACCGCCGAGCGCACCGGCATCAGCCGGTTCGCGCTGCTGGTCGAGGGGTCGGGCGATCTCGTGGCCACGGAAGAGAATGTGCGCCGGCTGGGTGGTGAGGTGCTGCCGCTCCTGCGCTGATACACCTCCCCCTGGTGGAGCGGCAGCGGACATCGCGTCAGCAGTCCCGGAGTTCGGGTGACTGATTCAGCAGCTGTCCCCGTACCGAGGTGAAGCGGGCCAGGCGTTCGTCGGCCGACGCGTCCAGCGGGAAGACCGCTACCCGGTGGCAGTTCTGGAAGGCCAGCCGCACCCCGAAGTGGCGCTGCAGCGCGCCGCGTATCGCGTCACTCGCCAGTGCGCGCAGCAGTTGGCCGCGTGCCTGCTCGTCCGGCGGTGGCGTCTGGTTGTCGGCGAACTCTCCGCCGTCCACCTTCAGCTGGGCCACCAGTGAGCTGATCATCTCCCATGCGAAGGGTAGGGAGTTCCTGACGCAGTCGACGAAGTCGGCTTCGTCGACCTCGCCTCGCTCGGCCTGTTCGAGCAGGGCCGGTGAGACGTCGAGCGACATGGGTTCTCCTCTCGCGACCCCGGGAGCGGGGTCTCAGGGATGGAAAGGCGGACGGCGACGCAGCGTACCCGTCCGGCGACCGCCGGCTTCAACGGTAATTCGGCCACTCCGCCCGCACCAGGAGAGTGGGCACACAACCAGCCACCGCCGGAGGGGCCCATCGCCGGACGAATCGCGTCGAGCGGCGATGGTCGAGTAGCGTTGCCGACCATGCGTCTCGTCATCGCCCGTTGCTCCGTGGACTACGCCGGCCGTCTCACGGCCCACCTTCCCTCGGCACCCCGCCTGATCCTCGTCAAAGCCGACGGAAGCGTGTCCATCCACGCGGACGACCGGGCCTACAAACCCCTCAACTGGATGTCTCCGCCGTGCACGCTCAAGGAAGGCGATGACGATGTGTGGACGGTCGTGAACAAAGCGGGCGAGAAGCTCATCATCACCATGGAGCAGGTCCTCCATGACTCCTCGCATGAACTCGGCGTCGACCCCGGATTGATCAAGGACGGCGTCGAGGCCCATCTGCAGGAGCTGCTCGCCGATCGTATCGAGACACTTGGCGATGGCTGGACGCTTATTCGGCGTGAATACCCCACTGCCATTGGCCCCGTGGACATTCTCTGCCGGGACGCGGACGGGGTGACCGTCGCCATCGAGATCAAGCGGCGCGGCGAAATCGACGGCGTCGAGCAGCTCACGCGCTATCTGGAGCTCCTCAACCGGGACCCGCATCTCGCCCCGGTGAAGGGAATCTTCGCGGCCCAGGAAATCAAACCCCAGGCCCGCGTCCTCGCCACCGACCGGGGCATCGGGTGTGTGGTCCTGGACTACAACGCGCTGCGGGGCATCGAAGACGACAAGCTCCGCCTGTTCTGAGCCCCACGGGGCCGGGCCCGCCGGCCCGGCGCCCCCACGGCGTCGCCCCCCGTAGTACGGAGGCTCGGCGCCCCCGGCCACGCCGGCGGGCGACCACATCCCGCCACCCGGACCGCGCCGGGCCCGGCGCGAATGGGCCGGTTGGCGCCGCCGGACCGCTCCGTCCCACTCCCCGCCGCTGCGGCGGAAGGAGGTATCCCACCGGCCGCAGTACGGGAGCCTGGTGCCCCCCCAAAAAAACCGCCCACGGCGAGTCGCGACGCCTCGCTGGTACCAGGGCCGACCAGCCGCGTTCGTGTGGGCGGATTGCCCGAGGGGGCTACGCGGAGACCGTTGTCGTCGTGGCGGGAGCGGTGTCCGTGGCGGGGGCGCCGGCTGTGGTGGAGGTGCCACCTCCGGGGGTGGTGGAGGGGCTCGGGGGCGGCGTGGACGAGGGGCTCGGGGTCGGCTTGTCCGAGGGCGACGGGGTGCCGGACGGCGGCTTGGGCGAATGCGTCGGGCGGTGCGTCGGGGAGTGCGAGGACGGCGGGGAGCTCGGATCGTCGGTCGTCGACGGGCCGCTGCTTGTCGACGTCGGGTCGCCCGGGCTCGTCGAGCCGCTGGGGGCGCCGGTGCTCGGGGTGGTCGAGGATGTGGACGACTGGGGGACGCCGCTGAGGCCCGGCTGGGGGGCGTGGCTGGGGTCGCTCGTCGGCTCGTCGGCCGTCAGATCCTTGTCCTCGCCCTGCCGGGAGGTCGACTGACCGGGCTTGACCTTGTCGGACGAGGGGCCGCCGGGGTCGTCGCCCGATGTGACGCCGAGGGTCACCACCGTGCCGAGGACGGCCACCAGCAGCGCGCCGGCGGCTGCCGCGGCCGCGTTGCGCCGGGCACCGCTCAGCGACTTGAGCGACGTCAGCGACAGACCGCGCAGCCCCTTCGACCGTTGCGCGGGGCTACCGGAGCCACCCGGGCCACCGGGGGTGCCCGAAGGGGCGCTCGGGGTTGCGAGCGCCGCGCCGAGGCCGGCCGTGGGGGTCGTCAACTCCACCCTCGGCGTGACGATCGTCGTCTCCGTGTCGTCCGGCACCCCGCCGGGCACGGCACCGGGCACGGCACCCGGCGCCGAGGCCGACTCCTCGCGCCGCGCCGCCGGGGCCTCCTCCCCCGCCGCCGTACGGCCGCCGCTCACCCCGAACGCACCCGACATGGCCGGGCCGGCCGAGCGGTCGGAGACCAGGGCCAGGGCGCGTCGGCCCGCGACCGTGCCGCGCTTGTCGGCGAGGACGCCGCGCAGCCCGATGGACGCCTCCAGCTCCGCGCGGGCCCGGTCCAGATTGCCGGTGCACAGCGCGAGGACGCCCAGCTCATGGTGGAAGTACGCCTCGTCGGCGACCTGTCCCGCCAGCCGCGCCGCCTCCTGCCCGTGGCGTACGGCGCGCTCCCAGGCGCCCCAGTGCAGCCCGGCGGCGAAGGCGGGCGCGGCGGCGCGGGCGAGCAGCACGGCGGTGTCGGCGTGGCCGGCCTCACGGCCGGCGACGAGGGCGGTCATCGCGGCGAGGATCGCGTCGGCCTCGGCGGCGACGCGCTCGGGGGCCACCGAGGGGTGGGCGGCCCACCAGGCGTAGTGCCGGGCGACGGTGTGCGCGCGCCCGGCACTCTCGTCCCCGTAACCCTCGTCCGCGAGCTGCGCCGCCACACCGACCGCCAGCCGGTAGTGCGACCCTACGGTCGTGACGAGGCCGCAGCCGAGCAGCTCGCCGAGCGCCGCGTCCGCGTGGGTGTCCCCGGCGAGCGCGGGCAGATGGGCCTGGTGCGGGCATTCGCCGCCGAGCGCGACCGCGAACCGCAGGGCGTCGCGGGCCGCCTCGCCGAGCCGCCCGGCGAGCAGCGCGGCGGGGGCGGCGGCCTCGGCCAGCGACGGCAGCGGCACCTCTGCGGCGGAGCCGGCGGCGTCCTCGCGCAGCGCGTCCCGCTGCCGCAGCAGCGCCCCCGCCTGGACGAAGCGCAGCGGCAGCCCCTCGGACTCGAACCACAGGTCCGCGGCCAAGCTCGCCTCGTCCTCCTCCAGGGGGCGCCGTACGGCCCGCGCCAGCAGCTCCAGACCGGCCGTGCGGGAGAGTCCGGAGAGGAAGACCTCTTCGAGGTGGGACTCGGCGGAGGGCGCCGGGACATCGGGGGTGGCGGAGATCAGGAAGGCGCATTCGGGGGTCGCGTCGAGGAACTCGTCCAGCGCGGTGCCGCCGAATTCGAGGTCGTCGAGGAGGACGACCGCGCCGATCTCCTGGACCGCCTCCAACAGCTCCGCCCGGTCGGGCCGGTAGAGCGGCGCGTCGTAGACGGCGGCGTACAGATCGTGGAGGAGGTCGGTGGCGGTGCGGTGGTAGCCGGAGAGCCGTACGACGCCGTCGGGCGCGAGCCCTTCGCAGTCGGCGGCGACGGCATCCAGCAGCACACTGCGCCCCGAGCCGGAGGGCCCGGTGACCCGCACCGAGCGGCCGCGGGCGAGCAGCCGGGCCAGCCGCTCCCGGTCCTCGTCGCGCTCCAGCATCGGCAGTTCGGGCACTACGGTGCCGGACGGGCGCGGCGCGGCGGCGGCGCGGCGCAGCTCGGCGCGCTCCTCGGGGCCGTGGCGGTCGGGCCGGGCGGGGCGCTCCCCGGGCGGGCAGGGTTCTATCTCGCTGCCGTCGACGGGGTTGACCGTCAGCAGATGGTCGCCGGAGACCATCCTGGCGGTGCGGGCGGGCCCGGACTTGGGGCCGCGGCCGTCGGCCGCCGACCGCGAAGACCGCGACGGAGCGGCCTCGTCCGCGGGATGAGGGCTCGCGCCGTCGTGACCGTGATCCTCCGGTCCCCGGTACTGCTGCTCCATGGCCCCTGACCCCCAGATGCGTGGCGTGCTGTGTGGCTCCCCGGCCTCTCCGCGCTTCTGGTCCGGTGCCGCCGTAGGGATGATGTCCGGCGCGTACCGGACCCCAGATCTCGACACAGTATCCACTGCCCCCGGACCGGGGCGCGCCGCCCCGGTGTCCAAGGGAAGGATGGGGTCAGACCCGGGGCAGCGACTCCGCCTCGAGCCCGCCTTCGATGGCCAGAATGCGGTGCAACCGGGTGGCCACCAGCAGCCGCTGCATCTGTGGCGGCACCCCGCGCAGCACGAGCCGCCGGCCCGCCCGGCCCGCCCGGCGGTGCGCCCCCATGATCACCCCGAGCCCGGTGGCGTCCCAGGAGGCCAGCTCGGTGAGGTCGAGTACGAGATCCCCGCCGCCGGAGTCGACGGCGGTGTGCAGGGCTGTACGGGCGTCCGCCGCGCTCCGGACATCCAGTCGGCCCCCGACGACCAGCTCGGCGTGGTCGCCCCTGATGTACATATGCGCTCCCCTGTGCGGTGCGTCGGTGTCGTCAATGCGCCATTCTGTCTACAGAACTGACGGTCTCCCACGCGACGAAGTTGCCGCTTGTAAGCGAACCGATACCGAATTCACCCGCGAGGGTGAGCTTTTGGGCCTGGCGCGGCTCCGGGGCCCTCAGTAGCGGTAGAAGCCCACGCCGCTCTTGCGGCCGATGTCACCCGCGTCGACCATTCGGCGCATGATCTCCGGTGGCGCGAACTTCTCGTCCTGAGACTCGGTGTAGATGTTGTCGGTGGCGTGCAGCAGGATGTCCACGCCGGTCAGGTCGGCTGTCGCGAGGGGCCCCATCGCATGGCCGAAGCCCAGCTTGCAGGCGATGTCGATGTCCTCGGCCGTGGCGACCCCGGACTCGTACAGCTTCGCTGCCTCTACGACGAGTGCCGAGATGAGCCGGGTGGTGACGAAGCCCGCGACGTCGCGGTTGACGACGATACAGGTCTTGCCCACGCCCTCCGCGAACTCCCGCGCCGCGGCAAGCGTTTCGTCGCTCGTCTTGTAACCGCGGACGAGCTCGCACAGCTGCATCATCGGAACGGGTGAGAAGAAGTGCGTGCCGACGACCCGCTCCGGGCGCTGCGTGGCCGACGCGATCTTGGTGATCGGGATGGCGGAGGTGTTGGAGGCGAGGATCGTGTCGTCCTTCACCAGCCCGTCGAGGGTACGGAAGATCTCCCGCTTGACCTCGATCTTCTCGAAGACCGCCTCCACCACGACATCCGCGTCGGCGGCTGCGTCGAGGTCGGTGGTGGTGGTGATCCGCTCCAGCGCCCGCTCGGCGTCCTCCGCCGCCAGCTTGCCCTTGGCGACGAACTTCTCGTACGAGGCCCGGATCCCGTCCGTGCCGCGCCGCAGCGCTTCGTCGGTCACATCGCGCAGTACGACGTCCCAGCCCGCCTGGGCCGAGACCTGCGCGATACCGGCCCCCATGAGACCGGCTCCGATGACCGCGAGCTTCTTGGCCACGACACACACCCTTCCGAATGGCGAGACGTTGATGTGCCGGACCTTAACGTCCGTTCACCCCTCCCGGCAGCCCTTAGTAAGGCGCGTCACGGTGTGTTCTTCACCGCATAGTTGAGCGTCCGCTCTCCCAGAAGCGACTTGACCATCTCCAGCCTCTGGAGCACCTGCCGTGCCACGTCCACGGGATCGCCTCCGGCGGCGAGGAGGCGCCGCACGCTGTTGAACGTCACGCTGCCGACCCAGGAGAGCCGGCCGGCGATCAGCATCGGCTCGGGGTCGTCGGGCGGCACATCTGGCGTCACCCTGCTTTTCTTGGGCGCATGGCAGTCATCACGACGAGCGGGCTCGCCCGCACCTTCTCGACAAGCGCGGTCCCGTGGAGGCCGTGCGCGGCATCTGACCGTCGAGCGAGGGGAGATCCTGGGCTTCCTGGGCCCCAACGGCGCGGGCAAGACCACCACGCTGCGCATGCTCACCACGCTGCTCCCGTTCCGGCAGGCCGGCGCCTGAGGCCGGCGCGTAGGCTCGGCCTCATGGTCAATCTCACCCGCATCTATACGCGTACCGGGGACACCGGCACCACCGCCCTCGGGGATATGAGCCGCACCGCCAAGACCGATCCCCGTATCGCCGCGTATGCCGACGCGAACGAGGCGAACGCCGCGATCGGGGTGGCCATCGCGCTGGGCGGGCTGTCCGCCGAGATCACCGAGGTCCTGGTCCGGGTCCAGAACGATCTGTTCGATGTGGGCGCGGATCTGTCCACCCCGGTGGTCGAGAACCCCGCGCATCCGCCGCTGCGCGTCGAGCAGAGCTATATCGACAAGCTGGAGGCGGACTGCGACCGCTTCCTGGCGGATCTGGACAAGCTGCGCAGCTTCATCCTCCCCGGCGGCACCCCCGGCGCCGCTCTGCTGCACCAGGCGTGCACGGTGGTACGCCGCGCCGAGCGCTCCACCTGGGCGGCGCTCGGCGAGTTCGCGGACTCCATGAATCCGCTCACCGCCACCTATCTCAACCGGCTCTCGGATCTGCTGTTCATCCTGGCCCGTACGGCCAACAAGGAGGTCGGGGACGTGCTGTGGGTGCCCGGCGAGAACCGCTGAGACGAGGCGTCGGCGAAGGGCCGGGGTCCGGGGCGCCCCCCGGACCCCGGCCCTTCGCGGTCGGCCGCCGTCTCGCCGCGTGCCGTGCCGGAGATCACGGCGGCGGGCCTGGTCGGCCCCGGCGCTGGTGCTGCGCTTCGGCACCCACCGCCCGGCGCGGCACCACACGGGCGGCGGGGCACTGCTCGGGGACTCGCTGCGCGGCATCGCCGACCGCCGGGTCCGGGCGCTGATGCTCTGTCCTGGGTGCCGCCGATATGCCGTGCTACCGCTCGGTGGAACCGGCTCGCTCCCGCTTCGGCCAGAGCGTGTAGCTCAGGGCGATGACCACGTTGACGCCGATGACGAAGAGCGTTCTCGACCGCCGGTCCCGCAACGAGCCGACCTCACAGGCGATGATCAGCGCGACAATCACGGCGTGCTCCCTTCGCTCCCCCTCACCATCCCGTGCGGTCCGGGCCGTCGCGTCGTCGGCGGCGATGAGACGGGACTGCATCCTTCGATGTACGCGCGCCCCGTCCGCGCCCACCCGCGAGCGGATCCACCGGGCCCGTGCCGCGTGGTGGGATGGGGCCATGCCGTCCCGTCCGCGCCTCCCGCCGCGTCCGCACCGCGACGATGTGCTGATCGGCCTCGGCGGGCTGCTCGGCGGGGTGGTGCTGTGGTCGCTCGGGCTGGTCAACAACGACTGGTTCCCCCGGCTGCCGGACGCCCTGCCACTGGTTCCGCTCACCGTGATGGCGGGCGCCGAGCTGCTGCGCAGAACCGCGCCCGCCGTCGCGCTGCCGCTGGCCACCGTCGCGCTCGCCGTCGACCAGACGAGCGGCTCACTGATCGCGACCGTGCTGATGTTCACCGACGTGCTGTACGCGGCCGTGGTGTACGGGACACCCAGGGCGGCCCGCAGCATCCCGCAGGCCACCGTCTATCTGACGGTGGCGGCCACCGTCGTACCGCTGGTGATCTTCCGTACGGCCGTCTCGCTGCTGATCGGCGTGGCCTTCGGGCTCGTCGTGCTGACCCCGGCCTGGACCGGATGGATCATCCGCGGCCATCGGGACACCGCGGCCACCGAGCGGCTGCGCGCCGAGCAGACCGCGCTGCTGGCCGAGTTGGACCGCCGGGAGGCGGTCACCGCCGAGCGCGCCCGGATGGCGCGCGAGCTCCATGACCTGGTGGCCAACCATCTCTCGGCCATCGCCATCCACTCCACGGCCGCGCTCTCCCTGGGCGACCCCGCCGCGACCGATCAGGCGCTCGGTGTGATCCGGGAGAACAGCGTGCGGGGCCTCGCCGAGATGCGCCGGCTGATCGGGCTGCTGCGCGACGCCGGGGACGAGGACGAACCGGCCGCCACGCCCACCCTGGACGCGCTGGACACCCTTCTGGAACAGGCACGCACCGGCGGCCAGGAGTTCCGGCTGTGCGACGAACGGCCCGGCGACGCCGCCCCGCTGCCCGCCCCGGTCGAGCTCGCCGCGTACCGCATCGTCCAGGAGTCGCTGACCAACGCCCTCAAGCACGCCGCGCCCGGCCGGGTGGACGTGACGCTGTCCCATGTCACGGGCGGCCCGCTGGAGGTCAGCGTCACCAGCCCGTACGGCGAGAGTCCGGTCCCCCGGGCGCCCGGCTCCGGCACCGGGCTGATCGGGATGCGCGAGCGGGTGAGCCTGCTCGGCGGCACCCTCGACGCGGGCCCGGTCACCGGCCCCTGGGGGACCGTGTGGCGGGTCCGGGCCGCGCTGCCGCTCGGGTACGAGGGCGCACCTCAGCCATGACCGCTCACCGACCAGGAGCCGCCGTGACCCGGCCGTCCGCCGCGTCGTCGCCGATCCGGGTGCTCGTCGCCGAGGACCAGGCCTCGGTGCGGTCAGGGCTCGTCCTCATCCTGGGGTCGGCGCCCGATATCGAGGTGGTCGGCGAGGCCGACGACGGCCGGCAGGCGGTGGACCTGGCCCGCTCGCTCCGCCCCGATCTGGTGCTGATGGATGTGCAGATGCCGCGCCTGGACGGGGTCCAGGCCACCCGTCAGGTGGTCGGCGAGCAGCTCGCCGACGTCCTGGTGCTGACCACCTTCGACCTCGACGAGTACGTCTTTTGGGCGCTGCGCGCCGGGGCGGCCGGCTTTCTGCTCAAGGACAGCGACGCGGCGGGCCTGATCGACGCGGTCCGCACCGTGGCGCGCGGTGAGGGGCTGATCGCCCCGGCGGTGACCCGCCGGGTGATCGCGGAGTTCACCCGGCCCCGGGACCGGCGCTCCCCGGGCGCGGCCGATCCGTCGGTGCTGGCCACGCTCACCCCGCGCGAGCGGGAGGTGCTCGGCTGTCTCGGCCAGGGGCTGTCGAACGCGCAGATCGCGGTGCGGCTCTCGATGGCGGAGGCGACGGTGAAGACCCATGTCAGCCGGGTGCTGGGCAAGCTGGAGCTGCGCAGTCGGGTCCAGGCCGCGGTGCTGGCCCAGGAGCTGGGGGTGTAGCGGGCGAACGGCCCTGAGGCCCTACGCGACGTTGACGCGCTGGCCGGGGGGCGCCGCCTCCAGCCAGGCCAGAAAGCCGGTGAGGGCGTCGTCGCTCATCGCGAGCTCCAGCCGGGTGCCGCTGTGCCGGCACGCGAGCACGACCGCGTCGGAGAGCAGCGCGAGCTCCTCCTCGCCCTTGGGCGTACGCCGCTCCAGCACCTCGATCGAGGCGCGCTCCAGCACCCGGCGGGGCCGCGGCGCGTAGGAGAAGACCCGGAACCACTCGATCCGGTCACCGTTGTAACGGGCGACCCCGTACACCCACCCCTTGCCGGTGGGCTCGGGCTCGGACTCCGGTGGGGGCGCGCCCCAGCGAAGCGAACAGTCAAAGGTTCCGCCGGACCGCTGGATCAGCCGCCGCCGGAGACCGAAGACGAAGAGCCCCACCACCACCAGCGCGACGACCACGCCGCTCACAAGCAGAGCGAGGACCATCTTCACCGACCTCCTCGCGTCATCCGGAAAAACCGCACCTGCATCGCCTCAGCCGCGGATCGCTGAAGAGAGCTCCAGCGAGGTCCGCGGCTGAGGGTATCGACCGTACGTGACAGGCTCAGTGGGCTCCCGTCACCGCACGCAGCCGGACATCGGCGCGCCGCTCGGCGGCGGCGTCCGCCTCCGCCTTGGCACGCTCCAACGCCCGCTCCGCGCGCTTGACATCGATCTCGTCGGACAGCTCCGCGACCTCGGCCAGCAGCGAGAGCTTGTCGTCCGAAAATGAAATAAAGCCGCCGTGCACCGCGGCGACGACCGTCCCGCGGTCGCTCGTACGGATGGTCACCGGGCCGGACTCCAGCACACCGAGCAGCGGCTGGTGGCCGGGCATGACGCCGATGTCACCCGATGTGGTGCGCGCGATCACCAAGGTGGCCGTACCGGACCAGACACTACGGTCCGCCGCGACCATCTCGACGTGCAGCTCAGCAGCCAACGTGGCTCCTCGGGTCTCCACCTGCCGGGTACGACAGGGCTTTCGTCAAAGAATAACGGGCGTTCGGAGAGGGGCGGGACCGGGCCCACCCCTCTCCCATGAGCGCGGGGCTCAGGAGACGCCCAGCTCCTTGGCCTTCTTCTTCAGGTCGTCCAGGCCACCGCACATGAAGAACGCCTGCTCCGGGAAGTGGTCGAACTCACCGTCGGCGATCGCGTTGAACGCGGCGATGGACTCGTCCAGCGGAACATCCGATCCGTCAAGACCGGTGAACTGCTTCGCCGCGTGGGTGTTCTGCGACAGGAAGCGCTCGATACGGCGGGCGCGGAAGACGGTGAGCTTGTCCTCCTCGCCGAGCTCGTCGATGCCCAGGATGTTGATGATGTCCTGGAGGTCCTTGTACTTCTGCAGGATCGACTTGACGCGCATGGCGCAGTCGTAGTGGGCCTGCGAGATGTAGCGCGGGTCCAGGATCCGGGACGTCGAGTCCAGCGGGTCCACCGCCGGGTAGATGCCCTTCTCCGAGATCGGCCGGGAGAGCACCGTGGTCGCGTCGAGGTGCGCGAAGGTGGTCGCCGGGGCCGGGTCGGTCAGGTCGTCCGCAGGGACGTAGATCGCCTGCATCGAGGTGATCGAGTGACCACGGGTCGAGGTGATGCGCTCCTGGAGGATGCCCATCTCGTCGGCCAGGTTCGGCTGGTAGCCCACCGCGGAGGGCATCCGGCCGAGCAGGGTCGAGACCTCGGAACCGGCCTGCGTGAAGCGGAAGATGTTGTCGATGAAGAACAGCACGTCCTGCTTCTGCACATCGCGGAAGTACTCCGCCATGGTCAGACCGGCCAGGGCCACGCGCAGACGGGTGCCCGGGGGCTCGTCCATCTGACCGAAGACCAGTGCGGTCTGCGGGAGCACGCCGGACTCGGCCATCTCCTCGATCAGGTCGTTGCCCTCACGGGTGCGCTCGCCGACACCGGCGAACACGGAAACGCCCTCGTGCAGCTTGGCCACACGCATGATCATTTCCTGGATGAGGACGGTCTTGCCGACGCCCGCGCCGCCGAACAGTCCGATCTTGCCGCCCTTGACGTACGGGGTCAGCAGGTCGACGACCTTGAGGCCGGTCTCGAACATCTCGGTCTTGGACTCGAGCTGGTCGAAGGCCGGGGCCTTGCGGTGGATGGACCAGCGCTCGGTGACCTCGGACTCGGCCTCGGGGTCGTTGAGGATCTTGCCGAGGGTGTTGAACACCCTGCCCTTGGTGACATCGCCGACCGGGACGGTGATGCCGGCTCCGGTGTCGGTCACCACAGCCTGGCGGACCAGGCCGTCGGTGGGCTCCATGGAGATGGCGCGGACCAGGCCCTCGCCGAGGTGCTGCGCGACCTCGAGGGTCAGGATCTTCTTCGCGCCCTCCTGGGCGGGGTCGGCGATCTCGACCTTCAGCGCGTTGTAGATCTCCGGCATGGCGTCGACGGGGAACTCCACGTCGACGACCGGGCCGATGACCCGCGCGACGCGGCCGGTGGCCACAGCGGTCGGCTCAACAGTGGTGGTCATAGTGTCAGTCACTCCCCGCAGAGGCGTCGGCCAGAGCACTCGCGCCACCGACGATCTCGCTGATTTCCTGGGTGATGTCGGCCTGTCGGGCCGCGTTGGCAAGTCGCGTGAGCGACTTGATGAGCTCTTCGGCGTTGTCGGTCGCCGACTTCATCGCCCGCCGGGTGGCCGCGTGCTTGGATGCGGCGGCCTGCAGCAGAGCGTTGTAGATGCGGGACTCGACGTACCGCGGCAGCAGGGCGTCAAGGACGTCCTCGGCCGACGGCTCGAATTCGAACAGCGGAAGGATCTCGCCCTTCTTCGCCTGCTCGTCCGTCTTCTCCTCGAGGCTGAGCGGCAGCAGCCGGTCGGCCACCGGGGTCTGCGTCAGCATCGAGACGAACTCGGTGAACACGATGTGCAGCTCGTCCACGCCGCCGTCGGCCGTGTCCTTGAGGACCGCCTCGATCAGCGGGCCCGCGACCTTCTTGGCGTCCGCGTAGGTCGGGTTGTCGGTGAAGCCGGTCCACGACTCCGTGACCTTGCGCTCACGGAAGCCGTAGTAGGCGACGCCCTTGCGGCCGACGATGTAGGCGTCGACCTCCTTGCCCTGCGCGACAAGCCGCTCGGTGAGCTGCTCGGCCGCCTTGATGACGTTGGACGAGTAGCCACCGGCCAGACCGCGGTCGCTCGTGACGAGCAGCAGCGCGGCCCGCGTCGGGTTCTCCGACTCGGTGGTGAGCGGGTGCTGGGTGGTGGACCCGGTGGCAACCGCGCCCACCGCCCGGGTGAGCTCACTGGCGTACGGATTCGACGCGGCCACCCGGCGCTGCGCCTTGACGACGCGCGAGGCGGCGATCATCTCCATCGCCTTGGTGATCTTCTTGGTCGCAGAGATGGACTTGATCCGCCTCTTGTAGACCCGGAGCTGGGCACCCATGCTCAGCCCTCGCCCAGCAGCTTGCCGTCCGAGGTCTCGAACTGCCGCTTGAAGCTGTCGACGGCCTCGCCGAGCGCCTGGAGGGTGTCGTCGGACATCTTGCCGCCCTCGACGATGCTGGTCAGCAGCCCCTTGTGCTCACGGTGCAGATAGTCGAGCAGCTCACGCTCGAAGCGCCTGATGTCCTCGACCGGGACGTCGTCCATCTTGCCCGTGGTACCCGCCCAGATGGACACGATCTCGTCCTCGGTGGAGTACGGGGCGTACTGCGGCTGCTTCAGCAGCTCGACCATGCGCTGACCGCGCTCCAGCGCTGCCTTGGAGGCCGCGTCCAGGTCGGAGCCGAAGGCGGCGAACGCCTCGAGCTCACGGTACTGGGCGAGGTCCACCCGGAGCCGGCCGGAGACCTGGCGCATGGCCTTGTGCTGCGCGGAGCCACCGACTCGGGAGACCGAGATACCGACGTTCAGGGCCGGGCGCTGACCGGCGTTGAACAGGTCCGACTCCAGGAAGCACTGGCCGTCGGTGATGGAGATGACGTTGGTCGGAATGAACGCCGAGACGTCGTTGGCCTTGGTCTCGACGATCGGCAGACCGGTCATCGAGCCGGCGCCCATCTCGTCGGAGAGCTTGGCGCAGCGCTCCAGCAGCCGCGAGTGCAGGTAGAAGACGTCGCCCGGGTAGGCCTCACGGCCCGGCGGACGGCGCAGCAGCAGCGAGACGGCACGGTAGGCGTCGGCCTGCTTGGACAGGTCGTCGAAGACGATCAGGACGTGCTTGCCCTGGTACATCCAGTGCTGACCGATGGCCGAGCCGGTGTAGGGGGCGAGGTACTTGAAGCCCGCCGGGTCGGACGCCGGGGCGGCGACGATCGTCGTGTACTCCAGCGCACCGGCCTCCTCCAGCGCGGCGCGCACGCCGGCGATGGTGGAGCCCTTCTGGCCGATGGCGACGTAGATGCAGCGGACCTGCTTCTTCGGGTCGCCGGAGCGCCAGTTGTCGCGCTGGTTGATGATCGTGTCGACGCACAGCGCGGTCTTGCCGGTCTGGCGGTCACCGATGATCAGCTGACGCTGGCCGCGGCCGATCGGGGTCATCGCGTCGACGGCCTTGTAGCCGGTCTCCATCGGCTCGTGCACCGACTTGCGGTCCATGACCGTGGGGGCCTGCAGCTCGAGGGCTCGGCGGCCCTCGGTCTCGATCTCGCCAAGGCCGTCGATC
This sequence comes from Streptomyces sp. NPDC005393, assembly GCF_040606675.1. Classification (NCBI taxonomy): domain Bacteria; kingdom Bacillati; phylum Actinomycetota; class Actinomycetes; order Kitasatosporales; family Streptomycetaceae; genus Streptomyces; species Streptomyces sp. NPDC005393. Next base: position 313,155 of record NZ_JBEXFG010000001.1, on the reverse strand, counting down.
GGGGCACCCAGCGGGTCGACGACGCGGCCGAGGTAGCCCTCGCCGACGGCGACCGAAAGGACCTCGCCGGTGCGCTGCACCGGCTGGCCCTCCTCGATGCCGCTGAACTCGCCGAGGACGACCGCACCGATCTCGCGCTCCTCAAGGTTGAGGGCGAGGCCGAGGGTGCCGTCCTCGAACTTCAGCAGCTCGTTCGCCATGGCCGAGGGAAGACCCTCGACCCTCGCGATGCCGTCGCCGGCAGCGCTGACCGTACCGACCTCCTCGCGCGAGGCCGCGTCCGGCTGGTACGCCTGGACAAAGTTCTCCAGTGCGTCCCGGATCTCCTCCGGCCGGATCGTGAGCTCCGCCATCTGGGTTCCCTGCTCTCCTTGTTGGGCCCGAAGTGTCTGACTACGGCCCAACTCGGGCCGCTGACATGCTTGTTGAGTTGGTTGGCTGGTCAGCCGGCAATCCGCCGGGCCGCCTCTTCGAGGCGATCCGCGATGGTCCCGTCGATGACCTCGTCGCCGATGCGCACCGCGACCCCGCCGAGGACCTCCGGGTCCACATCGAGGTTGAGGTGCACCTTGCGGCCGTACAGCTTCGCAAGAGCCGCACCGAGACGCTGCTTCTGCTGGTCACTGAGCGGCACCGCCGAGGTCACGACCGCGACCATACGGTCCCGGCGCGCCGCGGCGAGCTTGGAGAGGGCTTCGAGTCCCGCCTCCAGGCTACGTCCCCGCGGATGCGTCACAAGGCGGACGACAAGCCGCACGGTCACCGGGTCGGCCCGGCCGCCCAGCAGCTCGCGCACCAGTCCGGCCTTGGCCGCGGAGCTCGCGCCCCGATCGGTCAGCGCGGCCCGCAGCTCGGCCGTGGAGGAGACGATCCGGCCGAACCGGAACAGCTCGTCCTCGACATCGTCCAGGGTGCCGGCCCGCTGGGCCGCCACCAGGTCGGCGGTGTTCGCCAGCTCCTCGACCGCGTCCGCGAGGTCGCGCGAGCGCGACCAGCGGGAGCGGACCATGCCGGAGATCAGATCGACGGTCTCGCCGCCGACCTGCCCGCGCAGCAGACGCCCGGCCAGCTCGGCCTTGGCCTCGCCGGGCTGCGCCGGGTCGGTGAGGACCCGACGCAGCGAGACCTCGCGGTCGAGCAGCGCGGTGACGGCGGCCAGCTCATCGGCGAGCTTCGTCGCGTCGACGGAGGTGTTGTCCGTCAGTGCGTCGAACCGCTCACGCGCGGCTGCCAGCGCCTCCCTGCTCGATCCGATCATCGGCCGGCCTCGGCCTTCGAGCCGTCGGCCGCCTTCGCCTCGAGCTCATCGAGGAACCGGTCGATGGTGCGGCTCTGCCGGGCGACGTCCTCGAGGGACTCGCCGACCAGCTTACCGGCCAGGTCGGTGGCGAGCTTGCCCACGTCCTGGCGCAGCGCCTGAGCGGCCTGCTTCCGGTCGGCCTCGATCTGGGCGTGACCGGCGGCGATGATCTCCTCACGCTGCCGCTGGCCTTCCGCACGCATCTCGGCGATGAGCGCGGCGCCCTGCTCCTGCGCCTCCTGGCGCAGTCGCGCGGCCTCGTGACGGGCGTCGGCGAGCTGGGCGCGGTAGTCCTCGAGGACCTGCTGGGCCTCGGCCTGCGCGGCCTCGGCCTTCTCCATGCCGCCTTCGATCGCCTTGCGACGCTCCTCCAGAACCCGGTTGATGTTCGGGAGGAGCTTCTTGGCGAAGAAGAAGAAAACGATGGCGAAGGCGATGAGGCCGATGACAACTTCCGGCCACTCGGGGATGAGGGGGTTCTGTGCCCCCTCGGCCGCCAGCTGTGTCAGGGCTTTCACATCATTGCCTTTCGTCGAAAACGGCTCGCGCTACGCCGTCACTTGGTCGGGTAGACGAACGGCATAACCAGACCGATCAGGGCCAGCGCCTCACAGAGAACGAAGCCGAGGATCTGGTTGGCGCGGATCAGACCGGCCGCCTCGGGCTGGCGGGCGAGCGCCTGGGTGCCGTTACCGAAGATGATGCCGACGCCGACGCCGGGACCGATGGCCGCGAGGCCGTAACCGATCGAGCCGAGGTTGCCCTTGATCTGGACAGCGTCTGCGGCGAGGGTCTGGAGAGCGGACATGCCGTTTCTTCCTTCTCTTTCACGGACCGGTGGGGGTTGGCCACCGGACGTCTTTTAGGACGGGTGCTGGCTGGCTTGTCAGTGGTGCTCGGCGAGAGCGCCCTGAACGTAGACGCAGGCCAGCAGGACGAAGACGTAGGCCTGAAGGGCCTGGATGAACAGCTCGAACATGGTCAGCAGGATGACCATCACGAACGAGACGCTGGCGTACGCGATACCGATGCCGTTCAGCAGGTACCAGCTGGCCACGGTGAAGATCAGCAGCAGGACGTGGCCCGCGAACATGTTGGCGAAGAGCCGGACGGCGTGGGTGAACGGCCGGATGAGGAGGTTCGAGAACAGCTCCAGGGCCATGACGAGCGGCAGCACCGGGCCGATCGACTTGTCGTAGCCCGAGATGTTCTTCAGGCCGCCGACGAAGCCGTGCTTCTTGAAGGTGAGGCCCACCCAGAGGATGTAGACGAGCGCGGCGAGCCCCGCCGGGAAGGCGATGATCGACGTCACCGGGAACTGGGCGACCGGAATGACCGACCAGAGGTTCATGATCCACACGAAGAAGAACAGCGAGACCATGAGGGGGACGTACTTGTCGCCCTCCTTCTTCCCCAGCGCCTCGTAGACGACCCCGCGGCGCACGAAGTCGTAGCCCGCCTCGCCGACCAGCTGTAGCTTGCCGGGGACAACCTTGGCCCTGCCGAAGGCGGCCCAGAAGAAGGCCACGACGACAACGGTGCCCAGCAGAGCCAGCAGTATCGGCTTGTTGATCTCGATGCCGCCGATCGTGGCGATCGGCTCGAACGTGAACGATTGGAGCCCCGGGGCCGGGAAGCCGCACCCGTTGAAGATGTGGCAATCGGTCTCGAAGGCGAGCGTCTGATCAGGACTCACCGCGAGCTCCTTCAGCGTGGCGCATGGGTACGGCAACCTCGTTGTGTCGGCGCGGCACACGGCCACGGAGCGGCACTGGACTGGTCATACGGATATGGGCGTGCATGGTCGGCGTGTGGCCGAGTGGCGTGTAGGGCATCAGCTGCATGGGCCGCCGATTCCGTCCCGTGGAAACCGGGGGTTCAGCTACCTGCGCCTGCCGTGCCTCATATGGCACCGGACGATAGCAGGTGAGCGGACGCCCCCTTATACCGGCCCTACCAATCACGATGCGGACCCGGCGGGCGCACCCTTCTTCGCCCCCTCGGGCTTACGTTCGTCCTCGGCTTCCGGCTGCACGTAAAGGATCTTGGCCTTCATATGGGCGCGGGTCTGCGCGGCGATCCACGTCAGCGTCGCGGCGAGCAGGGAGAAGGCGAATGCCCTGGTGTTGAACAAGGTGGTGTCCCTGAAGACGGCCAGCACCACGGCGACCAGCAGGAACTGCACCATGTAGAGCGCGAGCCCCATCATCTGGAACAGCTGGGGAAGGTGCTTGGCGGTGCGCTCCAGGATGATCAGGTCGACCGTCATGACCGCGGCCACCAGAACCGCCCCGAAGGCGGCCCCGATCGCACCCTTTCCACCGGCGAGCACAGAACTGACAGCGACGGCGACCACCCCGACCACGGCGGTGGGCACTGCGCAACTCAGCAGCGTTCTGGCGTCGTTGGACTGCATGAAGGGTTTCTCCGGCAGAGTCGGAAGCAACGATTCGTCGTGGACGAGCGTATCCCCGGACATGAGGGAGACCCGCGATGATGGACCGATGCACTACGGTCCCGCGGCTCTGGGCACCGGGTTTAGTGAACGGTATCACAAACTATTTGATGAGGTCTTTACCCGTCAACTGTGCTGGAGGTCACACGCAAGAGTTATGGAACGTGTACCGTCTTGACGCCTTCGGTGAGACCAAGCGGGCCGTTATCGCGAGGTTCCGATCTTCCGCCGGTGGGTGAAGCCGGACCGGTCGCCGATCGCGGTGGCCCCGTTCAGCCCGGGCGGCGGCGTCATCACCTCGGGGGCGATCGTCTCCGGTGCGGACTGCTCGGCCGCCTCCGGCTCCGCGATCCGCTCGGCCACCGCCCCGGCCCGCTCGCCGCGCCGGTAGCGGGGCGGTACGAACGCCTCCGCCCAGCCCGGCACCCGCGGGGTGAACCGGGGCATCAGCAACAGAACCAGCCCCACCGCGCTGAGCGCGACGATCGCGAGCACGAACCACACCCCGGCGGTGTTCACCGAGTACGCCACCGCGCCGAAGGCGATCAGCGCCGACCAGAAGTACATGATCATGACGGCCCGGCTGTGCGAGTGGCCGATCTCCAGCAGCCGGTGGTGCAGATGGCCGCGGTCCGCCGCGAACGGCGACTGGCCCCGCCAGGTGCGCCGGACGATGGCCAGCACCAGGTCGGCGAAGGGCACCGCGATGACGGTGAGCGGCAGCAGCAGCGGGATGTAGACCGGGACGGTGGCGTGCACCGCGGCGGTCTTGGACCCGTGGAAGAACAGCTTCATCGCGTCGGGGTCCACCTGGCCGGTGATGGAGATGGCGCCCGCCGCGAGCACCAGCCCGATGAGCATCGAGCCCGAGTCGCCCATGAAGATCCGCGCCGGGTGGATGTTGTGCGGCAGGAAGCCCACGCACATGCCCATGAGGATGGCGGCGAACAGGGTCGCGGGGGCGGCGGCTTCGAGGCCGTAGCCGTACCAGATGCGGTACGCGTACATGAAGAACGCGGCGGCGGCGATGCACACCATGCCGGACGCCAGACCGTCGAGACCGTCGACGAAGTTGACCGCGTTGATGGTGATGACGACCAGAGCGACCGTCAGCAGCGTGCCCTGCCAGGGCGTGAGTGAGACCGGTCCCACACCGGGCACCGGCAGCCACAGGATGGTCAGACCCTGAAGCACCATCACACCCGCGGCGATCATCTGGCCGCCGAGCTTGATCAGCGCGTCCACGCCCCACTTGTCGTCCAGCACCCCGAGCAGCCAGATCAGTCCGGCACCGGACAGCAGCGCCCGCGGCTCGTTGGAGAGCTCGAAGACGTCCTTGAGGTTGCTGAGGTGCGCGGCGACCAGCAGCCCCGCGCACAGCCCGCCGAACATGGCGATGCCACCGAGCCGCGGAGTGGGCTCGCGGTGCACATCGCGGGCACGGATCTCCGGCATCGCGCCGGCCGCGACGGCGAACTTCCGCACCGGCCCGGTCAGCAGATACGTCACCGCGGCCGTGATGCACAGAGTCAGCAGGTATTCACGCACCTATTCCCCAGAAGTCGTGAGGGCAGATCAGGGCCACACCCTAGAAGACCTCACCCTAGCCTGCTCCGGTTCCCGATGTGCCCGGGACGGGCTGGGGCGCCCGGTGCTCCACCGGCACCTCGTCGAACCTTCTGCGCATGTACGACAGGTCCTCCAGCAGCCCCGCCGAGGTGACCCGCCGCGCACGCCGTGCCCCGGCGATGTCCCCGATCGGCAGGGAACCGGTCCGCTCCCACAGCAGCCGGCCGTTGCCGCCGATGTAGCTGCGGGTCTCCCCCCGGTTGTCCGGGTGCAGACAATACGGGTTGTCCAGATATCCGGCCCGGAAGGCCCGCAGCAGGGCCGTTCCGATGTCCGGGTGAAGATTCAGCACCGCTTCGGTGAGGGCCGCCGCCTCCCGGTAGGTCTGGGTGTCGGCCACGGGGCCGGGCGCGCTGTGGGGCGCGGGACCGGGCCGGGCGGCCACCCGGCCCGCGTACTCCAGCGCGCTGACGTTCTCCTCGATCGTCGGAATGCGCCGGGATTCGGCCACCGTCTTGACGATCAGCCGCTCGGCCCCGCTCGCCACCGCCGGCTCGGCCGCCTGCCCGAGCAGCCGGTAGGCCCCGTGCTCGGTCCGCGGGTACAGCCCCATGTAGGCGTAGACCACCACGTGCCAGTCGTCGGTGGGCAGCAGTTCGCCGCACAGCCTGCGCAGCGCCGCCACCGCTTCCCGGTCCTGTCCGGCGTGCGTTTGCTGTGCGTAACTGACCGATACGCTGCGCACCCCGTGCTGGAGGAAGACCAGGGCCTCCTGTTGACCGCGGGGCGTTGCCATGCCCACTCCATCTGGGCGGACATGGTGTGGGTGAACTTCGTGTACGCCGGCCCGAACGGCAGGTCCGGGGTCTTGTACGCGCGGAACTCCCGGGTCGCGGTGATCGGCCACCACACACGGCACCGGTAGGCGGAAACACGGTTATGCCGGATACGGGGGAAAGCCGGCCGTCAGCTCCCTGACCTCCGCGCGCACGCCCCGCATCCGTGGCGCCGTCTCCTCCTCGCACAGCGCGATCCCGAGCAGCGCGGCGATCCGTGCCATCTCGTCCTCCCCCATGCCCTGCGTCGTCACCGCCGCGCTGCCCAGCCGCAGCCCCTTGACGCAGCCGCCGGGCTCGGTGGCGGACGCCAGCGCACAGATGTCGAGCACGATCCCGGCGGCGGCGCAGCGGGCCCGTGCGGTGGGTGCGTCCAGGCCCAGCGGGGAGACGTCCGCGGTGATGATATGGGTGTCGGTGCCCCCGGTGACGACCGTCGGCCCCTCCTCGGCCAGGGCGTCGGCGAGCGCCCGGCCGTTGGCGACGACCCGCTGGGCGTAGGCGGTGAAGGCGGGCGCGGCGGCCTCGCCGAAGGCGACGGCCTTGGCGGCGACGGAGTGCATCTGGGCGCCGCCCTGGGTGAACGGGAACACCGCCCGGTCGATCCGCTCGGCGAGCTCCGCGCCGCACAGCAGCATCCCGCCGCGCGGTCCGCGCAGCACCTTGTGCGTGGTCGCGCACACGACGTCGGCGTACGGCACCGGGTTCGGCGCCGCCTTCCCGGCCACCAGGCCCATGGGGTGCGCGGCGTCGGCGATGAGGTACGCGCCCACCTCGTCCGCGATGGCGCGGAACGCGGCGTAGTCGAGATGGCGGGGATAGGAGATGGAACCGCAGACGATCGCCTTCGGCCGGTGCGCGTGCGCGAGACCGCGCACCTCGTCGTAGTCGATCAGTCCGGTGGCCGGATCGACGCCGTAGCCGATGAAATCGAACCAGCGGCCGGAGAAATTGGACCGGGAGCCATGGGTGAGATGGCCGCCGTGCGGCAGCGCCATCGCCAGCACGGTGTCGCCGGGCCGCAGCAGCGCGGCGTAGGCGGCGAGCACCGCCGAGGAGCCCGAATGCGGCTGCACATTGGCGTGTTCGGCGCCGAACAGGGCCTTCGCCCGGTCGATGGCGACCCGCTCGGCGATGTCGACCACCTCGCATCCGCCGTGGTGGCGGGCGCCGGGATAGCCCTCGGCGTACTTGTTGGCCAGGGGCGAGGCCAGCGCCGCCAGCACGGCCGGCGAGGTGAAGTTCTCCGCGGCGATCAGCTGCAGCCCGCTGGAGACGCGCTCGGCCTCGCTCAGGATGATGCCCGCGAGCTCGGGGTCCTGGCGGGCGAGCGCGTCGAAATCCGGGCCCCAGGGGGTGACGGCCATGGCATGCTCACAGCCTTGGGAGGGGTCGTCGGGCTGTCACCCCCAAGGTAGGCCCGGGAAGCCGTCTGCGCGCGCCGTGCGCGCCCGCACAGAGCCACGGGGGCCCGCCCTACCGGGCGCGTACTGCCCGCCGCGACGGCGGGCGACCAGCACGGCGGAGTCCGGCGGTGCCGAGCCGACGGCCCATGTGGGGCTCATGGGGGCTCATGTCACGAGTCCGGGCCGGGCGCTGCCACACCAGCCCCAGCGGCGCTGGGCGGCTCCGCGGCCCGCCCAAGGGCTACGCGGGGGCGGGAAACCCCGTCAGTGCCGTCACAACCGGATCCAGGGCCTGGTTGATCTCGTCGCCGATGGAGCGGAAGAAGGTGATGGGCGCGCCGTAGGGATCGTGCACCTCGTCCGCCTCCTCGGTCGGGGCCAGCAGCCAGCCGCGCAGCGCGGCAGCCGCCTGCACCAGGGCGCGGGCGCGCTCGACCACGCCGCCCGCCTCCTCCGGATCGGGCAGCGTCGCGGGGTCTATGGCCCGTACCAGCCGGGTGAACTCCTTGAGCGTGAAGGTGCGCAGGCCCGCCGAGTGGCCCATCGAGATGACCTGGGCGCGGTGGTCGCGCGTCGCGGTCAGCACGAGGTCGGCGCGGATGACGTGCTCGTCCAGCAGCTCGCGGCCGAGGAAGCCGGCCGGATCGGCGCCGAGGTCGGTCAGGACGGTCGCGGCGTGCGCCTCCATGGGGGCGCCCTCATGGCCCCAGGTGCCGGCGCTCTCCACGATCAGACCGCTGGTGCGGGCGTTCCCGAGGCGGTGGGTGAGAGCATGCCGGGTCAGCCGCTCGGTGATCGGCGAGCGGCAGACATTGCCGGTGCTGACGTGGAGGATGCGGAAGGAGGTCTCGGCGTTCTTCGCCCGGTGTTCCGCTATGCCACGCCCCGTCTCAGGGGTGGTCAATTGGCCACCTCGAGGTCGGGTACGACCTCGCGGAGCTGCTCGGCGGTGAGCGCGCCCGCGCGGAGCAGCACCGGCACCTTGCCGGTGACGTCGACGATGGAGGACGGTACGGCGGCGGGGGTCGGCCCGCCGTCGAGGTAGACCGAGACGGAGTCGCCGAGCATGTCCTGGGCGGCGTCGCAGTCCTGCGGGGACGGATGTCCGGTGAGGTTGGCGCTGGAGACCGCCATCGGGCCGAAGTCCGTCAGCAGCTCGATCGCGACCGGGTGCAGCGGCATCCGGACCGCGACGGTGCCCCCGGTCTCCCCGAGGTCCCAGGTGAGCGACGGCTGGTGGCGGGCGACGAGGGTGAGCGCGCCGGGCCAGAAGGCGTCGACGAGCTCCCACGCCTGTTCGGAGAAGTCGGTGACCAGGCCGTGCAGGGTGTTCGGGGAGCCGATGAGGACGGGGGTCGGCATGCTCCGGCCGCGGCCCTTGGCCTCCAGCAGATCGCCGACCGCCTCGGCGTTGAAGGCGTCCGCACCGATCCCGTAGACGGTGTCGGTGGGCAGCACGACCAGTTCGCCGCGGCGGACGGCGGAGGCGGCCTCGCGCAGGCCGGTCTTGCGGTCGGTCGCATCCCCGCAGTCGTATCGCCGTGCCATCTAACGGACCTCCTCGTACGTGGCCAATGTGTGGTGCGGTGCCGCCGTCACGGCATGGCCTTCCGCGCGGTGGCGAACCGGGGCCGTTTGTTCAGGTCGGGGTGGTCGGCGGCGTCCGCCCAGCCACGCTCCTCCGTGAAGATCCATGGCACCTGGCCGCCCTGGGTGTCTGCGTGTTCGATGACCACCACGCCCCCCGGGCGCAGCAGCCGGTGGGCGGTGCGCTCAAGGCCGCGGATCACATCGAGGCCGTCCTCACCGGAGAAGAGCGCGAGCTGGGGGTCGTGGTCGCGGGCCTCCGGCGCGACGTACTCCCACTCGGTCAGCGGGATGTACGGCGGGTTGCTGATGACGAGGTCCACCTGCCCGTCGAGCTCCGGCAGCGCCGTCAACGCGTCTCCGTGGTGGAGAACGACGCGGGACCCCTCGACGTTCTTGCTGGCCCAGCGCAGGGCGCCCTCGTCCAGCTCCACGGCGTGCACCCGGGAGCGCGGCACCTCCTGCGCCAGCGCGAGGGCGATGGCCCCGGAGCCGGTGCACAGATCGACGATGAGCGGTTCGACGACGTCCATGGCGCGGACCGCGTCTATGGCCCAGCCCACCACCGACTCGGTCTCCGGCCGGGGCACGAAGACCCCCGGCCCGACCTGGAGCTCCAGATAGCGGAAGAAGGCGCGGCCGGTGATGTGCTGCAGGGGCTCGCGGGCCTCGCGGCGGGCGACCGCCTCCCAGTAGCGGGCGTCGAAGTCGGCGTCGACGACGCCGTGCAGTTCACCCCGCTTGACGCCGTGCACAAAGGCGGCGAGCTCCTCCGCGTCGAAGCGCGGAGAGGGCACGCCCGCGTCGGCCAGCCGCTGAGTGGCCTGGGCCACCTCGGCGAGCAGCACATTCACTGAATTCCTCCAGCCGGTCCGGACAAGGGCACAGAGCTATCCTGGCGCGTGCTTACTGCGCGGCCGCGAGCTTGGCGGCCGCGTCGGCGTCGACGCACGCCTGGATGACCGGGTCGAGCTCGCCGTCGAGCACCTGGTCCAAGTTGTACGCCTTGAAGCCGACCCGGTGGTCCGAGATCCGGTTTTCCGGGAAGTTGTACGTACGGATCCGCTCGGACCGGTCGACGGTGCGGACCTGGCTGCGGCGGGCGTCCGACGCCTCCCGCTCGGCCTCCTCCTGGGCCGCGGCCAGCAGCCGCGAGCGCAGGATGCGCAGCGCCTGCTCCTTGTTCTGGAGCTGGCTCTTCTCGTTCTGGCAGGAGACGACGATGCCGGTGGGCAGGTGGGTGATGCGCACCGCGGAGTCGGTGGTGTTGACGGACTGGCCGCCGGGGCCCGAGGAGCGGTAGACGTCGATCCGCAGATCGTTGGGGCCGATCTCGACCTCGACCTCCTCGGCCTCGGGCGTGACCAGCACACCGGCGGCGGAGGTGTGGATACGGCCCTGCGACTCGGTGGCGGGCACGCGCTGCACGCGGTGCACCCCGCCCTCGTACTTCAGCCGGGCCCAGACGCCCTGGCCGGGCTCGGTGGCGCCGTTCCCGCCCTTGGTCTTCACCGCGACCTGGACGTCCTTGTAGCCGCCGAGGTCGGACTCATTGGCGTCGAGGATCTCGGTCTTCCAGCCGACGCGCTCGGCGTAGCGCAGATACATCCGCAGCAGGTCGCCCGCGAACAGGGCCGACTCCTCCCCGCCCTCGCCCGCCTTGACCTCCAGGATGACGTCCTTGTCGTCGCTCGGGTCGCGCGGGACGAGCAGCAGGCGCAGCCGGTCGGTCAGCTCCTCGCGCCGCAGCTCCAGCTCCTTGACCTCGGCCACGAAGTCGGAGTCGTCCTGCGCCAGCTCCTGGGCCGTCTCGATATCGCCCCCGGTCTGCTTCCAGGAGCGGTACGCCGAGACGATAGGGGTCAGCTCGGCGTAGCGCTTGTTGAGCCGCTTCGCCTCGCGCTGGTCGGCGTGGACCGCGGGGTCGGCGAGCCGCTTCTCGAGGTCGGCGTGTTCGCCGATGAGCTCCTCGACAGCCTCGAACATCAGGGCTCCCTGGGTGGTCTGCGTGGGGTGGTGCCGGTAGAGCCGGAAAGGCCGGTGACGACAAAACGCCGGTCCGGTCACCCCAGGGAAGGGGCGACCGAAGACCGGCGCCGTGCGGGTCGCTACTTCTTGGCGGACCCGGCCTTCTTGCCGAAGCGGGCCTCGAACCGCGCCACACGGCCACCGGTGTCGAGGATCTTCTGCTTGCCCGTGTAGAACGGGTGGCACTCGGAGCAGATGTCGGAACGGATCGCGCCGCCGCTCACGGTGCTACGGGTGGTGAAGGACGCGCCGCAGGTGCAGCTGACCTGCGTTTCGACGTACTCGGGGTGGATGTCGCGCTTCAAGGGATTCTCCTAGGTTCGGGAGGGCACCGGGTCGACGGGCGGGTTGCCTGTCGTGAACCGGGACCGACGGTCCAGTCTGCCAGCACTGGCCGTATACCCCAAAACCGGGGGTGGGGCCCGGTTATTCCCGGGGCCCCGTCCGCGCCGCCGCGTCCGGCGGGCCCCCCGTTACTTGACGACCTTGCCCGCGCTGGTGGCGTCGCCCGCCGAGCCCTTGGTGGCGGAGGCCGGGATGGGCTGGTCGTTGCGCAGCGCCGTCCACATCAGGTGGGCCTTGCGCTCCATGGGCAGCACCCGGGCCGGGTTCTGGGGGTCGTACTGCACCGGCAGCGTCGTCATCTTCATATCGCCCGAGCCGATGCCCTTGAGGCTCTCGGCGAAGCCCCTCAGCTTGCTCACCGAGGCCAGGTCCGAGTCGGTGGTGAGCGCCTTGGTGGAGGTGTCCGCCAGGTCGTACAGCTTCTGCGGGTTGCCGAACAGATCGACGTGCTTGATCTGGTCGAGCAGCGCCTTGACGAACGCCTGCTGGAGCTTGATCCGGCCCAGGTCGCTGCCGTCGCCGATGCCGTGCCGGGTCCGCACCAGGCCCAGGGACTGCTCCCCGTCGAGGGTGTGCGGGCCCGCCTCCAGATCGAGGTGGCTCTTCTTGTCGTGGATCGAGGCGGTGGTGGTGATGTTGACGCCACCGAGATCGTTGATGAGCTGCTTGAAGCCGGAGAAGTCGACCTCGAGGAAGTGGTCCATGCGTATGCCCGTCATGGACTCGATGGTCTTCACGGTGCAGGCCGGGCCGCCGACCTCGTACGCGCTGTTGAACATGGCCTCCCGCATGGCGGGGGTCTGCTGACCGCCCTTGGCGCAGGAGGGGCGCTTGACGAGGGTGTCACGCGGGATGCTGACCACGCTGGCCTTCTTGTGGCCCTTGTACACGTGGACGATCATCGCGGTGTCGGAGCGGGAGGTGCCCTCGTCCGTGCCGTACTTGGCGTTCTTGCCGGCCCGGGAGTCGGAGCCGAGGACGAGGATGTCCATCGACCCGTCGTCGACGTTCTTGGGGCGGTCGGGGCCGAGGGCGGCGTTGACGTCGACGCCGGTCAGGTTGCCGTTGAGCTTGAAGTAGAGATAGCCCAGACCGGCTCCGCCGAGGACCAGCACCGCGGCCAGCGTCCACACCACGTAGTGCACGGTCCTACGGCGCGTGCTGGGCCCCTTGCGGCGGCGGCCGCCGGCGGCGCCGCGGGCGCGGTGGCGGCCCGGGTTCACCGGTGTGCCATTGAAGTCCTCTGCCATGTGCTCCTCAGTCCCTCTGTGTCCCCGGGTACCCCCTGCCGTCACGGTCAGGCGTGGCGTCGGTTGTCTTGACCTGACAGATGGAAGGCCGAGCGCCAGGGTTGCATACCGAGTTCCTCGGTTTTTCTTGTGGGGCGGCCACAGCGCCGTTCGTCCCCTTCGTCCGCCTTACCGCTCTCACCTGCACTTTCGCGCGTGATAACGCCACAGCGGCCGGTCCGTGACGGGTCCGGCCACTGTGGTTCAGATCTCATGGCGAAGGGCCTCCCCACCATGGTGGGAAGGCCCTTCGGCTACGGAGCGTGTCCGATTCAGTCGCCGTTGCCCGGAGTGGGCGTGGTCTTGGCGATCTGCATCAGGAACTCGGCGTTCGACTTCGTCTGCTTCATCTTGTCCAGCAGCAGCTCGATGGCCTGCTGCGAGTCGAGCGCGTGCAGCACCCGGCGGAGCTTCCAGACGATGCTCAGCTCATCGGGAGCCAGCAGGATCTCTTCCTTACGGGTGCTGGACGGGTCGACGTCCACCGCCGGGAAGATGCGCTTGTCGGCGAGCTTCCGGTCGAGCTTGAGCTCCATGTTGCCGGTGCCCTTGAACTCCTCGAAGATCACCTCGTCCATCCGCGAGCCGGTCTCGACCAGCGCGGTGGCCAGGATGGTCAGCGAGCCGCCGTCCTCGATGTTGCGCGCGGCGCCGAAGAACTTCTTCGGCGGGTAGAGCGCGGTCGAGTCGACACCACCGGACAGGATGCGGCCGGAGGCGGGCGCCGCCAGGTTGTAGGCACGGCCCAGACGAGTGATCGAGTCCAGCAGCACGACCACGTCATGACCCAGCTCGACCAGGCGCTTGGCCCGCTCGATCGCCAGCTCGGCGACGGTGGTGTGGTCCTCGGCCGGACGGTCGAAGGTCGAGGAGATGACCTCGCCCTTGACCGACCGCTGCATGTCGGTGACCTCTTCCGGACGCTCGTCGACGAGAACGACCATCAGATGGCACTCGGGGCTGTTGCGGGTGATCGCGTTGGCGATCGCCTGCATGATCATGGTCTTACCGGTCTTCGGCGGGGCCACGATCAGACCGCGCTGGCCCTTGCCGATCGGCGCGACCAAGTCGATGATCCGGGTCGTCAGCCCGCCGGCCTCGGTCTCCAGCCGCAGGCGGTCCTGCGGGTAAAGCGGCGTCAGCTTGCCGAACTCGGGGCGCCCGCGCCCGGTTTCGGGCGCCATGCCGTTGACCGAGTCGAGACGGACGAGCGCGTTGAACTTCTCGCGGCGCTCGCCGTCGCGCGGCTGGCGGACCGCACCGGTGACATGGTCACCCTTGCGCAGACCGTTCTTACGGACCTGGGCGAGCGAGACGTACACATCGTTCGGACCCGGCAGGTAGCCGGAGGTCCGGATGAACGCGTAGTTGTCGAGGATGTCGAGGATGCCCGCGACCGGGATCAGCACATCGTCCTCGGCCACCTGCGGCTCATTGCCGAAGTCCTCGCGGCCACGCCGGCCACGGCGGTCACGGTAGCGGCCGCGGCGCCCGCGGCGCCCGCCGTCGAAGTCGTCGTCGGTCTCATCGGGGCGCTGCTGGCCCTGGCCACGCCCGTCGCGCTGCTGGCGGCCGCCCTGCTGGCCGTCGTCGCCCTTGGCACCGCGGCGGTCCCGGTCGCCGCGGTCGCCGCGGTCGCGGTCGCCACGGTCGCGGTCGCCACGGTCGCGGTCGCCACGGTCGCGGTCGCCGCGGTCGCGCTGACCGCCGCGCTCCCGGCGGTCGCCCTTCTGGCCGCGGTCCTGACGGTCGCCGCCCTTGGCGCCCTTGCCCTCGGCGCTGTCCACAGCGGCCTCGGCCTTCGCGTCGGCCTTGGTCTCGGCCTTGGCGGAAGCGCCGACATCGGTCCGGGCCTCCGTCTTGGTGTCGACGGCGGTGGCCGTGCCACCGGACTCGGCGGCGCTCGTCGCGGGCGCGGTCGCCCGACGGCGGCGGCGCTCACCGGCCGGCTGCTCATCGGCGGCGGGCTCACCGGACTGGCCCGGGATGTCGATCTGCTGCTGCGCGACGGACTTCTCGGCCTTGTCGGCCTTCTCGGCCTTGTCCGCGGCGGCGTCGTCGCTGTCGTCGCCCGTACGGGCCTTGGAGGTGGCGCGGCGCTTCGGCTTGGTCACCCCCTCCGCTGCGGACGGGGCGGCCTCGGAGCCCTGGGCTCCGCCGGTGGCCTGCTTCTCCTTGATGACCTCGATCAGCTGGCCTTTGCGCATCCGCGCGGTGCCCTTGATGCCGAGGCTCGAGGCGAGCTGCTGCAGCTCGGCCAGGACCATGGCGTCAAGGCCGGTGCCCGAGCGGCGTCGCCGCGGGGCAGTGCCAGTGGCAGCACCGGTGGCAGGCGCGGCGGGAGCGTCCGTAGCGGGCGCGTCGGCATTGCCGACACCGCTGTCGGAGGTGCCGGAGGCGTTCACGCCCATCAGATCGGTGGTGTCGCTCACGAAGGGTCCTTCCCTGGAGCGGGCGTCGGCCTGTCTGGCTCGGCGACCGGTTGTGCTGTCCGGCTGTGGTCCTTCTCTTGAGGACCGGGGCCGGGGCGGTGGTCCGCCGGGTACGGCGGAGAGAGAATTTCTTGGTTCCGACGCGGAGGAAGGCTCACTTGGATCCGCCACGCCGATTCCGGAGCGTGCTCGCTACTGCTCAGGCAGGCTGCTCAGGCAGTGGGGGAGGCTCCCGGAAGAAGGGTGGTCCCGGATGGGGACACTGAGCACCGCGCCTCCGAGTACATCCAAGAGGCATCAAGTGCAGACTTGAGGTTAACACTACCGGATCCAACAAACATTCCCCCTCTCCAAGACCGGCACATCGAATTTCCCAGGGTCCGGGGGCGTCCCCGGGCCGCTGTGTCAGGTGAGCGGCAGGACACTGGCCCCCCCTGCGTCGAGAGCCAGCCGGTTGGCCGCCCACCCCTCGCCCGCCAGCCGTGCGACCTTGTCGGCCGCACCGTCCTCGGCCAGCGCGAGCACCGTCGGCCCCGCGCCGGAGATGACCGCGGGGACGCCGTCCGCGCGCAGTCGGTTCACCAGGCGCACGCTCTCGGGCATCGCCGGAGCGCGGTATTCCTGGTGCAGCCGGTCCTCCGTCGCCGCGAGCAGCAGCTCGGGACGCCTGGTCAGGGCCTCCACGAGCAGGGCCGCCCGCCCCGCGTTGACCGCCGCGTCCACATGCGGGACGGTCCGCGGCAGCAGTCCGCGGGCGGTCTCCGTCAGCACCGGCTTCCCGGGGACGAAGACCACCGGAACGATGGAATCGGCTGGGTCCATTCTGATCGCCCGGGCGGCTCCCGCGTCCGTCCAGGCGAGGGTGAAGCCGCCGAGCAGACAGGCGGCGACATTGTCGGGGTGGCCCTCGATCTCGGTGGCCAGCTCCAGCAGCGCCTCGTCGTCGAGCCTTTCGGCGCCGCCTATCGTCACGGCGCGCGCGGCGACGATCCCGGCGCAGATGGCGGCGGACGAGGAACCCAGGCCCCGGCCGTGCGGAATCCGGTTGGCGCAGACCACCTCGAGGCCGCGCGGCTGCCCGCCCAGCAGGTCGAACGCGGTGCGCAGGGACCGTACGAGCAGATGGCTCTCATCGCGCGGGAGGGTTTCCGCGCCTTCGCCCGCGATGTCCACATGGAGACCGGAGTCGGCGACCCGGACGACCACGTCGTCGTAGAGCCCCAGGGCGAGGCCGAGGGCATCGAAGCCGGGACCGAGATTGGCGCTCGAGGCGGGGACGCGCACTCGGACGGCGGCGGCGCGGAACGCTGGACCGGCCATCGCTCGATGACTCTCCTTGTGAGACGTGAGATTGCTCGAAGAGGTACGGAACACCGCGGGGGCCGTGACGCGAAGTACGGCGACGCCGCGCAGAGGTGAGCGCTCTGCGTCGGGGCGGATTCAGTACAGCCTATCGAAGGAAGGTTCTGTGGCGACATAGGGCGCACGGGAGGCGCACGATGCGTGTCGCGCTCCCTGCCGTCGTTCGCGACCACTCTACTGGAGCGTTGCGTGCGCCCTCGTCGATCCCGTGCTTCTCTGCCACCACTTGAGTGGATCTTTAGACAGGATCACTCGGGAGGGGCCCTGCCGCGGCCTCCGCGGGACTCCGGCGGGCCGGGATCCGGTGGACCCCGGCCCGCTGACGCCGTCAGACCAGGCCGAGCCGCACGGCCGCCGCGTCTGCGTCCACCGGGACGACGACCGGCTGCGGCGCGCCCGCCACCGCCCAGTCCGGGTCCTTGAGCCCGTTTCCGGTCACCGTGCACACGATGCGCTGGCCCGGGTCGACCAGACCCTGCTCGGCGGCCTTCAGCAGACCCGCCACGCTCGCCGCGGAGGCCGGCTCCACGAAGACCCCCTCCTGGGAGGCGAGCAGCCGGTAGGCGGCGAGGATCTGACGGTCGGTCACCTCGTCGATGAGGCCGCCCGACTCGTCCCGCGCCTGCTCGGCGAACGCCCAGGAAGCGGGGTTGCCGATGCGGATCGCCGTCGCGATGGTGCTCGGCTCCTTGACCGGCTCACCGCGCACGATCGGGGCCGCGCCGGACGCCTGGAACCCCCACATCCGGGGCGTACGGGAGGCGCGCGCCGCATCGCCCGCGAAAGGCGCCGCGTACTCCCGGTAGCCCCTCCAGTAGGCGGTGATGTTCCCCGCGTTGCCGACCGGCAGCACATGGATGTCGGGGGCGTCGCCGAGCATGTCGACGATCTCGAAGGCCGCGGTCTTCTGCCCCTCGATACGGGCCGGATTGACCGAATTGACCAGCGCCACCGGGTACCTCTCGGAGAGCCCGCGCGCCAGCGTCAGACAGTCGTCGAAGTTGCCGTCGACCTGAAGGATCTTCGCGCCGTGGACGAGGGCCTGGCCCATCTTGCCCAGCGCGATCTTGCCCTGCGGGACCAGCACCGCGCAGACCATCCCGGCCCGTACGGCGTAGGCCGCCGCCGAGGCCGAGGTGTTTCCGGTGGAGGCGCAGATGACGGCCTTGGCGCCGGCCTCCTTGGCCGCGCTGATGGCCATCGTCATGCCCCGGTCCTTGAAGGACCCGGTGGGGTTGGCACCCTCGACCTTGAGGTGGACCTCGCAGCCCGTGCGCTCGGAGAGCACCTGGGCGGGGACCAGCGGAGTGCCGCCCTCGCGCAGAGTGACGACGGGGGTCGTCTCGCTGACCGGGAGGCGGTCGCGGTACTCCTCGATGATGCCCTGCCAGCCTTGCCACTGGCGGGTGCCGGACATTCGGGGCCCGGCGTCGGCGATTGCGTTCATGATTTCCTTTACTCCCCTGCTACTCCCGGCCCCGCTGATGCGCGGTACGCCCGCTGGGCACGTCGCTCCACCCGCTCTCCACCGGGCCTACTCGCCCTCGACCCGCATGATGCTGGCGACGTCGCGGACGGTGTCGAGCCTACGGAGCGCCTCGACGGTCGCCGACAGCGCGGCGTCGCTCGCGCGATGGGTCACGACGACGAGGGACGCCTCGCCGTCCTTGCCCTGCTGGCGGACCGTATCGATGGACACCCCATGCTCGGCGAAGACTGTCGCGACCTGCGCGAGAACTCCCGGCTTGTCGGCGACGTCCAGACTGATGTGGTATCGCGTGATCACGTCGCCCATGGGGCTCACCGGAAGCCGGCTGTAGGCGGACTCCCCCGGTCCGGTGGCGCCCGCCAGCTTGTTGCGGCATGCGGCGACGAGATCGCCGAGGACGGCCGATGCGGTCGGCGAGCCGCCGGCCCCCGGCCCGTAGAACATCAGCTGACCGGCGGCGTCGGCCTCCACGAAGACCGCGTTGTACGCCTCGCGCACGGACGCGAGGGGGTGGGTCAGCGGGATCATCGCCGGATGCACCCGCGCGGTGACGGACCGGCCGTCGGCGGCCCGCTCACAGATCGCGAGCAGCTTGACGGTGCAGCCCATGCGCTTGGCGGAGGCGATATCGGCTGCGGTCACCTCGGTGATGCCCTCACGGTGCACATCGTCGAGGGTGACCCGGGTGTGGAAGGCGATCCCGGCGAGGATCGCCGCCTTGGCGGCGGCGTCGAAGCCCTCGACATCGGCGGTCGGGTCGGCCTCGGCGTATCCGAGGGCCGTGGCCTCGTCGAGCGCCTCGCTGTAGCCGGCCCCGCTTCCGTCCATCCGGTCGAGGATGAAGTTGGTGGTGCCGTTGACGATGCCGAGAACGCGGTTGACCTTGTCGCCCGCGAGCGATTCGCGCAGCGGCCGCACCAGCGGGATCGCACCCGCGACCGCGGCCTCGTAGTACAGGTCCGCGCCGCGCTCCTGGGCGCCGGCGTGCAGGGCCGCGCCCTCCTGGGCGACCAGCGCCTTGTTCGCGGACACCACGCTGGCGCCGTGCTCGAAGGCGGTGGTGATGAGGGTGCGGGCGGGCTCGATCCCGCCGATGACCTCGACCACCACATCGATGTCCCCGCGTTTGACCAGGGCCATCGCGTCGGTGGTCACCAGCTCGGCCGGCACCCCCTCGCGGACCCGCCCCGGCCGCCGCACGGCGATCCCGGCCAGCTCGACCGGGGCCCCGATGCGCGCCGTGAGATCGTCCGCGTGCGTCGTCATGATGCGCGCCACCTCTGAGCCCACCACTCCACAGCCCAGCAGCGCCACTTTCAGCGGACGCGTACGCATCATCCGACCTCGCTTCTCATCCATCTTGGTGGTGCACCAGTCTCATGCACTGGACGGAATTTCCTATCCCAGGTCCAGTATCCGAGATTTATTTCTCGCTAGCCGACATCGAGCCGCAGGAGATCTTCCTCCGTCTCGCGCCGGACGATCTCGCGCGCCTGTCCGTCCCGTACGGCGACGACGGGCGGACGGAGCGCGTGGTTGTAATTGCTCGCCATCGAGCGGCAGTACGCGCCGGTGGCGGGCACGGCGATCAGATCGCCGGGCGCCAGGTCAGCGGGCAGAAAGGCGTCCCGCACGACGATGTCGCCGGACTCGCAGTGCTTGCCGACGACGCGGGAGAGCATCGGCTCGGCGGTGGAGGAGCGGGAGACCAGCGCCACCGAGTACTCCGCGTCGTAGAGCGCGGTGCGGATGTTGTCGGACATCCCGCCATCGACGCTGACGTACGTCCGCAGCCCCGGCAGCTCCTTGACCGTCCCCACCTCGTACAGCGTGAACGCGGTCGGCCCCACGATCGCCCGACCCGGCTCGACCGACAGCCGCGGCACGGAGAGCCCGGCGCCCGCGCACTCACGGGTGACGATCTCCCGCAGCGCCTTCGCGATGTCCCGCGGCTCGCTGGGGTCGTCGTCCGAGGTGTACGCGATGCCGAGGCCACCGCCGAGGTCGATCTCGGGCAGCTCCACCCCGTGCTCGTCGCGGATCTCCTTCAGCAGCCCGACGACGCGGTGGGCGGCCACCTCGAAACCGGACGTGTCGAAGATCTGCGAGCCGATGTGCGAATGGATGCCGATGAGCTCCAGCCCCTCGAGCTTGAGGGCCCTGCGGACGGCCTCGGCGGCCAGCCCGCCCGCGAGCGGAATCCCGAACTTCTGGTCCTCGTGCGCGGTCGCGATGAACTCATGCGTATGCGCCTCGACGCCGACGGTCACCCGGATCTGCACCCGCTGGCGCCTGCCGAGCCGCTGGGCGATGTGCGCGACCCGCACGATCTCCTGGAACGAGTCGAGCACGATCCGCCCGACCCCGGCCTGGACGGCCCGCTCGATCTCCTCCGCCGACTTGTTGTTCCCGTGCAGCGCGATGCGCTCGGCGGGCATCCCGGCGGCGAGGGCCGTGGCCAGCTCCCCGCCGGAGCAGACGTCGAGGTTGAGCCCCTCCTCGTGCAGCCAGCGCACGACGGCGCGGGAGAGGAAGGCCTTGCCGGCGTAGAACACATCGGCGTCCTCCCCGAACGCCTCGCGCCAGGCGCGGCAGCGGGCCCGGAAGTCCTCCTCGTCGAGGAAGTAGCCAGGGGTCCCGAACTCCTCGGCGAGCCGCGTGACGGGGATCTCGCCGACGACGGCGACGCCCTCGGCGTCCCGGGTGACCGTGCAGGACCAGACCCGTGGGTCGAGCTGATTGAGATCCGCGGGCGGCGCGGCATAGTGCCCCTCGGGAAGGACATCGGCGTGGCGGGGTCCGGCGGGGTGGGCGGAACGGCTCATGCTGTCTCTCTCACACGTCTTACAGATGATCGGGGGCGCTGATGCCGAGCAGGTGAAGGCCATTGGCGAGCACCGTGCCGGCGGCCTCGGCGAGGGCCAGCCGGGAGCGGTGAACGGCCAAGGGTTTCCGCTCGCCGCGCGGGAGGGGCGGACACGCGTCGTGGAAGCGGAAGAAGGCGTCGGCGGTGGCTTCGAGGTGGCGGGCGACGCGGTCTGGGGCGCGGTGGCGGGCGGCGGCTTCGATCGTCCGGGGGAAGTCGGCGAGAAGGGCGAGCAGGGCGCTCTCGGCGGGGTGGTCATAGGACCCCGGGTCGGCCTCCATCCCAAGATCGCTCGCGTTCCTCAGCAGGGCCCGGGCGCGGGCATGGGCGTACCGCACCCGGAAGAGGGGATTGGCCTCACGCTGGGAGAGGAGGTGGGCGGGGTCGAGATCGGGGAGGTCATGGCCGGCGGGCCGGAGCAGCGCCCAGCGGGCGGCATCGGACCCGAGGCGGGTGAGGAGGGCTGCGGCGGAAACCCCGGCACCGCGCACGACCGGCACATCCCCTTCCAGAACCTCTCCCCCACACGCGCGGACAAGCCCCCGAACAACATGCGCGACGAGCGCCCCCCGAACCTCATCGGACTCGGCCACCCGAACCCGCACCCCCGCAAGCCCGTCCCCGCGGCCGTAGTCCCCGCCCTGGGAGCGGACGGTCCGCACGAGCTGGGCATGGGAGGTGGCGTCGAGGGTGATGTTCAAAAACCCGGGCGCGGCGATGTCGACGCGGGCGATCCCAGGCGTACGGACGAGCCGCCTCCGCAATATCTCCGCGATGCGCAGCGCCGCCCCGTTGTCCCCCCCCTGCCCCTGGGCCAGCCGCAACGCCACATTGGTCGCGTAATCCCCACACCCAGGCCGCGGCGGCGTCCGCACCGTGACCCGCTCCGGCACGGCGACACTCAGCTCGTCGTCCTCAACGGCGCGACGCACGGTGTGCAGCACAGTGCGGGAGAGCTGGGCGGGAGTCACGGGACAAGCGTATGGGAGGAGGGGGGTGACTCCGCGAACCGGTTTCGCCCTTCGGACGCGCATCGCCTCTGACCCGACCGCACCGGCCGCGGCCGATGGCATGCGGGCCGGGGGATGCGTCTGCCGAGTGCGGCCCCGCGCGGGACACCCCCGCCGGGCACGGCCCCACGGGACGCCCCGGCCGGACGCGGCCCCGGAACACCCACGCTTCCGGCCGCGCCTGGGGTACCCCTCCAAAAAACGGTTGATCTGGCGCAAGCACCACATCAACCGTTTCCCAGGAGGCACCCGGCCCGGCGGACGGCGACGCGGCGCCACGGGACGCCCCATGAAAGGCGACAGGACACCTCTGCCAGATGCGACCCCACCGGGACGCGGCCCACCGCCCACGCACGCACCGAAAGTGATCGCGCCGAACGGTGACCGCATCGGACGTGATCGCGCCGGATGGTGATCGCACCGGATATGGGCCCCACCGGCCAACAGGGCCACCCGCTAGCCGGTGGGCCCCACAACCGGCTCGGCATCACCGGGCGCCGCCGCCCCAGCAGCCCCTCGCCTCATCAGCCGCCGTACGAGCTTCACCAGCTCGGCGGGCTCGAAGGGTTTCGCCAGGAAGGCATCGACTCCCAGAGCCTTCGCGCTGTCCACCTCGTACTGCGTACACCCACTGATGATCGCGACGGGCACATGACACGTACGAGCGTCAGCACGCAATCGGGATGCCGTATGCAGCCCATCCAGTCTGGGCATCACGACATCGAGAGTGATCACATCGGGCCGCACCTGGTGAACGATCTCCAGGCACTCGGCACCATCGGCCGCGGTCACGACCTCGAAGCCCTCCAGCTCGAGGTTGACCCTGATCAGCTGCCGGATGACCTTGTTGTCGTCGACGACAAGGACCCGGCCGGACAAGCCAGGCACATCCTGAAGAGTAGGCGGGCGGCCCCGGCCGCGTCCGGGTTTTGCCCACTTCCGCCACGTGCGGGGGACCTTTCCCCCAGACCCCTGCGCCGCCACCTCCACATGCGGTATATACCCCTCCGCTCCCACCTCCCCCTCCCCGCCCGCGGGCTCCCGATAAGCGTTCATGGCCACCCGGATCGAGCTGGTAGGGTTCTACCCGTCGCCGCAATCAGCAGCGACAACGCCCCCGTAGCTCAGGGGATAGAGCAACGGCCTCCGGAGCCGTGTGCGCAGGTTCGAATCCTGCCGGGGGCACTTCGCGTGAAGTGCCTAAAGACCCCGCCACCAGCGAGTTTGCTGAGTGCGGGGTCTTGTCGTATGTGCAGGCAGATGCCGCCGGAAGCAGCAATTTGCCAGTGATCACGTAATGGCGACGTAATGATCTTGATGACGTCGTGCCAGGTCAGAGCATCTTTTGCGAGGCCCTGAGCGTAGCCCTGTGGACCACCTGTGGACAGGCCGGAGCCCCGGACCACTCACGACCCGGGGCTCCGACATGCAGTCGATCTCGTCGAAGACGTCGTTCGAGGTCAGATCGAAGAGTTGTTGATCTGCTCACGGGTCAGCCGCACAGGCTCACCGGTCGCGTTGTCGAACCGGCGCCGCACCAGAATGCTGAACCCGAGATCATGCAGAGCCATCTCGGCGGCATTCGTGTTCGCCGGGTCCTGTCCCTTCAGCGCGTTCCGCACGAGCACGAGTGCGGGGACGTTCTTCCCGCCGACCACCGCGAGCACGTCGTACTTCTCGTCTTCGGACGTATGCAGGGCAGCAACAGCGACGTCCGCGAGCGTAAGGACGGCATAGGTACCGTCCTTCAGACCAACGCGGGTTGATGCAGACGTGCTCATGTGTTCGGGGGCCATGGCGTCTCCTCAATCGGACCTGGCGGGATCGTTCTCCGGCCGTATCGGCCAGGAGGCTACACGCCTGACAGCAGGCCGAAGCCCCGGACCACTCAAGTCAGTCCAGGGCTCCGTATGTGATCAGGTCCTTGCGTCAGTCCGCCGTGTCCTCCCCGAGTCCCTGCATGATCCGGTCGTTCATCTCCTGTTCCTGGCCGTCGATGCACTTCGCGTAGATCTTCAGAAGGACGTCCACCGAGTGGCCTGCCCGAGCGGCGACCTCTGGCGCCGGAACGCCCGAGTTGAGCCACTGGGAGACTCCCGCATGCCGAAGGTCGTAAGGGCGGAAGGCCAGAACCGACGACACCTGATCAGGGACGAGCGCGAGTTCGCGAGCTTGCTTCCACGCCCGCGAGTACGACGAGGCAGCGATCACGTTGCCCCGCTCGCTGGCGAACAATCGGCCGTCTTTCGCCATACCGAAATCCGCCAGATGCTCGCGGAGCAGCCGCACCAGCGGGGGCGGAATCGGCACGATGCGTACCTCACCATGGGCCCGTTGCTTCAGACCGCGCCGATCGTGCGCCTCCCCGGAGTCCGTCCACGACTTCCCAGCAGTGGGCCGGGTCTCCGCCAACTCGATTCGACCCCAGCCCGACTCTGGAAGCGTGCAGTCGGAGCGGCGAAGGCCCAGGGCCTCCCCCGGCCGCATCGCCGCGTAGTACAGGGACCCGAAGAACGCCCGCAGTCGCCGGCCGCTCGCCCGGTCATAGCCGCCCACATACGTGAGTGCGGTCAGTAGCTCCCGAGCCTGCCGAGGGTTGACCACCACCCGGCGGTCAACTTCCTGCAGGGCCCGCTTGCCCCGCTTACGCCGTACTCGGCTCAGTGGGTTGGACGGGAGAAGTTCCAGTTCCACCGCGTATTCGAGGACGTTGAAGACCACGGCGCGTCGCCGCCGGTACGTCTGGGTCGCCGCAGGCTTGCCGTCCAACCTACGGCCCAGCGCATCGATCAGGTCATGCACCCGGGTGATCTCCTGAAGTTCGGCCACCGGCAGCGACGCCTTCTCGACCCACTTCACCGCCGTGGCAATCTCCTCCGGCCGTTCCCGCTCTCGACGAGGAACCGGCAGGACGTACGAACGCAGGGCCCGCCGCAGTACCTCCGGCCCAGGCCGCCCCCGTCCCGGCTTGACCAGGATGGGAACGACCGTCGCCAGTGCGTCCGTCATGCTGTCCCGTTGCTTGGCCGACGCTTCCGCCCACCGGGCATCCACGTACTTCACCGCCAGGTCCAGGAACGACAGGGCAGCTTTACCGCCGCGCAGCGAATCGGGCAGGCCGGTCACGGTGTCGAACGGTTCGCCCTTGTCCGCCGCCCTCAAGAGCTGAGACCTGAAGCGGTCGGCCAGTGCCTTGGTCTTGTAGGACTCGTGGAACGGCTGGCCGTCCACCGACCAGCGGACGAGATGGGTCGGCTTCTTCGCCGAGCGGTTGACGCTGAGCTTCCAGACGACGACCTTGTACGACTTCACGACGCCGCCCCCTCCGCCCGCTCCTCCAACCACTCGTCGAGCACGTCACGACGGACCCTCAGCTCCCCGTTCGGCAGCCGGATGCAGGCCGGAGCGAGCCGCAGTTCCCGCCAGCGGTAGAAGGTCCGCCGAGAGATGCCGCCGAGTTCGTCGAGCACCTGCCGGACCGTGAGCAGTTCGGCCGGCTTCGTGCGGCTGTCACGCGCCATGGAGACCACCGCCCTCCCGTACCGAGGCAGCCAGGAGAGCCGCTTCCGGCGAGTAGCCGCGCCCCGCATACCGCCACTCGCCGACCGTGACCGTGGGGTAGTCGGCCAGACCGAGAGAAGCCCGCTGCTGCTCCGCGCGATGTTCGACACGCGCCCGCCGGAGCGCGGTCAGCGTGGTCGAGTACCGGCGCGACTTGGTGGAGAAGTGGCCGCCATACCCGAGCATGTGGGCCCAGCGACGCAGCCCGAGCGGCTGGAACTCCGGTAGTCCGCCGAGCCACCAGCACGTACTGATCATCCGCAGCACATGAGCGCGCACCGGCAACATGACCATGTCCCGCGCATGATGAATGCGACCGTCCACCGCGCCGGCGGACTCCGCACCCTTGGTGGCGTACTTGGCGATGTAGCCCGCCACGGAGGCCGGGGAAGCAGGCCTCTCCCCCGCGTCCCGCCGGTACGAGGTGACCGGACGTACGTCGACCTGGGCGCCGAAGCGCAGTGCCCGCGGGCCGATGACGCCCACGCCGGGGGCGTTCAGCCCCACGCGTCCGACCACCGCCCGTACGGTGTCGACCAGGAGCGGCACGGTTGCCCAGCAGGGCGGATGCGAGTCGGGTCCATCCGGCCCGTCGAGGCGGATCACGGCATGGAAGTGGACCAGGCCCCGCTGTTGGTACTCGGCGACTTTCGCGTACGAGAGTCGGGCGACTTCCCCGAACTCGGTACGGGGCAGTCCGGCTCGGCGCGCAACCTCCCGCCGCAACTCCAGCCCGAAGCGGTGCCAGAGCCGACCGGCGAACGCGTGCCAGAGGACAGCCCCCGCGTAGTCGTAGCAGCGTGGGCAGAGAGGTTCGCCGAGACG
Source organism: Streptomyces sp. NPDC005393 (assembly GCF_040606675.1). Classification (NCBI taxonomy): domain Bacteria; kingdom Bacillati; phylum Actinomycetota; class Actinomycetes; order Kitasatosporales; family Streptomycetaceae; genus Streptomyces; species Streptomyces sp. NPDC005393. Next base: position 286,795 of record NZ_JBEXFG010000001.1, on the reverse strand, counting down.
AGGGTCGTCCGCCGAATGCCGCTCCCGGCATCCGACCGGAGTCCCGTGCGGGCAGCGGTCCCCTGCCCGACGAGGCCGACAGGGCGGCACGCGTCCATCACGTTCACGGCGGGTGTGAACCGGGCCGAACCCGGGGGCGGTGAGCGTGGCGAACACCCGCGGGTGACCGCTCACCGCCTCCGGGACGTTCTTGCCGCCGACGAGGCCGGCACGGACGAGTTGGTACGTGTCCGCCCGGTACAAGGCCGAGCACGCCGGGCAGACCGTCGCCCGCCGGTTGCCGCACGCAGTGAGCAGGCGACCGCCGTAGATGTCCGAGCCGTAGGAGAGCAGGGCGGCGCCGGTCGTCGTGTCGTAGACGGTGGCCGCACCGACCAGGTGAATCGGGTTGGTACAGCCACCGAGGCGGACGATGCTCCGGCGCCAAGCCGCGAACTCCGGCTCCGACGCCCTGGTGACAAGAGCGGCGACGCTCTGCGGAAGGTGGGTAGTCATCGGCGACCACCCCCGTTGCCAAACGCCTGCCCCATCACGGCCGAGATCCCTTCCGGCCGAGTCTTGGCGCTGAAGCGGAGCGTCGGGTCCGTGAGCCAGACGGCCGCCGCGTGCGCGGGACACAGCCACTGTTCGGTTCCGTCGAGTTCGACGAGGACGATCTGTTCCCGTCCGGCGCAGGTCGGGACCTGCGCGTCGTGCTGCCTGAGGTCGCAGGCGAGCGACGGGGATTTGCGCGAATGATGCGCGGTGGACAAAGTGTGGGTGCTCCTTTCACTGCTCATATGGCGGATGGAGTGGGTTCCTGACGGGGTCGGGTTTGGCGACTTCGCGCCCCGTCGGGAGCCCTTCGTACGGGCGATCACTGCCGTTCCTCGGGAGGGATCCCGACAACGCTGTACGAGATCGGGCCGAAGTCACGGCGTGCGTCGAAGTAGCCCCGGCCGATGTCCTCCGCCGGCACGCCGAGCGGAGCGGCGACGGACTCCACACCGTCGCGGCGAGCGGTCGAGTCGGAGGCGTCGACCAGGACGACGACGGACGCGTGACGCGGTACGACGACGGCGGGATTGGCGGTCAAGAAGTCGACCAGCTCCCGCAGACCGGCCAGGAAGGCGGCGCGGTCACCGGAGCGGATGACGTAGTCGGACACAGGAAGTCCCCTTGTCGGGTCGGTGGTGAGGCGTTTCAGAAGCGGAGTTGGCCGAGGAAGCCGTTCACGCCGTCGAGGAAGGCTTGAACGAACGGTGCGGCCACGGTCCGGGCGAGCAGAAAGCCGAAGGCTCCGCAGAGCAGCGCGTCGGCCCACCTGAGGTACCGAATGCGCAGGAGGAACCAGATCAGCAGGCCGAGCAGCAGAACGGCCGACATGGACACCAGCACGGCAGTCCCCCTCTCACAGCGCTTCGACGCGGAGCTCGGACAGAACGGGAGTCAGGTGCGCGTACTCCGCGGCGACAACTTCCGCCTCCGCTTCCGTGATCAGATGGGACCGGGCGCGTTCCCAGCCGTCGCCGGAGGCGAGGACGGCCGTACCGGCCTGCTCAGGGGCGATGGCCTGCGCCGCCTTCAGCGCGTCGGGGTTGAGGTCGCCGAGCGCCATCTCCGCCGTACCGGGGTCGGCCACGCGGTGACACACCCGGCCGCCCAACTGCGCCCGCAGAGCCGTGACACCGGGTCCGAGGTCGGAACCGACGCGCTGTCCGGCCACAACGAGGAAGACACCCAGCGCCGCCCCGAGCTGGGCCAGCCGGATCAGCGCCGTACCGGCCGCATGTGCTACGTCCTTCTCGCTCCGGCTCGCCACGAGGAAGAGCTCCGCGATTTCGTCGACGATGACGACGACGGGGACCGGGCGTTCCTTGTCAGGCAGACCCCAGATGTTCCGGACGCGGGCCGCCCGGCAGAGGGCCATCCGGTCGAGGGTCAGGTCGACGAGAGCGGCCAGCAGCCGGACGGCTTGCTCTCGGCTCGTCGCAAGGGCGGACAACCGCGGCTCGTAGAGAGACAGTTCCATGCCGCCCTTGCAGTCGATCCCGACCAGGGCGACGGATTGCGGGGCGAGACCCGCCACGAGTGCGTTGATCAGGGTCGACTTGCCGGAGCGGGTGGCGCCGACGATCAGCCAGTGAGGCACGCGCCGCAGGTCGACCACCCACGCGGCCCCGGTCTCCAAGGCGCCCACGGTCACCCGGAGCAGATGGCCGGGCCCTCGCTGCTTCGGCACCCGAGGATCGGCCAATGGGTCGGTCGCCGAGGCGACGATGCGCACGATCCCCGGCTTCCAGGAGGTCACCCGCACCGCGTGCACCTGCCAGTTCTCCGCCATGGCGGGCGCAGCTTTGACGAAGTGCTCCGGCACCTGCCCCGGCAACAACCGCACGAGGAGCGCGAAGCCGCCGGAGGTCGGGCGTATGAGCCCCATCCGGGGCACCCGCGGCTGCGGCGGAGGCGCCCCTTTGCCGACGAGCCCGGACACCACGGTCAGCGCCAGCCGACGACTCACGGCGAGCCCGCAGCCAGCCATCAAGGGCCGCCAGGTCTGCACGGCCCGGAAGGCCGCGGCCGGGAAGCCGCATAACAGCCACCAGGCGACGGGACAGCGGCGGCGCAGGGCCGGGCCTGCCAGAAGCAGACCCGACACCAGCACTGCGGCCACCACCAGAACCCAGCTCGGCCAGGTCTCACCGGCCGAAGCGGCGGAGGCCGGCTTCATCACTGACTGGCCCCCTTACCTGCCGGGGTGGCGGGAGCGCTCAGGGGCCGGATCTCCGCCGCGCGGAACGCGATCCCGTGCCGCCCTTCGTTCTCCCACGGCGTGGCGACCAGGTCCCGCACGGCCACCGGCATGCCGAGCTGCACACCGGCCGGCTCACCGGCCACGCTCACGTTCACGACGTCGGCCGACGCACCCGCCATCAGGCAGAGGCCGACCTGGTACACGGTCTTGCCCGTGTCGCGGTCAACGCGAAGCTGACCGGTCTCACGGTTGGCGACCCGCGGGGCCGGGGGCACGGCGCAGATGATCCCCGTGTACTTCGCGGTGTCGATCGGAAGGGTTGCCACTTTTCAAATCTCCTCATCTCAGGCACCCGGAGGCCATTCCTCCGGGTTGCTAGTCCACCCGTAGTACGGGTGCACGGACAAGGTTGGCCACCCGTAGTACGGGTTGTCAACCGCCTTCGCGTGGGAGAAGCTAGGTCCGTCCGCGGGCGGTTACGTTCCACCCACGGACGGAAGAAGCAGTGACCACGGCCGTGGAGGGCACGCATGCCGCCGAAGAACACGCAGCCGAAGTACCGGCAGATCGCCGACTACCTGCGCGAAGGCATCCTGGACGGCACCTTCGCTGCCGGCCAACCACTGCCTTCCGAAGAGGCGTTGGCGAAGCAGTTCGGCGTGACGCGCCCCACAGTCCGCCAGGGCCTTAGCGAACTCCGGGCATCAGGTCTCGTCGAAGCCATCATGGGCCGCGGCACCTTCGCTCGCTCCCCCCACAGCCGCCCCAGCCACACGCGCCCGCGCGGCGTACGCCGAACCACAGATGGCCGCTACGTCGAAGCGGACGGCATCCGCTGGACAGATGCGGAGCCGCCGGTAGCTACCCGCACCGACGCTCCACTGGCCCTGGCGGACCTACTCCGCATCCCGCCGGGCGAGCCCATGTTCACGTACGACGCGTTGCAGACTGCGGACCATGGCCGCCTTCGCCAACTCCACAGGACATACGTCCCGTTCTCGGTGCTCATCGACACCAAGTACGAGGAGGAAGCTCCGCCGCCGGCGCCAGAGCTCTACACAGCGCTGGCCGACCTGGGCTACGAACTCCACTTCACGGAATACATCCGCACCCGCATGCCTCTACCCGATCAGGCTCAAGCGCTACGACTCGCCGACGGGGTCCCGATGCTCCACGTCATCCGCGTGACCCTCACCGAGTCGGACAAGCCCCTCGCCCTTGAGGAGTTCCACCTCCCAGGCGACGAGCTAGAACTGTCGTTCCGGCTGTAGCACGAGCCGAGTTGGCTCAGACTTTCTCTACGTCATCAAGGCGGCTCGCTCCGCTCACCGCGCTTGGCCCGCCAACCGAGCCAAGCTCAGAGCAGTCAGCCACCCAATGCCAGCGAAGGGATGCGTCGCGGCTGGGGCGGTCGGCTCCACGGCTTTAGCCACCTCCCCAGTCAGGGTCCCGCGTCGAGCAAGACCAGGGGGCCACTCGTGCACATTGCGGGCAGGTCCAAAGCCTGCCCGAGTTGCCAACTAGCGTACGGCCCCCTGATCATGCTCGACCCCAGACCGGGCAGGCCACCGGCCAAACCCGCTGCGCCTATGAAGCTTCAGCAATGAGTTTCGCTGAGGGACTACTAACGCGATAGCCCCTGACAGCACACTTAGCCACCGCCGAGTAGGGCGCGTCTTCCTTCTTCATCCGCCTAAGAGCATTAATTGACTCATGGAAGACGCTTCGCGCCATGACATCTTGAGTCGCTTTATAGCTCACAAGCGCCTCATCTGCCTGATCACACATCTGAAGCACCTCTAGGAAAATACGCTTCCGCGCTTCAATGAGCCTTACGTGATCTAGATGATACAGATTACGCGACACAGCTACCCGATCGGATACATTATCCTCCAGGGCTTCTGCGTCAGGATTCACCTTCACTTGGCCCGTCTCATCGAACCATATAGCGGTGATGTCGAACTGATCGCAAGGATCGAGAAGCATCGGAATCTCGACCGATATTGGAATTAAATAACTGTCCGCCCTGCGCGAGCCGTCAGCCAAGGGGAAAAAGTCGGCCTTACCTCCGGTGGTCCCACCCTCTCCGTGGCGCCGGCTATTACAGAAAGTACAGGCAAATCTGTAATTACGTACATCGAAGGCCAACCACCAGTACCCCTCCTTACTCTCCCCGGAAATTCTTCCCTTCGGCCTGAAATGATCAACCGCGTTGTCCGACCTGATATCAGCCGTCTCGCAATACCAGCACTTCTGATGTCCAACGGCTGCCAAGACTCCCTTGATACTGCGCCAGAGTTCCTCGTTATCGTCGATAATCTTCTTCCGCGCCGTCGCACCATTGGCCCCCAACAACTCATCGGTCACACTCTTCGCCTTGGCCTTCCACCCTTCCGGAAGACGCGCGATCACTTCCTGCCGATCAATGAAAATCAAGAACCGCCCCCGACAGTACTAGCCTTCCTGCTCTTCGATCTCATTCAATAGCGCCACAGCGTCTTCGAAGTTCTCCTCTACTTCCTCCCGTGTGAAAGAAAGACGACGCTGCGTGGTATGACTCGCCGATTTAGCTTTGAGATAGGCGTGAAACTCCGGGTCCCTGTCTTCCATCAAAAGACCGAGATGCCTAAGCTCATTACCGAGTTGATTTAGCCTGTCCTGCTCCTCGGAAGTCAATTGGTCGTCAGGACGAGCCGACAGCAGTCGCTTCTCATCTAGCTTGTCGAGCGTCTCGAGGTCGAGTTGAGACCTCAACCCGTAAACGTCACTCGTTAGAAGCGCTCCGACTCCCATTCCTTGAGGGTCCTCCAACGGCTCCACGGCGCTTATACGCCCGTCGGCATGCCGTTCAAGAATGCGAACGTCCTGCCTGAGTAGGCCGGCTACAACGAGCGGGTCATGGGTTGCCATCAGAACCTGACAACCGTCGTCAAGCCCACCAAACTCGCCGAGGAACTTCCGGTATTGCACGCTCCAGGCCGGGTTCAGATGTGTGTCAGGCTCATCCAGCAGAAACAGGGATTCTTCCTCTCGCGTGAATCTCATCAATCCAAGGACAAGAAGAAGCTGCTGCTCCCCCTCGCTCAACTCCCGGAATGTGAGAGGAGAGGATGACCTACTGGTTCTCACCCTGATGCGTACGTCATGGATGAGTTCGGAGATGTAAGTACTTTCGAGGGCTTTGAAGAAGTCCCCGTTACTTGCGTAGGCAGCTCTAAGCTCTTTGGCCTCCAATAGACCCTCAAGGTAAAGGTAGAGGTGCTCCGTTTGCGAGGATCGGGCCAACCCCGTTCTCACCTTGCGTTCCAGCCTCATTGGCGCTAGTGAGAGACGGTAGAGGCGATCGAGTAAGGCCCTAACCGTGCCACGCGCGTTCCAAAACCGTTCATCGCCGTTCTTGCCAGGCCATGAGGGCTTCTGCATCTCAAAAAGCACCGAGTCCAAGCCTTCGATACCCAGATGGTCACGCAGCAACCGCAGGACTACAGGGTCATCATCTAAGAAGAAGGCCAGGAGAACAAAGTTTGAGTGCACATTACGTGCATAGAAAAGAGGCCGCAACGGCCTCTCGATGCCGTCAAGGAGATCCTTGTAGAAACGCTCCTGATGAGGAATGAAGTGCTCTTCAAGCCGATTGCTCGGCCCGGAGTAGTATCCGAATACATGCTGGGGGCGGTACCCTCGACCATCTTCGCCTGAGAACTTGGCGAAACTCATTGAGCGGCCATTCACACTGCATTTAACACTGTGGCCGGTTCGAGACCGCTCCGAGGAAATGGAAACTGCATTTCCTTTGATGAGATAATCCAACTCGAACGAAAAGTCAGGCCGCCGCCCGAGGTCAAGGTCACGAAAAATGATTGTTAAAGCCTCGAGGAGATTGGACTTTCCGCTGCCGTTACGTCCCACTAGTACGGATACGGCGGCATTTTCGTCGAGTTGGATCTCGAAGTCTTGCAGGTTCTTGAACGACTCTACTTTCACACGTGTGATGCGCATCTATTCTGCCACCGAAATCTTGACATCCGTGTCGTTCGGTCGTGCTATTTCAAGCTGGCGCAACTGCTTCAGCTCACGCAACGCGGCGTAGAAGCTATCAACGGCGCTATCGGCAAGGGAAAGCTGCCGGAATAGGTGTTCTGGATCCAAAGGCCCCGAAGCCTCTTGCAGCACGGCTAGGATCTCTTCCGGACTGGTGCTGGATTTGAGACTAATCCGCTTGCTCCCATTCTTGCTGGACCGCGGCGACCTAGAAGCAGGCTTCTTACGCTGCTTTGAAGCTGCTTCCTTTACCTGGGTCAGGATCAGCGATGACAATTCCTCACTCTCGTCGCCCGCTGTCCTCTGTGTAATCCACCTGGCCATTTCTCCAAAAGCACAGGATGCGGTGAACTCACGCTCCAGTGCTTGGAGCCGGCCGACGGCGCTTTGCGCATCCCTGATGACGCTCTGGTGTGCCGAGGTCACCTCATTCAAGGCTTCGGCGATCTGACGTTGAGTACTAAGATCCCGTACTGGTACAGGCAACTGCCTGACATCGCGCAGATTCAACCCAGGCATGTCGATACCGCGCAATCGACTTCGAAGCCACTCTTGTGCAGCCGAGCTTGATAGCCAATGCGCTAGGTAGTCGCTATCCACATGATCGCTGGGTCTTATCCGGGCAGTTCCCTGAGTGATATTTGCCCCGCTGAGCTCTTGCGGTACGACGGCAACACGCAGACTGCGGATGATCCCAAGTAGCACATCACCCGGCTTCAGCGATGACCTCTTATATCGCTGAGCGATCGATTGTGATGTCTTCCTAAGTTGATCCTGCAGAATAAACCCGTCTTGCAAGTCCTGGCCGCGAACATACGGAACGCCTGAACCATCGTCAATGTCAGGCCCGGGTTGAAGAATCCCATAGACAATGGGTGAATCTTCAGCTACAACATCTGCCGCTTGTTGCCAAGTTATCCGCGTTTTCGGATCTGACTTTCCAGGCGCTCCAAGCTCCGCGCCCTCCAAGATGAGGATGTTTCTCGCCGTCCCCGGAAGGCCGGTTGCTGTGTCAATGATGTTACTCATCGCCGCGAGAGCGGCGTCGATGGAACTCTGTATGTCGCGGGCGCAATCAATGATTGCCTCCTGAGTAATTCGGGGAGGCAATGGGAAAGGTAGCTCTTGGAAGCGCCGAAGTCCGAGGTGAGCGATATTGGTAGTAGCCTTGGCAATCTCTGTGAAAACACCTGAGTGCTGGTAAGCCCTGAAGACCAGAAGCGCAAACTCTGGCAGAATTTCACGGTGAGCACGGAACCTAATAAGCGTGTTCTGGAAGTAGAGCTCCTCAGGTTCGGATCGATACATCGCCGCTCGCCCTACCAGCTCACGACTCTGCCCCTCACATAGGAGAATGTCTCCGTCTACAAGCCTGTACTTCTCTCTAGCATCAGTGTCGAAGCTCATTGTTGCTAGGTCCTGCAGATCCAGCGCGTCATCACGAACGTTCGCAACACGCAGATAGTTCCTTTGATCATCTGCTGGGCCGCTTGTAGTCTCTGGTGAACGTTGTTGGCCAACCAGAGTCTCGCCGGCTTCTTTAACCAGGCAGAAGCGCCATGCAGCAGGGAAAGCATCTGGAATTATCATCGCCCGAGTGCCTCCCCTTCGCGGTCCTGGAAGTGACGCGTAAGAATCTTCTCAATCTCAGAAATTCCAGACAACGCGCTGTCGAGTTCCTCGCGCAGGCTTCTGGTGTCATCGAGAAGCTCTGCAATACTACTTGAACCTGCCGACCTATCAGTAGATTTCACGTGCGCGAAGTCGAGACGATCACCACGCGCGATGAGTTCTTCACGCGTTAGCCGCTTAAATCGATCCGTTTCAATCCGAGGGCTTTTCCCGAACGCATCTGCACCATAGGCTGAGATGAATTCGTTCAAGTCACTAGCCAGTAGCTGCCTTCTCTTGCCGAAGCTCGTCTGGCCCGAACGCAAGTCATAGAACCACGTTTCTTCAGTGGTGCCATCGGCGCAAAAGAATAGCACTGAAGTTTTGACGCCGGTCGCGTAAAAGATGCCTGTCGGGAGACTCAGAATGGTATGGACTCTGTAGCTTTCCAGAAGCTTGGTCCGTACAGCTGCGGCCGTCCCTCCCTCGAACAGAACGTTGTCAGGAACGACAATCGCAGCACGCCCCCCCTTAGCCAGGTTCTGATAGACGTGCTGCAAAAATGCCAACTGTTTGTTCGAGGTTTGGTACTCAAGCCTCTCGTTCTGCTCCGCAGTTAGAGCACCCTTTGCACCGAAGGGCGGATTCGTGAGGCAGACTGAGTAGCCGTTCTCGCCCACATCGTGATGCAAAGCATCACCGAGAATAATCTTCCCCTCGAGCCCGTGCAGCAAAAGATTCATGAGCGCCATACGCTGCACGTCCCGAACCAACTCAATGCCAACCAATTTAGGAGGCGAAATGTTGCGGGCCGCAGCACCCAAGCCTGCGGCCACCAGGAACCCACCGGTGCCTGCGGCAGGATCGTACACAACGTCGTCGTTACTCGGCGCAGTGACATGAACAAGTGCCTCAACCACTGGTCGAGGCGTGAAGTACTGGCCGGCACCGTAACGAGACTCCTGCGCGTTCTTCTGAATCAGCCCTTCGTAGACGTCACCAAGGCCATTTTGCCGCGCTCGATACCAGTCAATATCCTCGATGCCCTGGACTAGCTGCATCAGGGATTCGCCGGAATTGATGCCTGTCTTCGAATCCGCAAAGATGGTTTTGACGACTTCGTCGTCAGCCGCACCGAGATTCTTCAGCATCTCGGCGTATCGAGGGAGAATGTCTTCAGGGGCACTTTCGCTAAGCTCAACCCAGCGACAGTTGCGCGGAATTCTATTTTCCATCTCAAGTTCATGAGCAAGCTTGAGGAAAAGCAAATATGTAAGTTCATTCAAATATTCGTGATAGGTCACACCTTCGTTTCTCAGCACTCCGCACAGAGCCCAAAGCCTTCGGGTCACATCCGAAGTGTCTTGCATGGTCGCATCCTTAGGTTGGTGGCGACCCAGCCTACCCAGGAGCGCCCCCTCCGTGTGTGTCTGACGTAAGACCGACGTATCGCCTTGCAGGTGCTTGGCCTGGCGTCTGGCGCAGTCTGTGAGCCGGTCGGCCACGATCGGCGCCACCCTCAGCCTCCGGAGCAGTCGCAGTGCCGGAGCGAGCGACTGCCCAGCAGGCAATACTCCTGGGCATTCAGACAGCCACACGGTGATCGGTCTCTGGGTAGTGCCAGCCGAGCACATAGCAGTGCACCTCAAGCGCAAGATGTTGCGACCTGCCAGCCGCGGGGTCGTGGGCGACCCGCTGCACGCCGCCAGCGTCGTAGAAGACGAGCGGGCCCTGAGTGTCTAACTGGGTGACAAGGTCGACACAGAGGCAACCACCTGCGAAGGTCAGTGGACGTTCGCAACAGGTGAGGGGCACCCACCCAAGTCAAGGTCCCACCAAGTTGCTTCGCGACGAAGCGGTTACTCGGTTTCGGTGCTCCGCGTGACCGATGAAGCCCCTGCATGTCCCAAGTGCAGGCAGCCTCATGCAGTCCGGCGGCCTGGTCCAGGGAGCGGGCGTACCAGGCGGCCGAGCCGCCCGCGTCGGGGCGGACCGCACGACCCCGTGCGGCCGTCGCCATGCTTGCAAGATCACTGTGTGGCTCCTGGGAAGTCACGGCTCAGCAACAGCCGCCCCTATCCGGAATGGCGCCGGACACGCTGAGCCTGTGAACCTGGACGTTAACGCGCTCGTCAATCTCGTCGGCACTCTTGGTGCCGTTGCACTTGGGGCCTGGCTGAGCGCCCGATACAGCTCCCGCGCCGCCGCTCGCACCGAAGAGAAGGCGGAGCGCGACGCCCTGGGAACGCAGTTCGAGGCCATAGTGGTAGCCGTCGCTGGGCTCCGCGCTGCCATTGACGCCGATAAGGTACTGCGCAGCAGCTGGTTGGAGGGGCTACGCACCTTCGCCCTGGCCACCGTGACGGGCCTCGCGCCAGCTGCTTTCGTCAGGGGATCCGAACGACGACAGATCGCCGCCGCCATCGGTGGTGCTGGTTGGTACCTGGCTCTGGAGCGCGAGCGAATGAAGACCGCGACAGCCAGCCTCGTGCCAAAGTTGGAAGCCGTAGTCGCTGCCGCGGCACCTTTGATGCGTCATCCAAATGAAACGGTGCGAGAAGCGACGGAACGCTTCAGGGAGGCAGTGTTCTCCTACCACGAGTCGAGGAATGCAGCGCAGCTCGAAGCAGCAAGCTATGAGTTTGGTGCAGCAATCAGAGAGGTCCTCTATCCGACCGCCCAGCGCCGTCTGCCATGGCGACGCCGCTAACCTGGTTGAGACCGACAGGCGGAGGCGGCCCCGGACGCCACTCGGTTGCCTAGCCGACGGACTCAAGGATGCTTGCCGTAAACCTCGTACTCAGGCGAGTCGTTCGCGCCGTCGGTACAGCCCGCCATCCACGTGGTTCGGTCCGCCACATCGTTGGGCATCTGCTCGCCGCACTGCTGGCGGACCCAGTCCTGTGACGGTTTGTCCCATCTGCTGCATTTCAGGATCCGTTGAGCAGTGTCGGTGATGCTGCCGTCGGTACAACCTGCATCGACGGGGGGCGGCTCATAGTCCCCAGCGATCTTCGCCCCGCCATCGAACGCGTCCCAGTAGATATCGTCGCGAGATGCCGACGTCGAACATCCCACCACAGTGAGTAGGGCCAACACTGGCAGCGTTGCCCCAACATGAAATCGCTTCACTTGCCCCCCTTATGGCGCACGGATCGTAGCGCGAGCCGTGACGCACACTGAAGACGTGAAGCGCTGTAGCCGGGAGTCGTGGTGAAAGCGGCCTACCCCACGAAGTCACCGCTTCCCCGTTCGGCCAGTCCAGGGCCTTAATCGGCCGCTACTGCTAACAGCTTCCCGAACGTTGGCGCAACTGGGGTGGTCTGCTGACCGTCCGGGCTGCGGCGCTAGGGCGCCGGTCCCGGCCGAGCAGCAGACCACCTGATTGGTCTTCGTTACGGAACAGGCCGTAGCACAGTTGGTGAGCCAACGTGGTTCCAGTCGTGGCGAAGGCTGGCGGTTACTCTGCCGTGCCGTCTCCGCCTCCGCCGCTGATCCGCCGCCACTCCTGCGCGTCTGACTCGAATATCTCGCGGGCCTGGGTGAGGAGGAGCTCCATGTCCGCCGTGCTCTTGCCTTCAATTTCCACGGCCCGGTCGCCGAGTTCGATGCGGATGCGCGTGGCCTGATGTCGACCAGCGATGGCGTCGATGGCAGTCCGTAGGGTCATCCAGGCCCCGCTGTCAGGGATCATCAGGGCAACGATCAGCAGGTGCCCCGGGTCGATGCCGAACTCGGCGCCGTAGCTGGCCTCGGCCCCGTGCTCTTGGAGGCTGGCGAGCAGTGCGGGGGCGAGGCTTGGGGTGGTCCGTAGCTTGACTTCGCCGAAGGAGCCCCCGGGGTCTACGCGTATCCGTAGGGTGTCCCCGTCTGCGGGCAGTGGCTGAGGCATGGAGTCGTGGCCGCTCGTCATGGACGGAGGGTAGCGCTGAAAGGGATGTTTGGGCTTTATGTGCCGGTGAGTTCCCAACTGGCAGCAGCGCCGAGTCCGAGGATGGTGTATTAGGGGCCGGCATGCACGCGTTGCCCTGGCGTGTCCGCGGGCTCCCACAGCCACCACGTCGGAGTCTCGCGAGTATCCGCTGAGCAACTGGTGCCGCCGCCGAACTTTGTGGAAAGCTCTTAGGGAGGAGCGTCTCTCTGTTCAGCGCAGCGCAGTCGCCGAAGAGCGCGCTTCACGATCCCTCGCTTCCAAGCCGGTCTGGATGAGCCGTGCCAGGAGCAAGGCTGCTTCAGGGCGCACCGTGCCGAGCCGGACCAGGCCGTCACCGCGCACATTCACGTCCGCTGTGAGCCCCGGGAAGTCTGCCTCCAGCCCCAGCGAGACGAGTTGTTCGGCGAGCCGGTCGGCACCGCGTCGAGCCTCGCCCCAGCCTCGGACATAGCTCACGCCGGCCGTCAGGTTCTCGGCGCGTGGGGCGACGACTCCGCGTCGGTCTGTCATGAGGTCACTCCCCCGGTTCGCGGTCAGTCTCGGTGTCGAGGCGAGGCGCGGCAGCGCTCGCCAGGGCCAGGCGCAGCAGCTCGGCCAGGTGCTCGGCAGTCGCAGGTGAGACTCGGCCCAGTTCGACCAGGCCGTGGCCGAAGGCGTTCAGGTCGGCCCGCAGGTACGGGAAGTCGCGCTCCATGCCCGCGCTGATCAATGCGTCGCGGAGGGCCGTTGTCGCGTCACGAGCGGCGTACCAACCGTCGCTGTCCAACGGGGACCAGCGCGCTGCGTCAAGGCGGCCGCGGGATTCCTCATGCACCGGAAGTCGACTCCTCCGGGTAAGCCGCCATGGCGTCAGCGGCGGAGCTGAACCGATCGCCGTAGCGGTCGACACGTGCCAGTAGCTCGGCGGCTGCGACAAGCACTGTTGCCAGGGCAATCGGACGGAGCGGATTGGCCTCTGGACGCCGTACCGGGGCGCGGAGCCATTCGTAACGGTCGCCGCTCAGAGGCATGGGACCCGGAACCACGACAACGGATTTGAGACCGAGGTAGCGGTACTCCGGCGGCTGGCTGGTCTCACGCCTGAGGAAGTAGGTGAACCAGTCGCGGCTGTTGGAGTTGAGGAAGAAGCCGGCCCTGCGGGCCCGGTGGTCGACCATGACCGGGCCGCATGGCAGCTCTCGGCGGCACATCTGATCGAACGTCTCCAGGCCGAGCCGCTGTTCCACCGACACCACGTCGAAGAGGCGGCCGGCCGGAATCATCGACGGGCTACGCGGGTCGTCCGCCCAGAGCGCCCGGCACATCACCGGGTCGTCCGCCGCTGCCGACAGCCACTCGATGCCTCTCCTTGTCATCGTTTGCACGTCTTCTTCCCACCTTGGGTCGGCTACCCCACGGCGCCTGCGCCGCAGTGGGTTCAGAGTCGCTGGACCGGCATTGACCAGGGCAGATGACGACTGGTGATGGGGGATGACGTGTGGCGCGGAGGCCCGTCACCCCCCGTCGTCCCGAAGTGGTGGCGACAAATCCCGTTCGCCGCTGCCAACGGGGTTGTAAATCACGTACGTTCGTGATGGTCAAGGACCACGCACCACCCCCTTTGCACTGCCACGAGGAGGGAAAGGCCGTCTCCTATGGACCCCGTCAGCGAGCGTTTACGCCGGGCTCGAACCGAACGCGGCTGGAGCCAGTTGCGATTGGTACGTGAACTGCGCAAGGCCGCGGCCAAGCGCGGTCACCAACTCCCCACCGACGACAGCATCAAGCGGCGCATCGCGAGCTGGGAGAACGGGCACAGCGTGCCGGACGGGTTCTACGGCGCGCTGCTCGGGGACGCATACGGCGCCAGCCCACATGAGCTGGGGCTGGAACACAACGGCAGAGAGGACGCCGCTCTTCTGGACGCCAGCTACCCCGACAGCCCTGACGCAGCGATCAACACGGTTGACCGGCTGTGGAGCGCCGACCTGAACCGGTACGAGCCTTTGTTGCAGTCCGAGGCGTCCGAGCCAGCGTGGAACGAAGCGTCCTTACGGTGGTTGGTGGCACCGGAGCCGGCGCCCCGATCCGGTCGCCCGGTGGGGCTGCGTGTGGGGCTCGGAGACGTGGCAACGGTGAAGACCACGGCCGACATGTTCGCCAGACTCGACGACCAGTTCGGCGGCGACCACGCTCGGCGGTCCGTTATCCAGTACCTCAGTGCCGAGGTGGTTCCGCTGCTGCGCGGCGGCTACAGCGACGCCGTGGGGAGGGCTCTCTACTCCACCGTGGCGGAGGCGACCCTTCTCGCCGGCTGGATGTCGTACGACGCCTGCCATCACGGACTCGCGCAGCGCTACTTCCTTCAAGCCCTCCGGCTGGCCCAGGACGCCAACGATCGGCGCCTTGCCGGAAGCATCCTGTCGGCGATGAGCCACCAGGCCACCTTCCTCGGCCGCTACACCGAGGCAGCGACGCTCGCCCGTGCCGCCCTGATGGGAATCTCGGCGGTGGCGACGCCGACGCTCCGGGCCCAGTTCCATGCGATGGAGGCTCGCGCGCTCGCCCGTACAGGGGATGTCCGAGGGTGTGAAGGAGCTCTGGCGGCGGCGACGCGAGCGCTGGAGGGTAGGAACAGCGACGACGAGCCCGAGTGGATCGCCTACTTCGATGAGGCGGAGTTGGCTGCGGAAGCGGCGCACTGCTTCCGCGACGTCAACAGCGCGAGGCAAGCCGTCGCCCACGCCGAGAACGCGATGAGCGGCAGCCACGTGCGGAGCGACTTCTTCGCCACGATGGTCCTCGCCGACGCCCACTTACGCGCCGACGACATCGAGGAGGCCTGCCGGGTGGCGGTGGATGCGCTGGATCTCGGGGAGAACTTGAAGTCCGCACGATGCGTGAGTTACCTGGCCGAGTTCCGGGCGAATCTGCTCGCGGCAGGGGACAACGCGGTGTCCCAGGCGTTCGCGGAGCAGGTAGGCGAGCACCGGTTGTGGGTGGCAGCCGCGGCCGGTGGTCCTGCCGCTCGTTGAGTCGGCAGGCGGTGTCCGAGGTTGTTCAGAAGGCGCCCCACGTGTCCCGGCCCTCACCGGTCCGAAGGGAGTGCATGCGCTTATGGAACTCGGCCGCGAAACGCTCGCTCGTCGTCACCTGGTGCCCGATCCACGCCACCATCATCAGTTCGCGGAGGTCCGCGAGGGTTTCGTAGCCGGGCCAGTTCATCAGGTCGAAGCCATATCGGTGGACGAACTCCGCATACTCCTCGCGGGTGTGCCACCCGTACCGCTCGTAGTAGATCGCAGTGAGGATCAGGTCCCACTCACGCGGGGCCAGGGCGAGGCCATCGAGATCGATCAGGACGGCGTGGCCGTCGCGGTGACGGAGGACGTTCCCAATGTTGGCGTCACCGTGGATCATCCCGAAGGGAAGGACGAAGTCCAGGCGGTCGTACTCCTTGGCCAGCTCGGCCGCCCGGCCCTCCAGGAACTCTCGGTCCCGGTCTGAGATGCCGTCCAGGCCCGCCAGGGACGAGGCCAGCTTGGCGTGTGGGTCGAAGTACGGCAGGCCCATGGATTCGGGCTCCTCCAGCCAGTGCAGGCGCTTTAACAGATCTGCAAGTTCGCCTACCGTGGCGTACTCCTCCCGCTCCTGGACGCTCTCCCAGAAGGTCACGACCCTGCCACCGACGACCACAGGTTGGGCGGTGTCCCGCGGAACGCGCGCAGCCGGGAAGTTGGACTGCTCCAACCAGCGGGCGACGTCTACGGCTCGTTCCATCTCAGGAAGGAGGGCAGGGTCACGAGCAATGCGGACGATCACCGGTTCCGAGACCAAGCGGTACACGGCGTTGGAGCCAAGGCGGAGCAACTCGGCGCCGGTCGGGTCGAGGCCGGCGGAGCGGCAGGCGTCTCGGAGGACTGGCGCCGTACCCCCGGCCGTGAACCCCGTGTCGCCGCCGTCTTCCCACCCGCCGTCGCTGCCCGAGATCATGTGACCGACCATACGGGGCGCATCCCTACGCCGACAGGTCACCTGCGCAATGGGGACGTAATGATCTTGGTTAGCTGCCCGGCGTCAGGCAGCTCCGGCGCAGGTCAGAGGGGTGTAGGCCCAGTGAGCTCACCTGGGCTCCGGAGCCGTGTGCGCAGGTTCGAATCCTGCCGGGGGCACTCGCCAGTCAGCCAGCAAAAGTCAAGCTCTGACCAGGGCGGATGCCGACAGAAGAGGGCGGGAGTCAGTCTCACTGACTCCCGCCCTCTCTCGCTGTCTCTCAGCGTTCGCGCACCATCTGCGATACACACGACACAGCTCCGACGCACTTGATCCATCAAGATCCCCTTCTCAAGGAGACGGCGTGAAGCGCCTACTCATCGGGACTGTGCTGGCTTCGATCAGTGTCCTCACAGCAGCAGGATGTTCAGCATCTCGGGAAGACACCTACTGGGACGCGTTCGACGTTGGCGTCCAGGCCGCTCAGGACTACCGGCCCCCGCCCAAAGGTCCAGAGTGCACCGACGGGAGCATCACGGACACCGCGGAGTACCTCATGTCGTGCACCGGCCCAGAAGCCCCTTCGCAGGCCACGATCCATGAACAGTGCGGTGAGCAGATGCCCGATGACGTCAGCGACCGGGCTATCTGGATGGAAGGTTGCACCGATGGAGCGAACAATTCGCCGAACTATGAAGCCTACGGAAAGCACCCCTAGGGTCTCCATAAGGGCTGTCCCGTAAATATAGTGCGCGGCTCAGCGGCATCGAGACCTCCGACCGTACGGTGGCGGTCGCCGAATCCCAGACATAGGTGACTTCCTGCTCGGCGTCGTGCAGCGCCCGGCCGTGGCCCGCTGACCGCGCCGCGGCCGGTGTTCGCGCTCAGATCGCATTCTGTGACGCCGCCGCGAAGCGAATGGAGTCATCGCCAGCAAGGCCTAGCTCCACGCTCTTTTACCGCCGAGGCCAGCTCACGGCGTCCATAGTGGGGAAACCCGGCGCGGTGTCGACGAGTCGGCCAGCAGCGACGTCACGCCCCCGGGAACACCGAGCCTCCCCAAAGCCCAGTCGAGCGAGGCAGCTTCGGCATGGCACATTCTGGCAATCAGGTTCGTCTGGTCAGGCAGAATGATTCTCCGCGGGATCACGATCGTCTCGCGGACCCGGTCGAGGGGCAGCCCCCGTCGGAACCCCTGCGCGGCTGGGCGGAGCGCGTCCTCGTCCAGCGGGAGCGGCAGGCGTCGGCGGGCCGCGTTCGAGACGATGATCCCGGCGACGTGGACGTACTCCCCCAGGACTGGCCCGAGCAGGTCTGCGAGCGCGTCGGTCTTGGCAGCGAGCGACATGTCGGCGAAGGGCATCGGGAAGTGGAAGAGGCCGCTGTGGTCCTCCACCCAGATCCACGCGGTGCCCGCTCCCTCCGTCTTGGCGCATTTGCCTCGCACCTTGCCCAGGAGCCGCTTGCCCTGGTCGCTCTCTACGGTGTCCCCGGTCAGGGTGGTGCCCTGGGGAGCTGTTCCGGGGTGGACGGTCAGCCGCCTCCCGGCGTTGCTGAGGACGTCGACCGCGGCCTCCGAGGCCGCGCACTGTCGGGCGGCCTCCTCGGCCCGCTTCTTCCACGTCTCGAAATCGTTGCCGTTGAGGAGTTCGGGGAAGTCGCCTTCCCAGTAGATGTCGCCCGATCCCGCAGGCGCGCCTCTCATAGCCCCAGCAATAAGCCAGCGTCTCCACGAGCAGCAGCCCTCGCCCGCCTGCCTCGTCCTCTTCCGGCTTCCGCACCTCCGGCTTGCCCCCGCCGGCGTCGCTGACTTCGAGCCGTAGCACGCCCTCATCCACCAGCCGCGCGATCCGCACCTCCACCAGTCGGTCATTGGGCACACGCACACGCAGGGCATTGGTCACCAGCTCCGACAACACCAACTCCCCCACATCCACGGCCTCCTGTCCGACACCCCAGTCGGCGAGCACGGAATGCAGCAGCGCCCGCGCCCTCGGAACGCTGTTGCGTCGACGGGACAGGCGGAACTTGACTTCGTACGGTTCGCTCACGACAGCTCCCACCGATCCAGCGAGCAGTTCGAACTCCGAGGTGTGAGCGGGAACTTGCTCGGTCGTCAGTTACCCGTGCCTCTGAGTCATCGCACGGAGTTTTGCCACGCTCAGCGTTCAGTTGAGCGCATAACGTCATGAACGCTAAGCTGCACCCCACAGCCAGGCATCGTCAAGTCACACATCGTGTCAAGTGACAAGACGTTGCCAATTGATCGTTCCTGGCCACATCGGGATCGAGAATGTCCCTCACCCGCCCGGTCTTTGAGGTCAACTCGCGGGCACAAGGAGAAGCAATGACCAACAGCAACAGCACCTTGCTGATGTCTCGCGTCACGTTCGGCCGGGCTCTGCGGCGTCTGCGGCATGAAGCCAATCGCTTCACCATCGCGGAAGTCGCGGCGGCGCTCGGCTGCGACGTCTCCTTGATCAGCCGGATCGAGAACGGAAAGCGGGTCTGCTCCCAGCAGCACTTCGCCCAGCTCATGGACCTCTACGAGGTCCCCGCTGACCAGCGTGACGAACTTGCCGAACTGCACGCAGCCGCCCGGGAGCGACGCCAGTCGTGGTGGGCGCCTTACGGCGAAGTGATCAGTGCGCAGTACGAACGCTTCCTTGGGTTCGAGGCCGCAGCCTCCACTGTCCACGAGTATCAAGTCGGGATCGTGCCAGGGCTCTTGCAGACAGAGGCGTATGCGACGGCCGTCACCGGCGTGGGCTTCGCCTCGCTGGGTCCGGACCAGATCGAGACTCTTGTCGAGGTGCGCAGCTTGCGTCAGCGGCACTGCCTTCACGAGACAAAATCCCCACTGGTGTGCCGCTACGTCATCGCGCAGGCTGCTCTGGACTTTCAGGTCGGTGGTGCGCGCACGCACCAGGAACAGTTGGAACATCTGGTGGAAGTCTCAGCTCATCCGAGTGTCGACCTTCGCGTCATCCCCTACGAGAAGGGTGAACAGGCCGCTCAGATCTCAGCGTTCATGATCCTTCAGTTCTCGGACGAAGACGTTCCCGACGTGGCCTTCGGCGAGTCGGTGGCTGGTAGCTTGACGATGGACGACCCACGGGACCTGCGACGCCTGCACCGACTGTTCCGCAGTCTCACCGACGCGGCCCTCTCCCCGGAGGAGAGCCGCGACGTCATCGCTCACACGAGAAACAGGGAAAGCTGACTGATGGAGAAGATAGACCTCTACTCGATCGACCCTGCCTCCCTCACCTGGCAGAAGAGCAGCTTCACCGCGAACAACGGCCAGTGCTTCGAGCTGGCGCCCCTCCCCGGTGGAGGGGTGGCCGTTCGTGATTCAAAGAATCCATCCGGCCCGCATCTCTGCTTCTCTTCCGGAGAGTGGCGAGCCTTCAAGGCAGGCATGACCGCAGGAGACTTTGACGATCTTTAAATCGATCTTTCGGAACCGCTCACCGGTTCAACTTGCGAATCTTGCGGCTGATCGGCCGGGAGGCGGAGGCTGGGAATCAGCCAAGAAGATGAGCGCCGCCGAATCAGCGGCCCCGCCCCTGTCCACGTCGGCCTCCGCCTCGGTCGGTGCTTCAGCTTGTTTCGGTTAGTCAGCCGTAGGTGGGGGTGACTGGCGGCGCGTTCCGCGGCTATCCGCAGAGCGAGCGGAAGTCGTGCGCACAGCCGGGCCAGTTCGGCGAGCTGCCGTTCGTCATCGACCGGCCGGTATCCCGCGGTGACGACGCGCAGCAGAGCAACCGCCTCCGGCTCCGGCAGCACGCCAAGCGTGAGCCGGCGGGCCCCGTCGCGGACAGCGAGGCCGGACAGACGGCTACGGCTGGTGACCAGCACCAGGCTGTGCGCGCTCCCCGGCAGCATCGGCCTGACCTGGCCGACAGTCGCCGCGTTGTCCAGGACAACCAGTACCCGGCGGTCGGCCAGCAACGAGCGGTATAACGCTGCGGCCGCGTCGAGGTCCTGCGGTACGGCTTCGGCCGGGACACCGAGCCGGGTCAGCAGGCGGTGCAGGGCTTCGCGTGCCGCGACCGGCTCTCCGGGGTCGTAGCCGCGCAGATTGGCGTACAGCTGGCCATCCGGGAAACGCTCCCGGACCTGGTGTGCCCAGCGCAGTGCCAGCGATGTCTTTCCGGCGCCGGCGGTGCCGGCGATCACGTATACCGAGACGACAAGCGGATCGCCGTCCTCGCTGGTGAGGACGGCATTCAACTGGCCAAGCTCATCGGTTCGGTTGACGAATCCGCCCACGTCGGCCGGTAACGGGGTGGGACGGGGCTGGAGGAGCTCCCCGGGTCCGGTGTGCCCTGCGCGTGGAAGTGGATGCCTCCGTGGACACTTCTCGCCTGGACGACGTCACGTGAGGATCCCGACAGCTCGGAGTGGGCGCTGCCGAAGTGCTCGTCCTGTCCGCCTGACGCTGTGATCGGCCTACTCCCTTCCCGCGCTCAGCGTCGGAGGATCAAGGTGCGCCACCTCGCGGTCGAAGTAGGAGATCACCTCTTCACCCACCGCGTAGAGCGCCTTGATGTAGTTCTCCCAGCGCTCGACAAGGTCACGGTCGGTGTAGCGGATCGCGCCGTTCGCAACTCCTGCTTCGGTGTACAGGACTTGGAAGAGGGTGCGGCCGCCCAGCACAACCACTTCCGGAAGCGGACCGGTGTCCTCCGAGGCGGCCACCTGCGCGGCGGGGACGACCCTGATCCGCTGCCCGTACTCCGCACGCTGCCGCTGGGAGTGGAGTTCCCACTGCACATACGGCGTCAGTGGCCTCTCGACCACCCGCACCCGGTGAAAGGCATACCCCCCTGCGCTCGTCCTCCTGAGCGGTCGCGGCCAAGGTGTCGCGCCGGTCGGCGAGGAGCCGAAGCGCCTCCTCCCAGTCACCCCGGCGCAGGGCGTCCCGGCTCGGACTGCCCTGCTCCTCGAAGTGCTGTCGGCACTCCAGCTTCCAGGAACTCCCGTCACGGACCGCGTCCTCCCGTTGCCGGAAGTCCTGCTTGTAGGCGGTGCGGGTGAGCCGATCGCCCTGCTCGGGAACGAGATCGGGGGCGAGGAGGTCAAGCATCGGGGATGTCCTTCTTTGCCGCGCTGACCATGTTCCCTGGAATGACGACCAGCCGCTCATCCGGAGCGAGGTGCACGCCCTGCGGCAGGCGGGGGCCGTAGACGGCTGTCAGATCCCTGCCGATCACAGCCACATCACCGTTGTCGAGCTGCCAGATGTCCGGACACTCGTCATTGCCGTCGGAGTTCCCGAGCTCTTCGGCCGACTTCCCCAGCCGACGCTCGAATAACGCGGACGGGTCAGCCTCCCAGGCACGGGCCACGTCTGCCTCCGGTCGAGGTGGTCGAGCACGCTGTGGCTACCCACTGTATCCAGGACCACACCCATAGGTGAGAGGGTCGCCCCCACGGTCGTCACGTGGATGGCCAACATCAGGAGCGACGACACCAACGGCGGCAAGGGTGAAGGCGGTGCGGCGTCAGCCGTCGCCTCCTCCGTGGGGCCGAGGAGCTTGCCTTCTCAGGTCCCGCAATCCCACAACGCTGTCGTGATGCCCTGAGCCCACACAGCTACGGCCTTCTTCGGAAGGGGCCAGACGTCTGCCCCGGCCTGGCTGGTGCGCGCCCTGGCACTGTGCTGCGGACGCGTCACCGTCATCAAGATCTGACGGCGCGCTCCTGCGCCCGGCCGGACGTGCGCCGCACACGCGTGGGGAGGGCCGTGAGGCGCCGCTCCCGTGCGCTGCCGTCGGAGCGCCGATCGGTTACGTGCCCACGCGATTCACGTGCACGTCCCGGAAGACTTCCGGCTTGTTGAGGTCGGTGACCGGCCGGTCTGACGTGCTCAGCCAGTCGAACGCGGCCTTGAGCCCCGCCGGCACTTCGGTGTCATGGTTTGCGGGCACGACCGCCCACCGCAGGGCAAGCCGCAGTTCCTCATCCGGCGGGACGCCCTCGTCACGCTGGACCATGGCCAGGGCCACAACTGCGAGGCTGTCTTCTCCCCCACCGTCGCCGACCGCGTGGGCAGATAGACCGGCGGCGGGTGGACGAGCACGCGAAGCTCCTGCCAGGCACGGGTGATCTTGATCGAGAACCCGTGCCTGCCAGGAGCCTTGTCGTTCCCTACAGCCTGCATCCGCCTTTCCGGCCCCCACCACACCGTTGGGCTGGAAGGGACCTCACCGACCGGCGGCCAGGCTGCCGATCAGAAGGAGACGACGGCGCCGACCTGGTGGGGGAACTGGCCGCTGGCGCCCATGGCCTCGTTCTTGGCCGCGTCGACCTGAGCCAGGACACTCGAGTCGCTGACCGTCGTGGAGCCGGCGGTGACGCTGGCGTGCGGGCTCACGCCGCCGGAGACGTTGTCGAGCTCGGCATCGGAGATCTCAACGGTCTGAATCTGGGGAGCGGAGTTCATGATGAGTTCCTTCGCATGGATGTTCCAAAAGGGGGAGCGGCCCCGCTGGGGGACGGCGGGCCGCTACCGCGGGCGTGCGACATCCGTTTCCGGAAACCGTCGCGCGACCCCGGGCGGCGCGAAGGATCAAATCACGGAGCGCGCCGGGCATCCAATCAATCGACACTCCCACCACAGCAGTTGAACGCAAGGCTACTCATCCGTGCAGGTGTGAACACAAAATGACGACAGCTTCTCTACATGCTGCGCGACACTGGGAGGTGACGGGTATTGCCACGGTGGTTCCGAACGGGACACTCTCCGCACCAAGAGAGCACCACCCGGCAGGCTCTTGTGCGGATCCAACGCACCCCGTGCCGCAGCTGCGCATTTTATGTGCAGGTTCACTGAAGCCGGACTACCATCCCACGCTCGGGAACTGACCGTTGTCGATCGATAGCGGATCGTGCGCAACGGAGACTGCGCGGATCGTACGCAGCGGAGACTGCCCAGACCTGCGAAAGCGCAGGAGGCGCCGGCGCACGTCGGAGAGGATGGCCGCATGCACTACTTCAACGGGACCGGGCGAAGACTGAGGATGTAGCTCGGGCCGCGTGCCACATCCGTGCCAGATGCAGGGGTCAGCCACGGTCAACAAGGGCGGCTAGCGGGCGTATCCGGACACGTTGGCTCGACCAGAGAAGCCGCAGGCCACCGGCAGGGCATCCCCACCTCTCTCCTCAAGCGGGTGTCGACCCACCTCGCCGACCCGAACGGGCTGGCCCCCTCCACACCGCTAAGGCACATGAGGGGGCTGCCTGAGCGCGTCGGCAGCATCAGCGACCTGGCGCCAGCACCGCGCACCTGCCCGCACGGGTGCCGATGGCGGCGGCGCTGGAGCACGGCCTGTACGGGTCGATCGACGAGGCGACGAACAGCCCGGAGCCGTACGCCCTCCCCGGCACCGCCACCGTACTCAAGAACGACAACGGCGGGGCCCACTGCGAGAACGTCAGCCTGCGCGTCGCGCTGCGCGACTCCTGCGACAGCGTCTTCGCGAAGCTGGCCTCCGATCTCGGCCAGGAGACGGTGCGGAGCACAGCGGAGAAGTTCGGCTTCAATGCCAAGGAGCAGCTCGTGCCCGCACGGGCCGGCGAGAGCCTGTACCCGAACGGCATGAGCAAGGCGCAGGCCGCCCTCTCGGGCATGGGGCAGTCCAACGTGACGGCGACACCGCTCCAGATGGCGATGGTGTCCGCGGCCCTGGCGAACGGCGGCAAGCTGGTCGCACCGCACGTGGTCTCACGGGTGACGGACGGCGACGGCAAGGTGCTGCGCGACGGCGCGAAGCCCACCACGACCCAGGTCGTCAGCGCGGATACGGCCGGCCAGCTGCGCACGGCGATGGCAGACGTCGTCGCGCGCGGCGCGGGCAGCGCAGCCCGGATCGACGGCGCGGAGCTCGGCGGCAAGCCCGCCACCGCGCGTGGCGGCGCGGGCGGCGCGGAGACCAGCTGGTTCACCTCGTACGCCCGGCGCGGCGGAGGGGCAAACAGATGGCCGTGGCGGTGGTCGTGGAGGACCAGGGCGCGAGCGGCTCGGCAGACGGCGGGGCCGGGGGCCCGGATCGCCAAGCGGATCATGCAGGCAGCGATCGGCTAGGACCGGTCGTCGGGCCCTTGTGCCGTCGCGGCGCTCATCTCGGTCCCACGATGGAACGACTTCTGCGGCAATCGCCGTAGGTCACCCCAACAAGGTTTTGGTTCAACACATTTAGGGGGAAGGTGCTTCGAGGGGCCATGTTATGGAAGGAAGGGATCATTCCGGAATTGGGAGTCATCTCCGGCCCTCCGTTCCGCCACATGATCGGCGCGACCGGCACGTTCGGCCCGACCGGCGCCGAGCCGAGGTTCAACGCGGCGGCGGCCGACTCGACACCTGAGGAACGAGCAGTGCCCGCCCTTGGAGATCTCCGCGACAGATATCCTTCCGACATTTCACAGATGACGGTGCTGCGGCTGTTCGGGATTCGCACCGCGGGCCAACGCAACACATGGTCCCCGAAGCGGTGCGTCCCCTTCATCGTGGTGAACGTCTCGCCACTCCTGCTCGCAGCCGTCGAGCAAATGCTGCACCCGGCGAAGACCTCGCGAATGGTGCCCTATTTCGGCTGGCTGGCCTACTACTGCGCGGTCAACTTCGTCGTTGTGCTGTGCCAGTGGAGCGGCTGTCGCCTCTTCAACGCGATCACCCAGAGCATCGACGAGATGCTGACCATTCGAGGCCGCGCCGAGCTGCACGCATGGCTCGATCGGGGCAACCCCCAACGGCGCCAGTTACGTTATATGCTCCTGGGCTCAGTCATCGCGGTCGTCACCCTCTTCGGGCTCTCGACCATCCACCGGTTAACCGACCACCTGTACATCGGCCTGGCCTCCTACATGTCTGTGGCGCTCACGGGGGCCGCGGGTGCCAACTGTCTGTACTGGATCCTCAGAGCGGCACGGCTCTCCAGGCTCATCACCCGGCGCGGGCACATCAGACTTTGGTGGATGTCCCCGGCCAATACGCCCGGGATCGAGTGCCTGTCACGCTGGTACCGGATAGTGACGGCCTGGGCTGCCCTGGGAGGCACGATCGCCTTCGCGCCGGCCGTATACATTTCCCGGTATGTACCGGGAGACAGGGTGTTCGCCATCATCAAGTGGGGACTGGCGATTACCCTCATGCTCTCGGTTGCCCTGTTCGGGCTTTATTCACACTGGCGCCTGTCCGCCACCGTAACGGAAAAGAGAATCGCGTCGCTGCGTCGCCTCAAACGAGCCCTGCCTCAACAGCCGCCCATCGGATCCGGTCAGGTCGATGAGGAAAGTATGCGACTTTTCGACTTGTTCAGTCGTGTGAGCGGAAGCCCGACCGGCGTGGTCAACAACCAGACCATCGCCTCAATGACTCTGACACTTCTCACCGGAGCCATCCCGTTGATCATTACGCTGCTCATCCGCTGACTGCGGAGCTCCCCGGGCCGCCGCGTCCCCCACCGAGCCCGGCGCCGAACCCGGGAACCGCCCGACGCCCTCTACGCGGGTCCACATCCACCGCGTATCACCAGCCCCGACTCGCACTGCCGGGCATGCCCCGGTGGGACCCACCCGGCTGGTCACAGCCCCCGCTGGTCCAGGATGCGCATCAGGTTGCGCTTGCGCTTCTGCTCCGCGGCGGAGCCCGGCCAGGTACGCGGTGAAGTCGTCCAGCGTGCCGAGGGCTTCGTGGCAGGCGCGGGCCTTGGTCAGCAGGTCCGCGATCCGCGTGTAGCGGATCCGGAGTGCGTCACCGACCTCGCCCGCGATCCGCATCTGTCCCTGCCGGGGCAGCTGGTCGCGACGGGTGGTCTGCCGACGCCGAGCGGTATCCCGTTCTCTGTGCGCGGCCTGCTGGCGCGGCTGCGCCTGCGCGGTCCGTACGGCACCGGTGGCTGGAGCCTGGATGAAGGACACCGGGGTGGCCCGGTACAAGATCTGGGGCGGCCGGCCCGATGGAATGCCCGCTTTCCCGGACGGCATGGCACCGCCGAGGTTCCTGCTCGACGGCCAGAAGGACCGGTCGGTCTTCGACATGGTCACCGGGCGGGGCGGCTGGTACCAGGACCTGGACCCGGCGGTGCCTCGGGCTCGACGCGGCCGGAGCCACCGAGTACCTCCGCAGGCGGTACGGGCTGCGGCCGGGGCACATCGAGGTGCGGCTGCTCGACGACGCGATCGTCAACAGTGCTACCGGCTGCGAGGCACCGATCTGGTGCGGTATCGGCGGGAAGCACAGCGGGCTCGGTCGTTGCTCTTCGTCGCCACGACCCGCGCCCGTGCCCCCTGGACATCTTCTGGCATGGCGCCCCGAGTCCCTTCTTGGAACCACTGCTCACCGCCTGACCAGCAGCGAGGCAGGCGATCGGCAGGGCGACAGCACCGCCCTGCCGGAGCCTCGTGGCGCGACGGTCCCGGCTGACGGTTCATCTTCAGATGACACTGTCATGTGAAGATGCATATGGGCCGCATGATTGCCACTAACAGCTTTTCGAGCACAAATGGCCGAAATAACATCACGAAAGCAAGCATTCCAAACCGGAATCATTGCGCACTGTAACCACCTCCCCTACAATCCGTTGCCAACCACCTGGTGCCGCCACCGGGTCAGGCAGACAGGAAGGCCCACAGGGAGGCGATCATGGCTCGTCGTTCATGGGATGCGGATCCCACCGCATCGCTCGTGCGTCGGTTAGGAAAGTCACCGAGCGAACTTGGCAATACAGGTGACCACGACGACTGTCCCGATATCTGGCAGCTTGACAACGGCGATATCGCTGTGATCGGGCGGGACCTCACTGATGCGTATAGGTCACGCCTTCCCGGAGATGTCCGCATCGCCATGGATGAACGACTCGTCGTCATCCCGGGAAATACCCTTAGCGCGGCGAAGTCGGAGATTCCAGATGCTTAGCCTTAAAGTTCCCACCCTCGACATCTCGCAGGGCGATCGGCTGTCGCGGGACGCCTACCGAGCCGACTTCCGGGACCGTGTGTGGGACAACGACGGCCGTGACTCATGGAAACTGGAGAGGCAGCAGTGTTTTCAAGAGCCCGGCAGCGACAGCTGGAAAGCCTTCTCCCAAGGTGACTGGGAAGGCGCATTGCGGCTCATTGAGCAACGACGCGACGGCCTGCTGCAATACATGAGCGAGGCAGAGAAGCGGAACTTCAGCCTCTATCGCGTGCGGGTCGTGGAGGAGCCCATCGTCCCCTACCTCCAATGGGAGCTGTATTTGTTGCGGCTGCGGGCGGAGTGCGGCGAGCGGATCAGGGTGGTCGGGCCCGAGCACATCAGGGGGTTCGAGGAAAACGGACCGCTTCCGGAGCTTGTCTCCTTGGGTGGCCGGACCATGTACAAGGTCATCTACGACAGCCGGGGAATCAGCGACGGCGCACTACGGTTCGTGGATCCCGAAATCCTCGGGCGCTGGGAAGAGTTCATCAAGGGCCTCTACGAAAGAGGCGAAGACATGAGCTCCTATTTCGAACGCAAGGTGGCCCTTCTCCCACCCCCGACACCAGCGGAGTAGACGATCAACGAGGACAGAGGGCAGGAAGGCCCCCACGAAGAACCCCGGCAGTCCCAGGGCCCCCACGGAACCCAGTCGCGGCTGTCGGGGTCCGCCGGTGACGTCGTACAGGCCCGTGACGTGAGCGGCGGTGTTCACTTCCACGGCACGGGTCAGCACGGCGCGACCCGCGATACCCCGCGTCCACGGCAGCTCCCGGGCGACGTACGCGGTTTCGTCAACAGGACCAGCGAGTTGGAGCGGCTCAACGCGATTCTGACCGGCGACACCGGGGAACCTCTCGTCGTCTCCATCTGCGTGATCGCGGGCACGGCGGGAGCGGGCAAGACCTCTCTGGCGCTGCGCTGGGCGCATCAGGCGCAGGCGCACTTCCCCGACGGCCAGTTGTATGTGAACCTGCGCGGCTATGACCCCGGCGCGCCCGTCACCGCGCCTGAGGTGTTGCACCGGTTCCTGCTGGCGCTGGGTGTGTCCTCAGCGGCCATTCCAGCCGATCCGGAGTCCAGTGCGGCGCTGTACCGTTCGCTGCTGGCCGGGCGGCGGATGCTGATCGTGCTCGACAATGCCGCCACCGTGAGCCAGGTGCGTCCGCTGCTGCCGGGCACCGCAGGCTGTCTGGTGCTGGTCACGAGCCGCAGCAGACTGTCGGGGCTGGCCGTTCGTGACGGGGCGCACCGGCTGACCCTGGGGACACTGGCCGAGCCGGAGGCCGTCGCCCTGCTGCGTACCGTCACCGCCGGCTACCGGACCGAGGATGACGCGGAGAAGCTCGCCGAGCTGGCGCGCTTGTGCGCTCGGCTTCCCCTGGCGCTGCGTATCGCCGCGGAACGCGCCGCCAGCCGACCGCTGATGAGTCTTGACGACTTGATAAGAGACCTACGTGATGAGTCCGGCCTCTGGGAGGCTCTGACCGTGGGAGACGACGAGGAAGCGGACGCGGTACGTACGGTGTTTGCCTGGTCCTATCGGGCGCTGCCCGCGGACGCCGCACGTTTCTTCAGGCTGCTCGGTCTCCACCCAGGGCCAGAATTCGGCACCTCGGCCGCCGCTGCCCTCGCCGGGGTCGGCGTGAGCCGGGCGCAGCACTTACTGGACGTTCTGGTCGGCGCGCACCTGCTCACACAGACCGCACCCGACCGCTTCGAGTTCCACGATCTCCTCCGTGCCTACGCCACCGATCAGGCTCAGGACGAGGAACCCGCCGAGGCCTGCGAGGCGGCCCGGCTGCGCGTACTGGCCTGGTATCTGCACGCTGCCGATGCCGCGCGCACCCGCGTCAGCCCGGCCGAGCCGCCCCTCCCGCTCGAATCGCCGCCCAACGGCGTCACGCCACCGGTCTTCGCGGACTACGACGAGGCGGTGCGCTGGTACGAGTTGGAGCACGGCAATCTCCTGGCCGCCACGCGTGCCGCGGCCGACGCCGGGCTCGACGCGATCGCCTGGCAGCTGCCCGCTCTGCTGCGTCCCGTGCACGCACGCCTCAACGCGTTCGAGGAGTGGTTCGCCATGGGCCACCTGGGGCTGAGTGCCGCACGAAGGGCGGGCGACCGCGCCGGGGAAGCGAGGCTCTTGGAAAGCCTGGGCATGGCCTGCCGACAGTCGCACCGACTCGCGGAGGCGGCGCAGTACCACGAGGGTGCCCTCGCCGTGCGTCGTGAGCTGGGTGACCGGCTGGCGGAAGCGCTGTCGCTGAACGCGCTCGGGCTGGTCCATCTTCGGACCCGGCAGTTAGAGGCGGCGAAGGAGCGTTTTACGGAGGCTCTGGCGCTCTTCCGGGAACTCGGTGCCGCCGAGTGGGAGCCCACCATGCTCGCAAATCTCGCGACGGTGAGCTACGAGGCGGGAGATCTCGCGGAAGCCTCTGACTTCGTCCGCGTGGCGTTGACAGCTCTGCGAGAGCGAGGCGACGAGGGTGGTGAAGGCAACGCTCTGCGGATCCTGAGCGCCGTACAGCGGGAGACGGGTGACATAGGAGAGGCTCTGGAATCCGCCCAGAGCGCCGTAGACATCGCCCGTCGGTATCGCAACCACGCCTGGGAGGGGTACTGGCTGCTGGACTTCGGGCAGGCGCAGCTGGCCGACGGCCGCCCGGAAGACGCCCTGGTCTCCTACCAGCGTGCCGCCGTGCTGCACCGGCAGCTGGGGGACCGCTCGCGCGAGGCACGTGCCTGGAACGGCACCGGTGAAGCGTACGGTCGGCTGGGCCGATTCGAGGAGGCAGCCGCGTTTCACCGGCGCGCGGCCGCTGCGCATCGCGAACTGAACGATGGTTGGCAGATGGCCACAGCGCTCGACGGTCTCGCCACCGCACTGCGCGAGCCCGAGGAGGGCGGAGCGGGGGAAGAGGCCCGGCGGCATTGGGGTGAGGCGTTGAGGGTGCTCGCTGGATACGAGGACGGTCGGGCGGCTGCGATGCGCACGAGGATCAACCGGGCTCTGGAGGCCGCTGAAGGCTGAGGGCGCTCCTCGTTCTCGGCGTTCTGCGCTCGCGCGGTCGCGGGTGGTGGCTGTTCGGGCGGCCGATCTCCTTAAGGCCGGTACGCTCTCCCCCACAACAAGGCATGGCCATGCCAGACGACGGGGGTTCGGTTCAGCATGTCCTTTGGGAGTGAGCATCGGTTGCCGCCAGAGGTGAGGGCGGAACTCACGCGTGAAGAGCGCGCCGGGAAAGAGCATCTGGTGTGGGTGGGGCTGACGGTGCTGTTGGCCGTTGTGGCGGTGTTCATGCTGCTGCTGCCGACCGGGTATCACGAGACGATCGAGCGCCCGAGCGGGCTGGAGAAGAGCATCTCCCTGGAGTGCGGGTCCGTGGTCTCTCCCGATGCGGAGCGGGTGGAGGGCGAATTCTCGCGCTACCGCGAGGAGTGCACCGTGGCGCGGACGCAGCGGGCCGGTCATGCGGGGCTCATGCTCGCGGGGGCTCTCCTCGTCACGGCCATCGGCAACGCCGTCCAGGGCCGGCGGCAAAGTGGCCCGCGAGCCGATTCGCGTTAGGCGGGCCTCGGCGGTTGGGGGGCCGGGGGCGCAGGGCAGGGGAGGTCGGGGGCCCAGCGGTTGGGGGAGCAGGTGACCAGGGCCAGGGAGAGGAAGGATGTGCGGCCGAGGTAGAAGCCGACCGAGACGTCTCCGGCGTGGGTCAGGGTGGTCGCGGATGAGGTGACGACGCGGGCCAGGCGGGAGGTGTCGGCTTCCTGTTGGGAGAGGAAGCCGGGGGCGTGGTCGGTCAGTTCGCGGGCCAGCCAGGCGGTGGCGTCCTTGGGTTCGTCGAAGGTGGCGCGGATGAGGTGGGGGGATTTGAGAAGCCAGTGGGCGGTTTGCAGCGGGGGGAGCTCGGAGCGGCGGAAGGTGTCGACGAGCGTGCGGTAGTACTCCTCGTCCTCCGCCGTGGCGGGCGGGCGGGGGCGGTCCGGGAGGCGGCGGAGGGCGTCGCGGTCGAACAGCTCCTTTTCGCCCAGCCATGAGTACGCGTGGATGTGCACGCGTCAGGCGTTCCCGTGCCGGGCGGTGGGGAAGGCCCCTGATGGGGTGATGGGGCCGCCTGGTCGTCCGCGTTACGCCGTTACGCCGTTGCTCCGCCTCCGCGTTACTTCGTCACCGTGATCTCGGCGACCTCGTCGTAGAACGACAGATGGTCCTTGATCTCCGCCACCGTCTCGATCGGCTCCGGGTACGCCCACACCACATCCGGCCGGGGCTCGGCCCCGTCGCCCGCCGCGCCGCGATACGTCCAGTACGCCGCCTGGCCCTTGAAGGGGCAGGTGGTGTGGGTGTCCGTCGGCTCGAAGAGGGTCAGGTCCACGTCCTGTGGCGGGAGGTAGTAGCGGACCGGCAGCCCGGTCTCGTGGACGAGCAGCGGGTGGTTCGACTCGGCGACCACCCGGCCGTCGATCGCGACCGTGACGTGTTGCGAGCCGCGCTCCACGTCCACGCGGTGCCCACCAGTGCCGGTCGTCGGGGGGTGGGGGGTATGGGTCGACATATCGATCTCCTCCGGTAGTCCTTATTCACGTCAACGTATGGTCCCGGACGGTGATTCCGGCCGGTCCGGCACCCGTGCGCCGCCGCGCTCCGGCTACGCGCCGGGCTCGCGCGGCCAGGGGCGGCCGTCCTGGCTTTCCACCTCGCTGTTGAAGCGGGTGAGGACCTCCTCGAAGCGGGCCACGTCCTCCGGGGTCCACGACGCGAGGAGCCGGGCGAGGCTCGTCTGGCGGCATTCCCGTTCGGCTGCCATGCGGTCGGCGCCCAGGGGGGTGGCGCGGAGCTTGCGGGCCAGGCCGCCGTCGGGGTCGGGGATGCGCTCCAGGAGGCCGCCCCGGAGCAGGGCGCCGGTCTGGCGGTTGACGGTCGAGACGTCCAGCTGGAAGGCGTCGGCGAGTTGGCCGATGGACATCGCGCCCTCGGCGTCCAGACGGGAGAGGAGCAGGTAGGCGGAGCGGTCCAGGCGGTCCGGGCCGCACTGGCCGCCGCGCCCGTCCTGATCGCCGGCGCCCGGCCCCTTCCGCTCGCGCGGTGTCAGCACATGGCATCTGGCGACCAGCATCAACTCGCGTTCCAGCCGCTCCAGCACGATTCCTCCTCGCAGCCCCCGCGCTCATCAATGGAAATGTGCACGATACACATCGCGTGTAGGATGCACATCTCCCACTTTCCCATGGAACCACTCTCCATCAGTTGCCGGAGGCCCGCTGGAACCCGCTTCAGCCCGCTGGAACTCCGCCGGCACCGCTGGCCAGAACCGCTAGAACCCGCTTGGAGGCGGCAACCGCATGTCCCAGTCAGCCCCAACCCGCGTCGACGAGCCACCGAGCGCCGCGCCGCCCGGCTCGCCACTTCCGCGCGAGGTCGGTGGCGGCTTCGTGGCCGTCCTCGCGTTCTGCGGCATCGCCGTCTCGGTGATGCAGACGCTGGTCGTCCCGCTGGTGACCGAGCTGCCCCAGCTGCTGCACACCACGAGCTCCAACGCGTCCTGGGTGATCACCGCGACCCTTCTCGCCGGTGCCGTCTCGACCCCGGTCATGGGGCGGCTCGGCGATATGTTCGGCAAGCGCCGGATGCTGATGGTCGCTCTGGCGCTGCTCGTCATCGGCTCGCTGACCTGCGCCGTCACCTCCCAGCTGGTGGTCATGGTGATCGGCCGGGCCATCCAGGGCGGGGCGATGGGCGCCATTCCGCTCGGCATCAGCATCATGCGGGACGAGCTCCCGCCCCAGAAGCTCGGCTCCGCCATGGCCCTGATGAGCTCGTCGCTGGGCATCGGCGGCGCGCTCGGGCTCCCGGCCGCCGCGTTTGTCGCCCAGCACACCAACTGGCATGCGCTGTTCTACGGGGCCGCGGGCCTCGGCGTCACATCGATCGCGCTGGTCCTGGCCGTCGTCCCCGAGTCCGCCGTACGCACCCCCAGCCGCTTCGACCTCATCGGCGCCCTCGGCCTCTCGGCCGGCCTGGTGTGTCTGCTGCTGCCCATCACCAAGGGCGGCGACTGGGGCTGGGGCAGCGGCACCACCCTCGGGCTGTTCGGCGCGGCCGCGGTCATCCTGGCCCTGTGGGGGCTCTTCGAGCTGCGGACCAGCGAACCGCTCGTGGACCTGCGGACCACCGCGCGCCGTCAGGTGCCGCTGACCAACCTCACATCGATCATGGTCGGCTTCTCCTTCTACGGGATGTCGCTGATCCTCCCCCAGCTGCTGGAGCTGCCGAAGGCCACCGGCTACGGCCTCGGCCAGTCGATGGTCATGGCCGGGCTGTGCTTCGCCCCGATGGGGGTGGCGATGATGCTCGTCTCGCCGCTGTCAGCGCGCATCAACGCCACGCGCGGGCCGAAGGTCTCGCTGATCCTCGGGCTCATCGTGATCGGCGGTACGTACGGCGCGGGCATGGTGATGATGGACCACATCTGGCAGATCGTGGTGCTGTCCACCGCGCTCGGCGTCGGTGTCGGCATCGCGTACTCGGCCATGCCGACCCTGATCATCAGCGCCGTACCGGCCGGTGAGACGGGCGCGGCGAACGGCCTCAACACCCTGATGCGGTCCATCGGCATGTCCACCTCCAGCGCGGTGGTGGGCGTGATCCTGGCGCACCAGACCACGGACTTCGGCGGGATCGCGCTGCCGAACAAGGACGGATTCCGGACGTCGTTCGCCGTCGCGTGCGCGGCCTCCGTCGTCGGTCTGCTGATCGCCTTCTTCCTGCCCGCCCGGCGCCGCGCCCCCCTCGGCACGTCGGCCCCCGCGGCCACCTCCGAGCCGATCGCCAAGCCGAACGCCGACCCCGTTGCCGAGCCGGTCGGCGAGCCGGCCCCCGCGACCGCCGCCGAGCCCGGCGCCGTCGCCACCGGCAGCGTCATCCACGGCCGGGTCCTCGGCCCCGGCGACAGCCCCCTCGCCGACGCCGCCGTCACCCTGATCGACACCGGCGGCCATCAGCTCGGCCGCACTGTCACCGGGCACGACGGCCGCTACCGCGTGACCTCCCCCGCCACCGGGAGCCTCGTCCTCATCGGCTCGGCCACCGGCCATCAGCCGCAGGCCGCCACCCTGCTGATCTCGGACCCGTCCGTTGAGTGCGATCTGCGGCTGTCCGGCGGTGGCGGCGGTCTGACGGGCTCCGTACGGGCCTCCGGCGGCGAGCCGCTGGCCGGTGCGACCGCGACGGCGACCGGGCCCGACGGGCAGGTGGCGGGGTCGGCGGCGGCCGACGCGAAGGGTGAGTTCGCGCTGGCGGAGCTGGCCCCCGGCCCGTACACGCTGACCCTCAGTGCCGCCGGGCACCGTCCGCACGCCACCTCGGTGGAGCTCACCGCGGGTGAGCCGGTCCGCGTGGACGTGGAACTGCGGCCCGCGGCCCAGGTCCGTGGCACCGTACGTGACCGTGGCGGACGTCCGCTGGAGGACGCCCGGGTCTCGCTACTGGACGCGTCGGGGGATGTCGTGGGGCAGTGCGTCACGGGCGAGGACGGGGTGTTCGGCTTCGAGGGCCTCACCGGAGAGCAGTACACGGTGGTCGCGAGCGGCTACGCACCGGCCACCCGGCCGGTCACGGTCGGCGGTGCGGAGGGCACGGAGGCGCGGAATATCGACTTCCTGCTGACCCACGGCTGACCCACGGCTGACCAACGGCTGACCAACGGCTGACCAACGGCTGACCAACGGCCCCGCTGACGCTCGGCTGACGCCGAGCACGCCCGGACGGGTATCCGACCGGTCGGATACCGGGCACTCGGGCAACCGGGCAGAGGGCACAGCGCCCCCCGGGCGCTGCTCCTTCTCATTCCTCTTCCTCCTCGGGGAGGCTCTCCCACGCCTCACCCTTCCGGAACAGCTCGTACCCCTCCTCGTCCGCGATGGACTCCGCCTGGGCGCGGCTACGGACGGAGATCTCATAGGTGTGGCTGTCAACCGTCGCGTGGACGCCCTCGCCGTCGGTGATCGTTTCGATCGAGTGCGTCTCGTAGATGACGCGTCCCGGCTCGGTCTTACTCCAGACCACGTGCATGCTCACTGCCATCGGACCACTCCCGAAGACGAGTCCCCTGGTTTCAGGGTCTCATCTGCGCGCCGGGTGCACACGACCTGAATTTTCGCGGCTCGAGCCGGACCGTAGGGGATTCCTGGTAGGAAAGCGGTGATCGTTGGCCAGTGCCCCGAGCGGAAGGATCCACCCCACCATGACGAGCATCGCCCGTGGCGCCGGCGCCTGGGTCAGGCGCTACCAGGAGGCGCCGGACAGTGAGATACAGCTGCTCTGCTTCCCCTACGCCGGAGGATCGGCCAGCTACTTCTTCCCCCTGTCGAAGGCCCTGGCGCCATCGGTCGAGGTGCGCGCGGTGCAGTACCCGGGGCGGCAGGACCGCTACCGCGAGCCGTGTGTGGAGGATCTGCACACGCTCGCCGACGCCGTGGTCGAGTCGCTGCGGGAGATCGACGGCTTCTTCCACAAGCCGCTCGCGCTCTTCGGCCACAGCATGGGCGCCACGCTGGCGTACGAGGTGGCGCTGCGGCTGGAGGCGCTCGGGGTGACGCCCGCCGTGCTCTTCGCCTCCGGGCGGCGCGCCCCGTCCACCCACCGCGACGAGGCCGTGCGGCTGCGGGACGACGACGGGGTGGTGCGTGAGCTGCGGCTGCTGGACGGGACGAACGGGGCGGTGTTCCAGGACGAGGAGCTGCTGCGGATGGCCCTTCCCGCGATACGCGGCGACTACCACGCCATCGAGACGTACCGCTGTGTGCCCGGCGAGCGGGTCAGCTGCCCGATCACCGTGCTGACCGGGGACGCCGATCCGAGGACGACGACCGACGAGGCGCGTGCGTGGCAGGAGCACACCACGGGCGCGTTCGATCTCCAGGTCTTCCCCGGCGGGCACTTCTTCATCAATGAGCAGGTGCCGGTCGTGGTCAAGGCGGTGGCGGAGCGGCTGCGCGCCGTCCACGACGGGTAACGCGCTCCGGGCCCAGGTCCGCTCGACGAGCGCCGAGTGTTGCTCAGCCCTGGTCCGAGCGGACCGCCCGGACTTCCATGTGGGTGATCAGCCCGTCCCGGAAGGTGTAGACGTGCTCGACCGGCTCCTCGGCCCAGTGGTCGCCGTCGGCGTCGCGCAGTCCACCGCGCACCGTGGCGACGACGCGGCCGTCCGGGCCGAGGGCCAGCCCCTCCAGGGATACCAGCGGATGCCGGGCGTCGAACTGCGCTTGCCAGTACGCCTGTACCGCGGCGTGGCCGTGCAGACGGGTGTTGTCGGCGACGTTCGGCCAGTCCACCTCGGGGTGGAGGGCCTCGGCCATCATCGCGTCGACATCCTGTGTGTTGAAGACGTCGTACATCCGGCGCAGCAGGTCGGCGGCCTCCGCGGGCACGGGCTTGGTCATCATACGGCCACGCTAGCCAGCGCCCGTCGCCGTTGGCGGTGATTGCGCCGTCGGCGATCGTGTCCAGCCGAACGGGCGTCCCGGGCCCGCGGAGGTCAAGCGGAGGTCAAGGAGACAGCCCTTGGCGCACCTCCCGGCGCATACAGACCCGTCGCCAGCGGTCCAGGCCGTGGCCGGCCTCGCTGCGGCGGATCGCCCGCAGTCCGGGGGTCAGCTCGGCCTCGGTCAGCGTCCGGAAGCCGCAGCGCGCGGCGTAGTACGGCGCGTTCCAGGCCACGTCGACGAAGGTGGTCAGGGTCAGCGCCGGTACGCCCTCGGCGGCGGCCCGCGCCGCGGTGTGCTCGATCAGCGCCCGTCCGACACCGCGCCGGGCGCTGTCGGGGTGGACCGAGACCTGCTCGATATGCACGTTCCCGTCGACGGGGTCGGTGATCAGGTACGCCATCGCCCGGTCGGTGTCGTCCACCGCGACCCAGGCCCGTCCCGCCCGCTGGTAGTGGCCCAGCTCCTCCAGGCTCAGGGGCTCGTCGTCGGCGACTTCGTCCATCCCGATGTCCCGGAAGCACAGCCCGGCGGCGCGCTCTATGTCCTGGAGGACGGGGAGTTCCTCGATGGTGCTCGTTCGAATCCGCACGGCACCATCATCCTCCGGCGCGCCACAAAGAGGTGCCCCCACCGCCGTGGAGAGCACCCTTTGGCCGTTCCCTGAACTACCGGTGCCACCGGACCCAGGTCACCCCAACGGCCTCGGTGTTCCCGGTGGTACTGATCACGACGCCAACAAAGTCCGTGTCACGGCCCGGTGTTGGCGGTGTGGCGCCCGCGCCACGCGCCGGCTTCCGTAGGGTGGGCCCGGTGGCCCCGGTGGGCGGCGGCCGGGGAGCGGGAGCGGCGCGTGATCGTCTGGCTGAACGGCGCGTTCGGAAGCGGGAAGACCACCTTGGCCGCCGAGCTGAGCCGGCGGTGGCCCGAGGCGCTGGTGTACGACCCCGAGCGGATCGGCTATGTCCTGCGGGACATCGTGGCGGTGCCGACCGGGAACTTCCAGGATCTGCCGCTGTGGCGGCGGCAGGCGGCGGCCATGGCCATCGGACTGGCCGAGGAGTACGGGCGGCCGGTGCTGGCCCCGATGACGGTGGTCGATCCCGGCTACCTCGGCGAGATCTTCGGGGCGCTCATGGGCGCGGGCGTGACCGTCCACCACTTCTTCCTCAAGGTCTCCCCCGAGGTTCTGGAGCGCCGGCTCGACGCCCGCGTGGTCGCGCCCGGCGACCCCGAGCGCGACGAGGCCGCGCGGCGCTGGGGCAAGGAGCAGATCGCGCCGTGCACGGCCGCGGTGGACCGGATGCCCGGCGACACGGTGTTCCTGGACGGCGAGCGGCCGTCGCGGGAGCTCGCGGAGGAGGTGCTGGCACGTCTGGGCGTGGCGGCGGGCCCGTGACGCGGACCCGCCCGCCCGCAACCGTCCGCCGCTCCCCGGCCTCAGCCGTCCGCCGCTCCCCCGCCCGCAACCGTCCGCCGCTCCCCCGCCCGCAGCCGTCCGCGCTCCCCGGCCTTAGCCGTCCGCCGCGCCTCGCCATCAGCCGTCCGCCGCGCCTCCGCCGTCAGCCGTCCGCCGCGCCCTGCCGTCAGCCGTCCGCCGCGCCCTGCGCGATCGCCTCCTCGACCTCGCCCGTCCGCGCCGCCTCCTCCTCCGCGAAGCGCTGGGCGTCCAGCCGCTGGGCCAGCTCCTCGTCCTGGGCCATCAGCAGGTCGAGGTTGCTGTCGCCGAGCTCCAGCACGCCCATGTCGACGTACGCCCGCTGGAGTCGCCCACCCCACAGCCCGATGTCCTTGACGCACGGCACGATCCGGCTGAAGAGCAGCTTGCGGAACATGTGCAGATACGGCGACTGCTCGCTGAACTCCTCGGCCTCGGCCTTCGGGATGCCCAGGTTCTCCAGCACCTCGACCCCGCGCAGCCGGTCGCGCATCAAGTAGCAGCCCTCGATGACGAATTCCTCACGCTCGCGCAGCTCCGCGTCGGTCAGCTGCCGGTAGTAGTCGCGCAGCGCCATCCGGCCGAAGGCCACATGCCGGGCCTCGTCCTGCATGACGTACGCGAGGATCTGCTGTGGCAGCGGCTTGTCGGTGGTGTCGCGGATGAGGCCGAACGCGGCGAGCGCGAGGCCCTCGATGAGCACCTGCATGCCCAGATAGGCCATGTCCCAGCGGGAGTCGCGGAGGGTGTCGCCGAGGAGGGCCTGCAGGTTGTCGTTGATCGGGTACAGCATCCCGATCTTGTCGCGCAGAAAGCGGCCGTAGAGCTCGGCGTGACGCGCCTCGTCCATGGTCTGGGTCGCGGAGTAGAACTTCGCGTCGAGATCGGGCGCGGATTCGACGATACGGGCCGCGCAGACCATCGCGCCCTGTTCGCCGTGGAGGAACTGGCTGAACTGCCAGGAGGCGACATGGTGCCGCAGTTCGCCCTTGTCCCGGTCGGTCATCCGGTCCCAGTACCGGGTGCCGAAGAGGGCGAGCGACTCGTCGGGCGTGCCGAGCGGATCGTACGGGTCGACGTCCAGCTCCCAGTCGATCCGCTTGTTCGCGTCCCACTGCTTGTCCTTGCCCTTCTGGTAAAGGGCGAGCAGCCGGGCCCGGTTGTCGTCGTACTCCCAGCTGAATCGGGCGGCGCCGCCGGCCGGCACCTGCCACCTCGGGTCTCCGGGATCCATCGCGTAGAGCTCTTGCGTCGACACCGACGCCTCCTTCGCCTCGCTCCCCCGTGAACGGATGCGTACTCGGCAGGCTCACACGTCGGTTACCGAACGGTCAACAACACCTCCGAGGGATTGACGAGCTTACTGACACGCAGTCTCATAAGGTGTGTCCGCCGGTAACCGATCGATCCGGCGTTACGTCCGAGCCATCAGCGAGGTGCCCTCAGCGATGACGACCACGACCGAACCCCCCGCGCCCCGGGACGCGCTCGGGCTGATCAAGGACCGTGAGCGGGTGGCGGAGCGGCTGCTCCAGTCCTCCGCCAAGCACTCCTTCGACCCCGACGCCGAGCTGGACTGGGACGCACCCTACGAGCCGGGCAAGTGGTTCTGGCCGCCGGAGCTGGTCTCGCTGTACGGCACGCCGATGTGGCAGCGGATGTCGGAGGAGCAGCGCATCCTGCTCTCCCAGCACGAGGCCGCGGCGCTGGCCTCGCTGGGCATATGGTTCGAGATCATCCTGATCCAGCTGCTCACCCGCCATATCTACGACAAGCCCGCGACGAGCGCCCATGTGCGGTACGCGCTCACCGAGATCGCCGATGAGTGCCGTCACTCCAAGATGTTCGCGCGGCTGATCGCCAAGGGCGGCACCCCCGCCTACCCGGTCTCCCGGCTCCACCACAACCTGGGCCGGTTCTTCAAGACGTTCTCCACCACCCCCGGTTCCTTCACGGCGACGCTGCTCGGCGAGGAGATCCTGGACTGGATGCAGCGGCTGACCTTCCCCGACGACCGGGTGCAGCCTCTGGTGCGCGGGGTGACCCGGATCCATGTCGTGGAGGAGGCGCGCCATGTGCGGTACGCGCGCGAGGAACTGCGCCGCCAGATGCTGCGCGCGCCGCGCTGGGAGGCGGAGCTGACCCGCGTCGGCTCGGGTGAGTTCGCCCGTATCTTCTCGCAGGCGTTCATCAACCCCCAGGTCTATACGGAGGTCGGGCTCGACCGGCGTGCGGCCGTCGCCCAAGTGCGGGCGAGCGCCCATCGCCGCGAGGTGATGCAGACCGGTGCCCGGCGGCTGACCGAATTCCTCGATGACGTCGGCGTGATGCAGGGGTTGGGCCGCCGGCTGTGGAAGAGCTCCGGGCTGCTGGCGTAATCGGTTCCGGCGGCGGTTACGCTGCCAGGCATGACGACAGGCAGCGGCACCACCCCGGCGCCCCCGGAAGCCGCCCCCGCGCAGGCGGCGCCACCGGGGGCGGCGCCGCGCCGCGGGGCCTACCGCAGGCTCAGCGTCGAGGCGCGGCGCGCCGAACTGATCGACGCGGCGCTCGTTCTCTTCGCCCATCGCGCGCCCGAGGACGTGTCGCTGGACGATGTCGCCTCGGCCGCCGACGCCTCCCGCCCGCTCGTCTACCGCTACTTCCCCGGCGGCAAGCAGCAGTTGTACGAGGCGGCGCTGCGCAGCGCCGCCGATGAGCTGGAGCGGTGCTTCGAGGAGCCCCGCAGCGGCCCGCTCAGCACCCGGCTCAGCCGGGTGCTGGACCGCTATCTCGCCTTCGTCGACGAGCACGGCGCGGGGTTCAGCGCGCTGCTGCAGAGCGGCAGCGTCGTCGAGACCTCGCGGACGACCGCGATCGTCGACGAGGTGCGACGCGCGGCGGCCGAGCAGATTCTGCTCCATCTGGCGGTCAAGGAGCCCGGTGCGCGGCTGCGGATGATGGTGCGCACCTGGATCACGGCAGTCGAGGCGGCCTCGTTGATCTGGCTGGACGAGGAGAAGCAGCCGTCGGCCGGGGAGCTGCGCGACTGGCTCGTGGACCACTTCGTCGCCCTGCTGGCCGCCACCGCGGCGAGCGATCCACAGGCGGCGCGGGTGATCCGGGCCGCGCTCGCGGTGGAGCCGGCGCAGGGCCTGGTCGGCGCGCTCGCGCGCCGGGTGGTGCCGGTGCTGGGTGAGGCGTCGCATCTGCTGTGAGCGCTGCTGTGAGACTGGTGCGGTGAGAAGCGAGGAGACGCCCTTCGTGGGCGGGCCGCTGGACGGCCGGGTGCTTGCGGTGCTGGTCGGCGCCACCGGAGCGCCCCCGAAGACCTATGAGGTCCCGGTGGAGGACGAGGCGGGCGGACCGCCGACGGTGTACGTCTACCGCAGGGTCCCGGCCGGGATGTCGAAGCGGCTGGGTCTGATCCGGGGCTGGCGGTACGAGTACGACCCGGAAGGCACGCCGCGCTCCCGACCGAAGTGGCCGTGGTCCAAGCCGAGCTGACGGCGTGACGGAGCCACCACCGGACGGGTGACCGTATTGGTCCGACTCGCCCACAATTCTCCTGAAGATACGACCGTCATGTCACGATCCTGCTCAGCTGGACACCGGACAGAGGTGTCAGGAGCCGGAGGTGAGCTCGTGTCAGGACGCATCGTAGGCTCGGTCTGCGCGGCGGCGATCACCGCGGCCGCCGCACTCGTGCCGCCCCTCGCGGCGGCCACGGCGGCCGCCGCCCCCACCCGCCCCGAGGAGCGGTCCGTCTCCGAGCTGCTGACGCAGCTCAAGACGTTGTACCGGAAGGCCGAGGAGGCGACCGAGGCGTACAACGCGACCGAGGAGAAGCTGCGCGAGCAGCGCGAGAAGACCAGGGCGCTGACGGAGAACCTCGCCCGCGCCCGTACCGAGCTGGCCGACAGCCAGGAGGATGCGGGGCGGCTGGCCCGAGAGCAGTACCAGGGCCACACCCCGCTCGCCGGCTATACCTTTCTGCTGACCCTGCTCACCCCCCATCCGGAGGACGCCGCCGACGAGGAGCGCGAGCTCGACCGGGCGGCGGGCCGCGAGGCGGCCCTGATCGAACGGCTGACCAGGGGCGAGCGGCGGGCCGACACCGTCGCCACCAAGGCCCGCGCCGCGCTGGACAAACAGATGTCCCTGATGGCGAAGCGAAAGAAACAGCACGACAAGGTGAAAAAACGGCTCGCGACCATCGAAAAGACGCTCGCCTCGCTGAGCGCCCGCGAGATCACCCGGGTGGCGGAGCGCGAGCGCGAGGAGACCGAGACGGCGCAGCGCGAGCTGCTCGCCTCCGGAGCCCTCGGTGCGGCGAACGGCGCCGCCCAGGAGGCCGCTCACCCGCCGCCCGCCCCGGACACGCCGACCGCCGGCACCGGCCGGGGAACCGGCCGCCGCCCGACGCCCGTCCGGCCCGGCCGTCCGGGCCGGACGACGACCGGCACCACCCCACGCACCCC
The DNA here is from genome assembly GCF_040606675.1 of Streptomyces sp. NPDC005393. Classification (NCBI taxonomy): domain Bacteria; kingdom Bacillati; phylum Actinomycetota; class Actinomycetes; order Kitasatosporales; family Streptomycetaceae; genus Streptomyces; species Streptomyces sp. NPDC005393. Next base: position 244,156 of record NZ_JBEXFG010000001.1, on the reverse strand, counting down.
CAGGGCCTCGGCGGCGGCCGGCCAGCGGGCGCTGCGCTGGGCGCTCGACCAGATCGGCAAGCCGTACGTCTGGGGCGCCGAGGGGCCGGACTCCTTCGACTGCTCGGGGCTGACCTCCCAGGCGTGGGCGCACGCGGGGCGGATCATTCCGCGCACCAGCCAGGAGCAGTGGCGCCGGCTGCCCAAGGTGCCGCTCAGCCGGCTGCGCGTCGGCGACCTGGTGATCTACTACAAGGGCGCGAGCCATGTGGCGCTGTACGCGGGCGACGGCGAGGTGGTGCAGGCGCCGCGCCCCGGCCAGCGGGTGAAGCTCTCCCCGCTCGCCTCCAACCCGCTGCAGGGCGCGGTGCGTCCGGGGCCGGCCAGCGCGGCCAGGAACTGAACCGCGCCCGGGCCGCGTGCGGTCAGCCGACGGATTGGGCGGCGCCGACCTCCGCCAGATAGGCCGCCGTCTTCTCGGGCTCGTAGAAGAAGTTCTCGAAGTCGGAGGGGTCGTTGAAGCCGTTGGCGATGCGGTCCGCCACGGCGGGGAGGCTCATGCCCGCGCCCAGGAGGTTCACGATGTGCTCCGGCGGCGGCGCCAGCATCGCGTTCGTCCACTTGGTGACGTGGGCCGCGGTCTCCCAGTAGCGGTCGAAGGCCGCCCGCATCCACTGCTCGTCGAACGGCCGGCCGCCGTGCCGGACGATGCTCTCCAGGTACGACGCCGCGCACTTGCCCGCGGAGTTCGAGCCCTGTCCGGTGATCGGGTCGTTGGCGACCACGACATCGGCGACGCCGAGGACCAGACCGCCGCTCGGCAGCCGCCCGATCGGGTTGCGCACGGTCGGGGCGTACCGCCCGGCCAGCGTGCCGCCCGCGTCCGTCAGCTCGACCTTGGTGGCGCGCGCGTACTCCCAGGGCGTGAACCGCTCCATCAGCTCCAGCGTCCGCGCCAGATGCTCGGAGGGGTCGGTGATGCCCTGGAAGGCGTCGACCGGACCGCCCGGCACGCCCTCCCAGAAGAGGATGTCGGCACGTCCGGTGTTGGTGAAGGCCGGCATGACGAAGAGCTCGCCGACGCCGGGGACCAGATTGCAGCGCACCGCGTCGAAGTCGGGGTGCTCGGGGCGCGGGCCGAGGCCGTGCACATAGGCGACCGCGAGCGCGCGCTGCGGGGTGGCGTACGGGGAGCGGGCGGCGTCGCGGCCGAAGAGCGAGACGAGTTCGCCCTTGCCGGCGGCCACCAGCACCAGATCGTACTTCTTGGCGAAGACGTCCAGGTCGGAGACGGCCGCGCCGTGGATGACCACCTGGCCGCCACGCTGTTCGAACGCCTCCATCCAGCCGGCCATCTTGATCCGCTGGTCGACGGACTGGGCGTAGCCGTCGAGCCGGCCGACCCAGTCGATGGCCCGCGCGTGACCCTCGGGGGTCGGCGGTCCGGCGACGGAGACGCCGAGGCCCTGGATCCGCGGTGCCTGCTGTTCCCAGAAGTTGATCTTCAGGTCGCGCTCGTGCTGGAGCGCGGTGTGGAACATGCACTGGGTGGACATGACGCGTCCACTGCGGATCTCATCGGCCGTCCGGTTGGACATCAGGGTGATCTCGTATCCCCGGGACTGCAGCCCGAGGGCGAGTTGGAGCCCGGACTGCCCGGCTCCGACGATGAGTATCTTCCGCATGACTGTCGACTCTCCCTCAAGCTCAGACCAAAAAGAGGAGCGGAGTATTCCATTCCGCGAGCGGAGCTGAGGTTACGTCACTCAGGTGAGACGTCAACGGCGTGCCCCACCAATGCCAGCAGCGCGTCCACGACCGAGATCCGCTGACGCGCATCCATGATCACAACGGGTACATCCGCCGCCACGGAGAGCGCATCCCGTACGTCCTCGGGCTCATACCGCGGAGTCCCCTCGAAGTGGTTCACCGCCACCACATACGGCAGACCGAGGCTCTCGAAGTAGTCGAGCGCCGGAAAGCTGTCCTCGAGCCGCCGGGTGTCGGCCATCACCACCGCGCCGATCGCCCCGCGCATCAGGTCGTCCCACATGAACCAGAACCGCTGCTGGCCGGGGGTGCCGAAGAGATACAGCACAAGATCGGATTCCAGCGTGATCCGGCCGAAGTCCATCGCGACGGTCGTCGTCAGCTTCTCCGGCGTGGCCGCCAGATCGTCCACGTCCTCGCTGGCCTGCGTCATCAGCGCTTCGGTCTGCAGCGGCGTGATCTCCGACACCGAGCCGACGAAGGTCGTCTTGCCGACGCCGAAGCCCCCCGCTACCACGATCTTGGTGGCGATCGGCGCGCGCGAACGATCCGTCTGCCACCCCTGGAGCGCCTCCTCGGCGCCGGGTATCCCGGCCCCGGGTATCTCCGACTCTCTCGGCGATGTCACAGTCATCGTCGTCACCGACTCAGAGCCTGCGAAGTCCACTGAGCACCCTTTCGAGCAACGCGCGATCCGGCTGACCGGGGCTCCGCCCGGTGCCGTAGACGCGGATCTTTCCCTGATCGGCCAGGTCACTGAGGAGGACACGCACCACCCCGAGTGGCATCTTGAGCATCGCGGACACCTCCGCGACCGAGCGCATCCGGCGGCACAGGTCGATGATCTCCCTGATCTCCGGCAGCATCCGGGCGTTCAGCCCGCTGAGGGCCAGGTCGAGCCGTCCGTCCGGGGACTCCAGCGACGCCACGAAGGTCTCCACCAGCAGCACATGGCCGGAGCGGGTGCGGCCGCCGGTGAGCGAGTACGGACGTACCCGGCCGGGTTTGCGGTCGGGCCGGCGGGACAGGGCCGTCACTGCGCGGACTCCATGGACTTGCGGAGTTCACTGCGGAGTTCGGGGGTGAGCACATGTCCGGCCCGGCCCACGAACAGCGCCATATGGTAGGCGACGACGGTCATATCGCAGTCCGGGGTGGCATGCACCCCCAGCAGCGAGCCGTCGCTGATCGACATGACGAACAGACTGCCCTCGTCCATCGCCACCATCGTCTGCTTGACGCCGCCCGCGTCCATCAGCTTCGACGCACCGAGCGTCAGACTGCCGAGCCCCGAGACGATCGTCGCGAGGTCCGCACTGGAGCCCTTGGGGCCGTCCCGACCCACCGGACCGGCGGACCCGACGGCGTGCCGTGTGTCGGAGGAGAGCAGCATCAGCCCGTCGGATGACACGACGGCCACCGAGCGGACGCCCGGCACCTCCTCGACCAGGTTCGACAGCAACCAGTGCAGATTACGGGCCTCGGAACTCAACCCATAGGTACTACTGGGCGCATTCACCTGCGTGCCTCCTCAACCGTGCCGCCCTCGCCCTGCGCCCCCGTTTGACCTTCTTGTCCTGTGTGACCTGCTTGCTCCGCTTGCCGGTCGTCCGCCGCGATCTCGGCCTCGACGTCACGGCGTCCGTCGCGGGCACCGCGCTGGAAGCCGCCGAGTCGGCGCCGCAGTTCCTCCGCGTTCAGCGAGCCGGTCCGCTCCCGCGGATCGGGCTCGGGCAGCGCGAGATTCCTCGGCGTGCGTTTGGGCAGCCCCTTGTCGGTGCGGGGCCGCTCATCCGCCCGTGCGTGCTGATCGGGGCCGATGGCGTACGGATCCGGGGCGGGCGTACCACCGCCCTGGGCCGGACCCCAGGCGTCAGCGCCGACCGGGCGTATGCCGTGGCTGCCGAACCGCTGCTCATGGTCGTCCCGTTGGACGCCCAGCTCCATCGTCTGCTCGACGGCCGGTACATCCGGCTCGGCCGGTGGGGCCGATGGGGCCGTCGGGGCCGGGGCGCCGCCGGCGCCGGCCGGTGCGGCCTGGGCCGACGTCCGGGCGTGCTTCGGCAGGTTGGGCAGCTCGCCGCCGCTCCCCGGATGCGGATGGCCGCGCGGCGGCGTCGGCTCCATCGGGTACGCGCCGTCGGTGGCCGTGGCCTGCGCCCATCCCTCGCCGGGCGCGGCCCAAGGGGCGGACGCCTCGGCCTCGGAGGCCGTCTCGAAGGGCCCGGGCTCCGGAGCGCGCGGCTCCGGCTCCGCGACCGGCGCGGCCCCGACCGGGACCCCGGCGGCGGCCTCGGGCACGGCCTGGGTGGGTATCTCAGCGGATGCCTGGTCGCGCCGCGTACCGCCGGAGGCCGCCGAACGGTCGCGGGCGGCGAGGGCGTTGGAGTTGGCCTCGGCCTCCGAGCCCGGGAAGGCGGGCAGACGGGCGCCGCCGAGCGACGCGCCCACACCCACCGGCGGGGCGGGCGGCAGCCCGGCGCCGGGCGGACCGGCCGGGAGGATCTTGATCGGCAGAACGACGGTGGCCGCCACCCCGCCCGGCTTCTGCTCGCGCAGCTGCACCCGGACGCCGTGGCGCGCGGCGAGCCGGGTCACCACGTACAGACCGAGCCCCAGCGGATCCTCCGGCTGCGGGCCCTGGCAGTACTCCGGGACCGGGTCGGCGAGCCGGTTGTTGAGCTCCACGAAGCGCTCGGGCGTCATGCCGATGCCCTCGTCCTGGATGGAGAGCATGACCTCGCCGCTCTCCAGCAGCCAGCCGGCGACCTGGACCTGCGCGTCCGGCGGCGAAAACGATGTCGCGTTGTCCAGCAGCTCGGCGATCAGATGGCTGATGCTGTCCGCGGCGAACCCGGCGACCTGGGCGTGCGGCGGCAGCGCCTGGATCTGCACCCGGTCGTACCGCTCGACCTCGCTGATGGAGGCGCGCAGCACATCCAGCAGTGACACCGGGCCGGGGTGGGTGGCCTGGTTCTCGGAGCCCGCGATGATCAGGAGGTTCTCTCCGTAGCGGCGCATCCCGGTGGCCAGGTGGTCGAGTTGGAAGAGCGTCTCCAGACGGTCCGGGTCCTGCTCCGTCTCCTCCATGGACTCGATGACGGCCAGCTGCCGTTCGATCAGGCCGAGGGAGCGCAGCGCGAGACTGACGAAGCTGCCGTGCACCCGGGCCCGCAGGCCGCCCAGGCGGGTGGCGACCGCGTCCCGCTCCTCGCGCAGCCCGTCCGCCTCGTCGGCCAGCCGCTGCCGTTCGCCGACGAGCCGGGCGCGCTCGGCGTCGAGCCTCGTGGCGCGCTCCTGCGCGCGCACCGCCGCGGCGTGCAGCTCGTTGACGGAGCGTACGGCCTCCGCGAACTCGTCCTCGCGCCCCTTGAACGCGACCGGCTCCTCGGCCGCCGGATCGGCCGCGACCCGGCGGGCGCCGAGGCGCAGCGCGGCCAGCGGCCGGGTCATCGACCGGGCGCTGTGGACGCTGATGCCGAGGGCGAGCAGCAGCGCGCCGCCGACGAGGGCGATGCGCAGTTCAAGGGCGGTGACATCGTCGTCACGCAGCTGCGCGAGATGGGCCGCCTCGGAGGAGGCGAGCGCGGACTCGACGCCGCGCATCTGGTCGACTCGGGCGTTCAGACTCGACTCGACGCGGCCGTCGTCGAGGAAGAAGTCATTCCCCGCGAACCGGTCCTGGTCGGTGAGCCGGGCGATATAGCGCTCGGCGTCGGTGACTTCGGTGCCGTTGACGGTGCGGTCGTAGCGGTCGCGCACCGAGGCCGGGGCGAGCTCCCGGAAGTCGGCGAGCGCGGACTGCTCGCGCACATTGGTCCGCTGGGCGGCCGTGACCAGCTTGGACTGGCCGCCGCCCGCGGCGAGCGCGGCGAGCAGCAGCCCGCGGGTGGCCGACGCCTCCTCGGCGCCGCGACCGAGCGGGGCCAGCGCGGCGGTGGCGCCGGAGTCGGCGTCGGCCGGGAGCTTGCGGGCGAGGGTGTCGGCGATGCCGTTCAGCGCCTGGACGGCCTTGGTGTACGAGGTGAAGACGTCAAGCGCCGAGCCATGGCCGCTCAGCGCCTGCTGACGCAGTCCGGGGAGGTCGTCGAGAAGCCGCCGGACCGTGGCCGGGACCTCTCCACGCACCTCCTTGACCTGCCGGTCGACCCGGGCGCGCATGCTCTCCGAGACCCCGCCGCCGGACGCGGTGGTGCGCCCGTCCGCGACATACCGCGTCATGGCGTCGCGCTCATCGGCGAGGGAATGCGCGAGGGCCACCGCACCGCGGTTGGTCTCGGCGAGGTCGACGAGGCGCTGGGCGTCGGTGGTGTCGTCCAGGGCCAGGACGACGGCGGGCGCGCCGGCCCCGAGGACGGCCACGGAGACGAGGGCGACGGACGCGGCCAGTCGATTACGGACGCGTGCGGTGCGCCGCTGCGGCGCCTCCTGTTGCTGGCGTGACTCGCCATTCTGTTCGCGGTTGCTGCCCCGAAGCCACTTCTTCCGCACCGGTGCTCACAATCTTTTCTCGCCCGACCGCTGGGCTATCCAGAGGTGACGACGGATCAACAATTGTGTTTCCCCACCTCTGGTAGGGATTCCGACCCTTTCAGGACGGCTCTGGGGCGGGCATGCATCATCCACCCGGCCACCCGAACGAGTGAACCGCATTGCGTAGTTGACCACCAACTTTTGGCGCGGGCCACATCCTCCCGCCGCCTTTCACGGGCTGGAAAAGGATTGGTCATCCTGGCAGGATGCGCGCCCACGCCTTCCCAAGAGGTGTCAATTCCTCCCCAATCCGGCATGCGTCAGCCTGGTATGGACCAAGACCGGCCCTAACCCTGGGTAACGGCGCTGAGCAGCGCCGATCCGGCAGACTGACTCCATGCGCATCGAACTCGCGACCGCACCCGGCGATCATCAACTGCCCAATGAGGACTACGCGTCAGTAGCCCTACCAGCGTCGGGGGGCGGCGGTGCCCTGGTGGTGCTGGACGGAGTGACGCCACCCGAGGGCGACGACGGATGCGTCCATGGCGTGCCCTGGTTCACCGCACGGCTCGGCGGAGCGCTGCTCGAACTGTCCGGTTCGCGACGGGATATGCCCCTGGCAGAGTGCCTCTCCGAGGCGATCAGGCGTACCGCCGAAACACACCGTTCAACCTGTGACCTTTCTCACTCGCTCACACCCCAGGCAACCGTGGTCACGGTGCGCTGGGACGTGCGGCGGGTCGAGTATCTGGTGCTCTCCGACTCCGCGTTGCTGATCGAGCGGAGCCACGGCGGGGTGACCCCGGTGCTTGACGACCGCATTGACCAGCTACGGGCCGCCGGTCGCCGGCTCGCCCCGCTGCGCAATGCGGAGGGCGGCTTCTTCACCGCCGCCGCCGACCCCGACGTCGCCCATAAGGCGGTCGTGGGCGAGATTCCGCGCACCGAGGTACGGGCGCTGGCGGCGCTCACCGACGGGGCGTCGCGCTGGGTGGAGGTGTTCGGCGAGGGCGACTGGGCCGCGTGCTTCGCGCTGCTGCGCAAGGAGGGCCCGCAGGCGCTGATCGACCGGGTGCGGGCGGCGGAGCACTCCGATCCGGACAGGACGGCCTTCCCGCGGGGCAAGGCGCACGACGACGCGGCGGTCGTCTTCGTCGAGCCGTAAGGGGGCGGGGCCGGGAGAGGGCGCCCCATAAGAGCGGCGGTCGCCGCCGTATCCACGGGCGCCGTAACGCCGTTGCCACACCCGCGTCGCCGGATCCACGGAGCTCGTCGATCCTGGCGTGTATGAGCGCCCTACTCGTCGCCTGCGCGGGCCGTCCGACCTCGGTCGTCGGCCTCCTGCTCCCGGTTCAACCGGTGCAGCAGCCTGGCGAGTTCGGCGACCTCGCTGCGCTCCCAGGAGGCGAGCCGGCGGGCATACCGCGCCCGCCGGGCGACCCGGACGGAGCGGAAGCGGGTCCGGCCCTCGTCCGTCAGCTGCACCAGAGACGCCCGGCCGTCCGCCGGGTCGGGCGTCCGCGCCACCAGACCGAGCCCCTCCAGCGCACGCAGCTGACGGCTCATCGTCGCCTTGCCGACGCCGATATAGGCCGCGAGATCCGTGGCCCGCTGCGCGCCCGCGTCCTCGAGCCGCATCAGAAGCCCATAGGCGGCGGATTCCAGGTCGGGATGGACTTCCCGGGCCAATTCACCCGAAGCGGCGCGGGCCCGGCGGAGGAAAAGCGCCAATTCGCGCTCCAGAGCCAGGAATGCATGATCTACGCCAATTCCGCCCGCGGTACCGCCCTCACCCTGCGCGGGGGGCGTTGGCCCGGTGTTGTGCACGTCAGAGCCCTCTCCGGATTTTCACATCGTGAAAGTTTCTTGCACGCACGGCTGTTACCGCAGCTCCACCAGTATTTCGCAGGATTAGACCAACGGCATCACACCCTCCCCCTTCCATGCACCTATCTACGCCCGTAGCGTCTTTCTGACATGGCCATTCCAATCGCATGTCCCTCTCCCCACCGAGGCTTCGGAGGCACGCCATGCCTGTGCACAGATCTGGTTCGGCCCGACGCGCCCTCAGCGCGCTGATCGGTCTTCTCGCCGCTCTCCTCACCGCTACCTTCGCCCTGCCCGGTTCGGCATTCGCCGCCCAGGGCGCGAAGGCCATCCCCCACCCCGAGGACGACTGGGCGGGTTCGCAGATACTCAAGCACGAGGGCGCGTCCCTGTCCGATGAGGAGCCCTCGGGGCTGCTTGCCACCGTCGAGGGCGTGGACGTCAGCAGCCACCAGGGCAATGTCGCCTGGTCGACGCTCTGGAGCAGCGGAGTCCGGTTCGCCTATGTGAAGGCGACCGAGGGCACCAGCTACATCAACCCGTACTTCGCGCAGCAGTACAACGGCTCGTACAACGTCGGCATGACCCGCGGGGCGTACCACTTCGCCCTGCCGGACAACTCCAGCGGCGCCGCACAGGCCAACTACTTCGTCGACCATGGCGGCGGCTGGACCAAGGACGGCAAGACGCTGCCGGGCGCCCTCGACATGGAGTACAACCCCTACGGCGCGACCTGTTACGGGAAGAGCGCCAGCGCGATGGTGAGCTGGATCAAGGACTTCACCACCACCTATAAGTCGCGCACCGGCCGCGACCCGGTGATCTACACCTCCACCAGCTGGTGGAAGAGCTGCACGGGCAACTCCAGCGCCTTCGGCAGCGTCAACCCGCTGTGGATCCCCCGCTACGGCTCATCCGTCGGTGAGCTGCCGGCGGGCTGGGGCTTCCACACCATCTGGCAGTACACCTCGACGGGTCCGACGGTCGGCGACCACGACCAGTTCAATGGCGCGATGGACCGGCTGCAGGCGCTCGCCAACGGCTGAGGCCCACCGCTGAGACCACCTACCCCCCACATCTGATGGTCTCCTCGCCCTCCGGTGTACGGACAGGTCTGCCTGTACACCGGAGGGCATCGGCCGTCCTCGGCCGTGTCCCGTGTCCGCCCCGAGGAGCCTGACCATGAGCTGCGCCCGCCCCTCCGCCCACGACCGGATCCTGTCCACCGCGACCGGGCCGATCCGGAGGCGTCCCTGTTGGAACGAGGCAGCGTGCGTCAGTCCCTGCCATCTCCGCGATGGTTACCGTGCCGCTCCTCCCCGCCGCACACTCGAACCGCATGCGACCGGTTAGTCCGGCGATACGCACGGCCGACAGGTCACGCGTGGCCCGGAACCCCGTTCGACCGGGGTCCCGGGCCGGCGCACCGGCAGCGTCCGTCACGCCGCCACCGGAACCTCCGGGGCGGCCGTCGAGGCGGGTTCGAGGGCCAGCTCCAGGACCTGGCGAACGTCCGAAACCGGGTGGACGTCGAGCTTCTCCAGGACCTCGGCGGGGACGTCGTCCAGGTCGGGCTCATTGCGCTTGGGGATGATCACGGTGGTGACCCCAGCCCGGTGCGCCGCCAGCAGCTTCTGCTTGACGCCGCCGATGGGCAGCACCCGCCCGGTCAGGGACACCTCGCCCGTCATCGCCACCTCGGGCCGCACCTGACGGCCGGAGAGCAGCGAGGCCAGGGCCGTGGTCATGGTGATGCCCGCGCTGGGCCCGTCCTTGGGGACCGCGCCCGCCGGGACGTGGAGGTGGATGCCGCGCTCCTTCAGATCGCCGACCGGCAGTTCCAGCTCCGCGCCGTGGGAGCGGAGGAAGGAGAGCGCGATCTGGGCGGACTCCTTCATGACGTCGCCGAGCTGACCGGTGAGGCTCAGCCCCGCGCCGCCCGTCTCCGGATCGGCCAGCGACGCCTCGACGAAGAGCACATCGCCGCCCGCGCCCGTGACCGCGAGCCCGGTCGCCACGCCGGGGACGGCGGTGCGGCGCTCGGCCGGGTCCTGGGCGGACTCGGGGGTGTGGTGCGGCCGCCCGATCAGCGGGCGCAGCTCGTCCACGCCGACCGTGAGCGGCAGCTCGCGCTCGCCCAGCTCATGCTGGGCCGCGACCTTCCGCAGCAGCCGGGCGATGGACCGCTCCAGGGTCCGTACGCCCGCCTCCCGGGTGTACTCGCCCGCGAGCCTGCGCAGCGCCTCGTCCGCCACCACGACCTCGCCCGGCTCCAGGCCGGCGCGCTCCAGCTGCCGGGGCAGCAGGTGGTCGCGGGCGATGGTGACCTTCTCGTCCTCGGTGTAGCCGTCGAGGCGCACCAGCTCCATACGGTCCAGCAGCGCTTCCGGGATGGCCTCCAGGACGTTGGCCGTCGCGAGGAAGACGACGTCGCTCAGGTCGAGCTCGACCTCGAGGTAGTGGTCGCGGAAGGTGTGGTTCTGCGCCGGGTCCAGGACCTCCAGCAGGGCCGCGGCCGGGTCGCCGCGGAAGTCGGAGCCGACCTTGTCGATCTCGTCGAGGAGGACGACCGGGTTCATGGAGCCGGCCTCCTTGATGGCCCGTACGACGCGACCGGGCAGCGCGCCCACGTAGGTGCGCCGGTGGCCGCGGATCTCCGCCTCGTCGCGGACGCCGCCGAGCGCGACGCGGACGAACTTCCGCCCCATCGCGCGCGCGACGCTCTCGCCCAGGCTGGTCTTGCCGACGCCGGGCGGCCCGACGAGCGCGAGCACCGCGCCGCCGCGACGGCCGCCGACGACCCCGAGCCCCCGGTCGGCACGGCGCTTGCGCACCGCCAGGTACTCGGTGATGCGCTCCTTCACGTCGTCCAGGCCCGCGTGGTCGGCGTCGAGCACGGCCTTGGCGCCCCGGATGTCGTACGCGTCCTCGGTGCGCTCGTTCCAGGGCAGCTCCAGGACGGTGTCCAGCCAGGTGCGGATCCAGCTGCCCTCGGGACTCTGGTCAGAGGCCCGCTCCAGCTTGTCGACCTCCTTGAGGGCCGCCTCGCGGACCTTGTCCGGCAGATCGGCGGCCTCGACCCGGGACCGGTAGTCGTCAGCCTCGTCAGCCTCGCCCTGGGTTCCGCCGTTGAGCTCCGCCAGCTCCTTACGGACCGCCTCCAGCTGGCGCCGCAGCAGGAACTCGCGCTGCTGCTTGTCGACGCCCTCCTGGACGTCCTTGGCGATCGACTCGGCCACGTCCTGCTCGGCGAGGTGGTCGGTCAGCCAGGTGACGGCCAGCTTGAGCCGGGCCACGGGGTCGGTGGTCTCCAGCAGCTCGACGCGCTGGGCGGCGGAGAGGAAGGGGGAGTAGCCGGAGTTGTCGGCGAGCTGCGAGACGTCGTCGATCTGCTGCACCCGGTCCACGACCTGCCAGGCGCCGCGCTTGCGCAGCCAGCTGGTGGCCAGCGCCTTGTACTCCTTCATCAGCTCGGTGACGGCACCGGGCAGCGGGTCGGGCACGATCTCCTCGACCTGGGTGCCCTCCACCCACAGCGCGGCCCCGGGCCCGGTGGTCCCGGCCCCTATGCGGACGCGCCGTACGCCGCGAATGAGCGCACCGGGGTCCCCGTCGGAGAGCCGGCCCACCTGCTCCACGGTGCCGAGCGTGCCGATGGCGGCGTACGTCCCGTCGATCCGCGGCACCAGCAGCACCCGCGGCTTCCCGCTCCCGTCCCCGCTGGAGCGCGCGGCGGCCTGCGCGGCCTCCACCGCGGCGCGCACCTCGGCATCGGAAAGGTCCAGTGGCACCACCACGCCAGGCAGTACCACCTCGTCATCGAGAGGCAGCACGGGCAGGGTGAGCGGTGTGGGCAGCGAAGCCATGATCTCCCCTTCGGCAGGCAAGTTGAGCTATGCAGACTCAATGTCCACACAATGCGCTGCGGGACTCCGGTGTTCCCGGACGTCTGTTCGCTGTGAGCGATCAGACCCGGAGCAGAGCGTGAACCGCCGGCCGGCCCCCGAGCGATAGAGGGGCGTGAGACTGTTCCGGCCCATGGGGGCAGACCGAAGCGACGCGGAGTTGCCGCGCGCCGTCGCGAAGGGGGACGCGGACGCGCTGGCCGCTCTGGCCGGGGCCGCGGCGGGCGGCAAGGTGGACGGCGGGCGGGGCCTTCGCCCTGGGCGCGGCGGGCTACCCGATGCGCGGGGCGCGTTCGGAGGGACCGGCGCCGCGGCGTTGAGCGACGCGGCGGACGTACGGCCGGCAGGCGACGCCGGTCAGTAGGGCGAGGGCGTGGCCCCCGTCCGTGAGCGGGTCGAAATCCACCAGGCTCCCGACGACGACCGCCAGCCCGACCCCGCCGACCAGGGCCCACCGCAGCCGGGGCCGCAGCAGCCCCGCGAGGGCGCCCGCGCAGGCGATCAGTCCGTAGCTGACGCCGTAGTCGAGGCGGCGCAGAGAGCTGTCCGGGAGCCGGCCGACCGCGACGGACGCTCCCACCGGAAGCTCGGTGAGGAGCGTCGCGAGGACATGGCCGAGCAGAAACACCCCGGCGGTGCGGAGTCCGCCGATGCGGCGCTCGAGCGCGGTGAGCACGAGGAGGAAGGCGAGCAGATACGGCGAGCTGATGCCGCCCACGATCCACAGCGCGCTGGCGAGCAGCGTCAGCAGCGGCCGCTCGGACAGATGGGACACATCGGTGCTGGAGCTCGTGAGCAGGTCATGGACGGTGCCGGGGTCGCCGAGGTAGGCGAAGAGCCCGGTGCCGAGGAGGACGAGCGAGTAGCAGAGGGTGAACGGCGCCGCGGTGAGGGTGGGCACCAGTCGCCGTAGCCGGGCCGCTGTGGGCGACGGGCGGCGCCCGCGCGCCGGAGTCTGCGGCGTACTGGCCCCGACGGCGACGGGCCCCGCCCGGCCGGGCACCCCCGGGCCGGGCACCCCCGGGCCGCGCACCCCCGGGCCGCGCACCGCCGGGCCGGCGGTCCGGCTTCGGCGGGGCGTCGCCGGGTCGGCGTTGTCGGCGGTGTCGGCGGTGTCGGCGGTGTCGGCGGTGTCGGCGGCCATGCTCGGGCTCGCATCGCCGTCAGCCGCCGGACGGACGCCGGGGACGGTCGGGCCCCGGTCAGGGGTGGCCGGGGCCCGTACGGAAGCGGCTGGGCGCCCCTCGGCGGAGGCAGCCGGGCCCCGGCCAGACGCGCCCGGACTCCCATCAGTGGCCTTGTCGTCCGGGCCGGCGGCCGGGCCCCGGCTCGACGCGCCCGGACTCCCATCGGTGGCCTTGCCCGGGTCGACGGCCGGGTCTCGGCCCGGCAGATCCGCGCGGACGGCAGGCGCCCTGCCACCGGGGACGGCCGGGCGCCGGCCGGGGGCGGCCGGATCGGCAGCCGGGACGGCAGGGGCGGCCGGATCGGCAGCCGGGACGGCAGGGGCGGCCGGGGTCGCGTCGGATGTGTCCGCGTCGTCGGCCGTCGGTTCGGCTGGTTGTGCCCATGTCGTCACCGAGGGCCCCTTCCTCGTCCGCCGCCTTCGCCCTACGTCTGTTCCCGATACATCTGTTCCCGTGTTCCCGATACATCTGTTCCCGCTTTTCCACGCCGGCGGAGAACAACCTCCGGATCGTGAGCCATGTCACCGTGCAGCCGATTGTGAGGTGAACGCCGCCACAGTGCCTGCCGCGCGCGGACCCGCTGGACCCGCTGGACCGGCGGGCCGCACCGGCGCGAGGATGGCGGCATTACGGACCGCCCAGGAGGACCCCGTCCCATGCAGCCTCAGCCGCAGCCACCGCAGCCGTACGACGCCGCCGCCGACCGGCCGCCGGTGACCGTCGACCGCCGGGAGGGACCGTACGGCGAGGTGGTGCTGCGGCGGCGGGGCGGGGGCGAGCAGGGATCCGAGGCCGTCTTCGAGATCATCGCCAACGGCTGCTTCCTCATGGACACCTCCGACGGCCGCTCCGAGCGGCTGCTCGTACGCGCCGCGCTCGACGCCCTGCCCGCCGGACGCCCGGCGCCCGCGCTGCTGATCGGGGGGCTGGGCGTCGGCTTCTCGCTGGTGGAGGCGGCGGCCGAGCCCCGGTGGGGGCGGATCGCGGTGGTCGAGCGGGAGGCGGCGGTCATCGACTGGCACCGGAACGGCCCCCTCGCGGCCGTGTCCGCCGAGGCGCTGGCCGATCCGCGCACCGAGATCGTCCACACCGATCTGATCGCCCACCTCCGCACGGGCGGCTCGGGCGCCCCGACGTACGACGCGCTGTGCCTCGACATCGACAACGGACCCGACTGGACCGTCACCGAGGACAACGGCGGCCTCTACTCCCCCGCCGGGCTCGCCGCCTGCGCCGCCCGCCTCACGCCGGGCGGAGTTCTCGCGGTCTGGTCGGCGCAGCCGTCCGCCGCGTTTGAGGAATCGCTCCGGAATGCCGGGTTCACTCAGGTCCGTACGGATGAGATCGCTGTTGCCCGAGGTGTGCCGGACGTCGTGCACCTCGCGGTTCGGGGCGCGTAGCCGAGCCGCGTAGGCTGGCTTTACGCTTGCTTGCCTACCAAACGCGGCCGGGCGATGACCAGGCGCGAACAAGCCGCGGGTTTCACGGGACGACGCAGGGGCGGGCGTATGGAGCAGACTCACATCGGTCACAACGGGGCCGCCACGACCACCCCGGGCGCTCAGCGCCGGGTCCTCGTCGTCGAGGACGACCCGACGATAGTGGACGCCATCGCGGCCCGTCTGCGGGCCGAGGGGTTCCAGGTGCAGACGGCCGGGGACGGTCCGGCGGCGGTCGACACGGCCGAGGCATGGCAGCCCGATCTGCTCGTCCTCGACGTGATGCTGCCGGGCTTCGACGGCCTGGAGGTCTGCCGCCGGGTGCAGGCCCGCCGGCCGGTGCCCGTGCTGATGCTGACCGCCCGGGACGACGAGACCGACATGCTGGTCGGGCTCGGGGTCGGCGCGGACGACTACATGACCAAGCCGTTCTCGATGCGCGAGCTGGCCGCCCGGGTGCATGTCCTGCTTCGCAGAGTCGAGCGGGCGGCGCTGGCCGCCCACACCCCGCGCAGCGGGATCCTGCGCCTGGGCGAGCTGGAGATCGACCACGCCCAGCGCCGGGTGCGGGTGCGCGGCTCCGACGTCCATCTCACGCCGACCGAGTTCGATCTGCTGGTGTGCCTGGCGCACACCCCCCGCGCGGTGCTCTCGCGTGAGCAGCTGCTGGCCGAGGTGTGGGACTGGGCGGACGCCTCGGGCACCCGGACCGTGGACAGCCACATCAAGGCGCTGCGCCGGAAGATCGGCGCGGAGCGGATCCGTACGGTGCACGGTGTCGGCTACGCCCTGGAGACTCCGGCGGCATGATGAGGCCGCCCGGTCCCGGCCGCCGGATCGCATGGAGCCGCGCCACGTGGAGCCGGGTGTGGGAGGCCCTGCGGCCGTTCGACCCGTACCGCTCGGTCAAGGCGGCGCTCGGCGCGCTGGTGATCGGCTCGGTGATCATCACCACGCTGCTGGTGTTCGCGGCGATGCACTCGGACACCGAGCTGCGCGTGATCACCATCTTCTCGATCATCGCCTCGCTGCTGATCACCCAGTTCGTGGCGCACGGCCTGACCGCCCCGCTGGACGAGATGACCGAGGTCACCCGGGCCATGGCGCACGGCGACTACACCCGGCGGGTGGGGGCGGCGCAGCGCCGGGACGAGTTCGGCGACCTGGCGACCGCCTTCAACCGGATGGCGGCCGATCTGGAGGCGGTGGACACCCACCGCAAGGAGCTGGTCGCCAACGTCTCGCATGAGCTGCGCACGCCGATCGCGGCTCTGCGGGCCGTGCTGGAGAACGTCGTGGACGGCGTCTCGGAGGCCGATCCGGAGACGATGCGGGTCGCGCTGCGCCAGACCCAGCGGCTCGGCCGCCTGGTCGACCAGCTGCTCGATCTGTCGCGGCTGGACAACGGGGTGGTGCCGCTCTACGCGCGACGCTTCGAGGTCTGGCCGTATCTCGCCGGGATCCTCAAGGAGGCGAGCATGGCCAAGGGCGCGGAGTCCCAGTCGGGCGCGCACACCCGTAAGGACGTCCATCTCCACCTCGACGTCTCGCCGCCAGAGCTGACCGCGCACGCCGACGCCGAGCGGCTCCACCAGGTCGTGGCGAATCTCATCGACAACGCGATGAAGCACAGCCCGGCGCACGGCCGGGTCACCGTGCGCGCCCGACGCGGCGAGGGTCCGGAGAGCCTGGATCTCGAGGTGCTGGACGAGGGCCCCGGCATCCCGGAGACGGAGCGGCACCGCGTCTTCGAGCGGTTCAACCGGGGCGGGCTGTCCCCGGACGGCTCGGGTCAGCCGTGGGCGCGGCGCAGATCGGGGCAGGGCAGCGACGGGGGCACCGGGCTGGGGCTCGCGATCGCGCGCTGGGCGGTGGATCTGCACGGCGGGCGCATAGGCGTCGCGGAGTCGCCGCGGGGCTGCCGGATCAAGGTCACCCTCCCGGGTACCCCGAAGACCAAACCGGGCCCCCCTAAAGATCAAAATTGACGTAAAGTCGGTCGCGGACGCGCACACCCGAGCGGTGTGGGTGCACTTTTGCGTTCGCTCGTATCTGCGGAAACACAGCGGAACCCCGCTTGTTTCCCGCCGCATACTGCACCGAAACCCGCCGATCAATGTGACTTGCGCGACGATGACCAGTGCGGCCTGCACGTAAGGGTCCAAGGGGCGTAGCCTTAATTCCCGCTGTCCACCACCTTAGGAAGCGGAAGAGGGCGGTTGCCGCCGTGTCGCCACAGTCCCCCAACACTTCGAGCATCTCGACCGACGAGCAGGACGGACAGGGAAGTCACCCTGCCGCTGCCTTCGGACCCAATGAGTGGCTCGTCGACGAGATCTACCAGCAGTACCTCCAGGACCCGAACTCGGTCGACCGAGCCTGGTGGGACTTCTTCGCCGACTACAAGCCGGGCCAGGACACCGGCTCCGCGGTGGCCGCGCCACCACAGACAGTAACCGGAGGTGCCGCCCCGGCTGCACCGGCGGCGGGTGCGCCCGCCACCGCGAAGCCCGCGCCCGCCGCACCGGCGGCCAAGCCCGCGCCCGCCGCGCCCGCCGCACCGGCGGCCAAGCCCGCGGACGCGAAGCCCGCCGCCGCGGCCCCGGCCGCCCCGGCGCCGGCCAAGGCCGCACCGGCCAAGCCCGCCCCGGTCAAGCCGACCCCGGCCGAGCCGACGCCGTCCGCGAAGCCGGCCGAGCCCGCCGCGCCCGCCGGTCCGGAGTTCGTGACGCTGCGCGGCCCCTCCGCCGCCGTCGCGAAGAACATGAACGCGAGCCTTGAGCTGCCGACGGCCACCTCCGTGCGCGCCGTCCCGGTCAAGCTGCTGTTCGACAACCGCATCGTCATCAACAACCACCTCAAGCGCGCCCGCGGCGGCAAGGTGTCCTTCACGCACCTCATCGGCTACGCCATGGTGCAGGCGCTGAAGGCGATGCCCTCGATGAACTACTCGTTCACCGAGAAGGACGGCAAGCCGACCCTGGTCAAGCCCGAGCACATCAACCTCGGCCTCGCCATCGACCTGGTCAAGCCCAACGGCGACCGCCAGCTCGTCGTCGCGGCGATCAAGAAGGCCGAGACGCTCAACTTCTTCGAGTTCTGGCAGGCATACGAGGACATCGTCCGCCGCGCCCGCGCGAACAAGCTGACGATGGACGACTTCACCGGCGTCACGGCCTCCCTCACCAACCCGGGCGGCATCGGCACCGTCCACTCGGTGCCGCGGCTGATGCCCGGCCAGGGCCTGATCATCGGCGTCGGCGCCATGGAGTACCCGGCCGAGTTCCAGGGCACCTCGCAGGACACCCTGAACAAGCTGGGCATCTCCAAGGTCATGACGCTGACCAGCACCTATGACCACCGGGTGATCCAGGGCGCCGCCTCCGGCGAGTTCCTGCGGATCATGAACCAGCTGCTGCTCGGCGAGAACGACTTCTACGACGAGATCTTCAAGGCGCTGCGCATCCCCTACGAACCGGTCCGCTGGCTCAGGGACATCGACGTCTCGCACGACGACGACGTCACCAAGGCGGCGCGCGTCTTCGACCTGATCCACGCCTACCGGGTCCGCGGCCATGTCATGGCCGACACCGACCCGCTGGAGTACCGCCAGCGCAAGCACCCCGACCTCGACATCATCGAGCACGGGCTCACCCTGTGGGACCTGGAGCGCGAGTTCGCGGTCGGCGGCTTCGCGGGCAAGTCCATGATGAAGCTGCGCGACATCCTGGGCGTGCTGCGCGACTCGTACTGCCGCACCACCGGCATCGAGTTCATGCACATCCAGGACCCGAAGCAGCGCAAGTGGATCCAGGACCGCGTCGAGCGAGGCCACGACAAGCCCGAGCGCGAGGAGCAGCTGCGGATTCTGCGCCGGCTCAACGCGGCCGAGGCGTTCGAGACCTTCCTGCAGACGAAGTACGTCGGCCAGAAGCGGTTCTCGCTGGAGGGCGGCGAGTCCGTCATCCCGCTGCTGGACGCCGTGCTGGACGCGGCCGCCGAGTCGCGGCTGGACGAGGTCGTCATCGGCATGGCCCACCGCGGCCGGCTCAACGTCCTCGCCAACATCGTCGGCAAGTCGTACGCGCAGATCTTCCGCGAGTTCGAGGGCAACCTCGACCCGAAGTCCATGCACGGCTCCGGCGACGTCAAGTACCACCTGGGCGCCGAGGGCACCTTCACCGGCCTCGACGGCGAGCAGATCAAGGTCTCGCTCACCGCCAACCCCTCCCACCTGGAGGCGGTGGACCCGGTCGTCGAGGGTGTCGCGCGCGCCAAGCAGGACATCATCGGCAAGGCCGGCACCGACTTCACCGTCCTGCCGGTGCAGCTCCACGGCGACGCGGCCTTCGCGGGCCAGGGCGTGGTCGCCGAGACGCTGAACATGTCGCAGCTGCGCGGCTACCGCACCGGCGGCACCGTGCACATCGTCATCAACAACCAGGTCGGCTTCACCGCCGCCCCGGCCGCGTCCCGCTCCTCGATGTACGCCACCGACGTGGCGCGCATGATCGAGGCGCCGATCTTCCATGTGAACGCCGACGACCCCGAGGCCGTCGTCCGCGTTGCCCGTCTGGCCTTCGAGTTCCGCCAGGCGTTCAACAAGGACGTGGTCATCGACCTCATCTGCTACCGCCGCCGCGGTCACAACGAGACCGACAACCCCGGCTTCACCCAGCCGCTGATGTACGACCTGATCGACAAGAAGCGCTCGGTGCGCAAGCTCTACACCGAGTCACTGATCGGGCGCGGCGACATCACCCTGGAAGAGGCCGAGCAGGCGCTGCAGGACTTCCAGGGCCAGCTGGAGAAGGTCTTCACCGAGGTCCGTGACGTGGTCTCCGCCCCGGCCCAGCCCGCGGTCCCCGAACCGCAGCCGGAGTTCCCGGTCGCGGTGAACACGGCGATCTCCCAGGAGGTCGTCAAGCGGATCGCCGAGTCCCAGGTCAACATCCCCGACCGGATCACCGTCCACCCGCGGCTGCTCCCGCAGCTCCAGCGGCGCGCGTCGATGATCGAGGACGACACGATCGACTGGGGCATGGGCGAGACCCTCGCCATCGGCTCGCTGCTCATGGAGGGCACCCCGGTCCGGCTCGCCGGCCAGGACTCCCGCCGCGGCACCTTCGGCCAGCGCCACGCGGTGCTGGTGGACCGCGAGACCGGCGACGACTTCACCCCGCTGCTCTACCTCTCCGAGGACCAGGCCCGCTACAACGTCTACGACTCGCTGCTGAGCGAGTACGCGGCGATGGGCTTCGAGTACGGCTACTCGCTGGCCCGGCCGGAGTCGCTGGTCATGTGGGAGGCGCAGTTCGGCGACTTCGTCAACGGCGCGCAGACCATCGTGGACGAGTTCATCTCCTCGGCCGAGCAGAAGTGGGGCCAGACCTCCGGCGTCACGCTGCTGCTGCCGCACGGCTACGAGGGCCAGGGCCCGGACCACTCCTCGGCCCGGATCGAGCGCTTCCTCCAGCTGTGCGCGCAGAACAACATGACGGTCGCCATGCCGACGCTGCCGTCGAACTACTTCCACCTGCTGCGCTGGCAGGTCCACAACCCGCACCACAAGCCGCTGGTCGTCTTCACCCCGAAGTCGATGCTGCGTCTGAAGGCCGCGGCATCGAAGACCGAGGAGTTCACCACCGGCGCCTTCCGGCCGGTCATCGGTGACGAGACGGCCGACCCGGCCGCGGTCCGCAAGGTGGTCTTCTGCTCCGGCAAGGTCTACTACGACCTGATCGCGGAGCGGAAGAAGCGCGGTGCGACGGACACGGCGATCATCCGCCTGGAGCGGCTGTACCCGCTGCCCGGCGCGGAGGTGCAGGCCGAGATCGCCAAGTACACCAACGTGGAGAAGTTCGTCTGGGCCCAGGAGGAGCCGGCGAACCAGGGCGGATGGCCGTTCATGGCCCTCAACCTGATCGACCACCTGGAGCTGTCGGTCGGCGCGGACGTCCCCGCGGCCGAGCGGCTGGTCCGCGTCTCCCGGCCGCACTCGTCCTCGCCGGCGGTGGGGTCGAACAAGCGGCACCAGGCGGAGCAGCAGGCGCTGGTGGCCGAGGTCTTCGAGATCTGACCCGCCCGCCTCGTACGTACGGAAGGCCTGGTCCCCGCGATGCGCGGGAGCCGGGCCTTCCGGCGTAGCGGCCGATCAGATGAGCAACGGCTCGAAGTCCCGGACCGGGCGGATACCGTCACGCGCGGCCTGCGTCTCGCGGCGCTCGGCCCATTGTTCTCGCACGGGCACGGAGGCGCTACAGATCCCAGGACCGGCCGCTCCCCGGGGTGCCGAGCCAGGCGGTCTGCCCGCCGGCGGTGACGGTGAGGCCGAAGTCGTACAGCTCAGGCGACCCCGACTCCCGCCACCACCGGCATGCGCGCTCCAGCTCGGTGAACAGGTCGCGGGGACCCCACTGGTGGACGGCGCCGTCGCGTACGTACGCCCACGAGTCGGTGGTGGCGAGCCACCCCTCGCTGTCCCAGTGGACACCGGGGAGCCGGAGGCCCAGGGGCGAAGCGGGCGTGGAAGTCGGTGGGTGGTTCGCGGTGACCTCGTGGTGCTTCTGGAAAACCCCGTCCGCTACCCGCTTGCGCTCCGGAGCGACAGGCCGAGCGGTCCATAGCCGCTCGTGCGCTGCGCCCCCGTCCATACGTCTCGGCGCACGGACGGGGGCACCTCTGTGGCGGAGCACCAAGCAGCCCGGGCCGCATATCCTGGGCTGGTAGATCCACCTCACCCCTTCCGGAGCGACCCTGTGTACTTCACCGACCGCGGCATTGAGGAGCTGGAGCAGCGACGCGGCCACGAGGAGATCACCTTCGAGTGGCTCGCCGAGCAGCTGCGGACGTTCGTCGACCTGAACCCGGACTTCGAGGTGCCGGTGGAGCGGCTGGCGACGTGGCTGGCTCGGCTCGATGAGGAGGACGACGACGTCTGAGGACGGCGGGTAAGGCCGGCCGAGGAGGCTCAGGCCGCATGGCCTCCGTCCTCGTCGGCCGTGCCGTAGCGGCCACGACCAGTGCCCGGCCCGCGGCGGTGACACGGCCCTCCTACGCCACCGCCGGCCCGCGCCCGGGCGTCCCCACCTCGTGGTCGAGCCGGGGGTCGGAGGCCAGCACCGCCTGCTGGAGTCGCTGGAGCTTCGCCGACGGCTCAAGGCCCAGCTCCTCCGTCATCGCCATGCGCAGCCGCTGATAGACCGCCAGGGCGCGGGTTCGCTGGCCCGAGCGGTGGAGGGCGAGCATGTACTGGCCGTGGATGCCCTCGTGGAAGCGGTGCTCCACGACGAGCGAGGCGAGATCGCTGAGCGCCTCCAGATGGCCGCCGAGCCGCAGCCGGGTCTCGATGCCGCGCTCGGTGACCGTGAGCCGGGACTGCTCAAGACGGGCCACCTCGGCCTGGAGCGGCCGGCCGAGCGGAGTGACGTCGACCAGGGCCGGGCCCTGCCAGAGGGCGAGGGCCTGCCGGAAGGCCGCGTCGGCCGCCCGCTCGTGGCCGGCCTCCAGGGCGCCTTCGCCCTCGGTGACGAGATTCCGGTAGTCGTGGACGTCGAGCTGCCCCGGGCGCAGCACCAAGGCGTAGCCGCCGGGTCTGGTCTGCAGCACCTCCCTGGCGACCATGGCCGACGGTATGCCGAGCACCTGGGCGAGCAGCTTGCGCACCTGCAGGATGTACGTCTGCAGCGTGGTCAGCCCGGTCCGCGGCGGCTGGTCGCCCCACAGCTCGGCCATCAGCGACCGCACCGGCACCATCCGGCCGTCGCCCAGCACCAGCAGGGACAGGACCTTGCGCGGTTTCATCGCGCTGGGCACTCCGGAGAGAGCGCCATGGCGCAGCGTCAGCGGTCCGAGAACGTTCACACGCATGGGTGCCACCTCTTCACGCTTCATATGCGGTAGGCGCGGACGAACAGATCCGCGGCCTTCTCGCAGATGGCCGCGGCGTCGCCGTCGGCGATCGGGCGGGTGCCGTACATCGACTGATAGAGGCCCTGCTGGACGAGCAGGGCCACGAACTGCTGGGCGGCGGTGGCGGGATCGGGGACGCTCAGCTCCCCGCGGTCGGTGCGCCGGCCGAGCATCTCGGTGAGGTATTTCACCAGTTGCCGGGGCTCGCCCTCCGCGCACGCGGGCCGCAGGGCGGGGTGGCGGGCGACCTCGGCGATGACCAGGCGGCGCAGGGCGGAGGCCCGTTCGTCCAGGAGTACGGCGAGCACCCGGTGGCCGAAGGCGGTCAGCGCCGTACGGGCGTCGGCGTCGTCGTGCCGCTCGGGGGCGTACGGGGAGTCGGCGGCGAATCCGGCGGCCACCCGCTCCCGCTCGCCGTCCACGGCGGCGATGAACAGCCGTTCCTTGCCGCCGAAGTGGTTGTAGACGGTCTGCTTGGACACCCGGGCCTCGTCGGCGATGACGTCCACGCTCGCCCGCATGTATCCCTCGCGCAGAAAGACGGCCACGGCCGCCTCCAATATCGCCTGCCGCTTGGCGGGCTGGGGGCCCGCCGGGCGTCCCGCGGCGCTGCGCCGGGGACCGTTGTCCGTCCGCAACGGTCCAACCTCCTCGCTCTGACCCGGTCTTGCCCTGGGTGGACCTGTGAGTCTAACCTTCCCTCATCGCGCTGGACTAGCCCGTCCAGTCCAATTAATTCAGCCCGCGCGACAAGCGCGTGACATGGGAGAGCTCGATGAGCGCACCTGAGAACAGCGCGGCCCTGCTCCACCTCACCCTGGCGCCGGAGGCGCAGAACCAGCTGTTCCTGGAGGCCCGTACGGCGAACACCTTCACCGCCGAGCCGGTGACGGACGACCAGGTCCGCGCGATCTACGAACTGGTCAAGTACGCGCCCACCTCGATGAACCAGCAGCCGCTGCGCGTGGTGCTGGTGCGCTCGGAGGAGGCGCGTGCCCGTCTGGTGTCGCATATGACCGGGCGGAACCAGGAGAAGACGGCGAAGGCGCCGCTGGTGGCGGTGCTGGCGGCGGATCTGGACTTCCACGAGGAGCTGCCGCGGCTCGTCCCGTTCATGGAGAACCCGCAGGACATCTTCGCGGAGCCCGCCGCCCGGGAGACCTCGGCCCGGTTCAACACCGCGCTGCAGGTGGGGTACTTCGTCCTGGGCGTCCGCGCCGCCGGGCTCGCGGCCGGGCCCATGATCGGGTTCGACCAGGCCGCCGTCTCGAAGGAGTTCTTCGGCGACGGCCGGCACGCGGCGGTCTGTGTGGTCAACATCGGCAAGCCGGGGCCAGAGGCCTGGATGGGCCGGCTGCCGCGGCTGGAGTACGACGAGGTCGTCACGACCGTCTGAGCGCCCCGCGCGGGCGGCCGGTCCGCACCCGCCACGGCGGGTGCGGACCGGCCTGTGACCCGGCGGGGGTTCTCAGCTCTCGATCAGTTGGTGGAACGCCACGGTGTCGAAGATGTCCTCCATCCGCGTCGCCCTGCCGTCCCGCATCGTCCACGAGTGGACGAAGTCCAGGGTCACGGTGGTGCCACGGCGCGAGGTGACCTCTCGGGTGCCGAAGACCACGACCCGGTCGCCCTGTTCGATGAACTCCTGGGGAGCGAGCTTCATCCCGCCCAGCACGGTCGGGACATGCGCGAGGAACTCCTTGATCCCAGCATGCCCCAGCTTGGTGCCGCCAAGGCCGTACGCGGCCATCCCCTCCGGATGGACCCACTCCACATCGGGGTGCATCCCCGACAGGATCCCCTCGATGTCGCGGTCCCGGAATCCCGCGTAGGACCGGCGGATGGCCTCGATGTTCTGTGATGCCACGGTGTTCGCGTCTCCTCGGACGGTGTGCGGCGGCTCAGACGGTGTGCTGGGGCGCGAGGTGCTCGGGGTGGAGCGCCTGGAGCGTACGGCGCACACCCTCGCGCCATGGCACCCGGCAGGGGCCGGTGATCTCCCGGCGCCCCGTGGGGTCGAACTGGTACGTCTCCCGGGTGACCTCGCTCGGGACGAGCGTGGCCCGCACCCCGGTGAGCTCCTCCATATAGCGCACACAGTCGGTCATGCCGACTGCCTCGTCACCGCCCCAGTTGACCAGCGTGGCGGGTGAGGACGCGGCCTCCCACAGCTTGGGGACCTGGGCGACCAGATCGTCGGTGTAGAGGAGGGAGCACCAGTTCTGGCCCTCCTTCGGCACCGGTATCGGCTCGCCCGCGAGCATCCGCCGGAAGTAGAGCATCGGCACGCCGCCATAGCCGCCCGGCCCGTAGGCGATATTGAGCCGGGCGATGGTGGTCGGCAGGTTCAGCACCCGGGCGAACGCCCGCACCGCGCCCTCGGCGGCGATCTTGCCCACCGGGTAGGCCGGCAGCCAGTCGGCCACCCCGTCGATGGGGTCGTCCTCCGCGTACGGATGGTCGAGGGTCTGCCGCTTGTAGAGGGCGCCGGTGGAGACGTACAAGAACGCCTCCGCGTCCCGGCAGTGGGTCATCAGCCGCCCGCAGGCGACCGAGTTGACCTCGACGGCGGCGTTGAAGTCGCCGTCCTCACCGCGCCGCACCGCCGAGTGGATGACATGGGTGAAGTCGGTGGGCAGCCCCTCGTACGACGACGTGCCCAGATCGTCCATGTCCCAGCGGAATGTGGTGATCCCGCGGTCGGTCAGCTCCTTCTCGACACCCGGGGTGCCGAACCGGCCCAGGCACCACACCTCATTGCGCTCGGCCAGCGCCTCGGCCACCGGCCGGGCGACCTGCCCGGTGCCGCCGGTGACCAGGATCTTCTTGCCTTCCACCCTGCTCTTCTCCTTAAGCCTGGCCCCGTGGGGCCTGTGCCTGGTCCGTCCGGGACCGGTCGGCGTCGCCCAGCGCACGGTCGAGCTCCTTGCGCACAATGGCCTGCAAGGCCGCGACATGCTGCGGGCCCATCAGGGTGTAGTGCTCACCGGGCACGTCGATGTACCGGTTGGGCTCCGTGGTGTGCTCGTCCCACCTGCGCAGCTCGTTCTCCAGCCAGTCCTCCTTGGTGCCGCGCAGCGGGATGGCGTAGAAGACCGTCATAGACCGGGTGGTGCCGGTGGGGTGGTAGCTACGGCCGAGGTACGTGAGGCCGTTGGCCAGCTCCGCCCAGGCGGAGAACTTCGCCAGATCCAGATCGAGCTCGGCCAGCCGGTTCCGCGGGGCGATCCGCAGCAGGTGCGCGAGCTGCTCCTCCTTGGGGAGCGGGCGCAGCTCGTCGGGGAGGTCGATCGACTGCTTCTTGTTGATCAGATCGAGGAAGAAGGCGAGGTTGGCCGCCGTGTCGACGAAGTCGAGCTCCTCCATGCGGTACGTGATGTGCGGCGGAAGGTTGAAGCTGCCGACGAAGTCGACGCGCTCGCCCGCCGCCTCCAGCGCCTTGGCGATCTCGAAGGCCACCGCACCGCCGTAGGAGTAGCCGGCGATCGCGTACGGGCCGTGCGGCTGCCGGGCGCGGATGGCCTCGACATAGCAGGCCACCATCTCCTCGAAGCTCCCGAAGGGCTTCTCGCCCTCGTTGAAGCCGCGGGCGCGCAGCGCGTAGAAGGGCCGGTCGCCGACGAAGTACTTGGCGAGGTTGACGAAGACCAGGACCTCGCCGACGCCCGGGTGCACACAGAACAGCGGGGTCTTCTCGCCGCCCGTCTGCAGCGGCACGATCGGGTCGTACGCCCCGGAGGCGGGCGAACCGCCGTCGGCCAGCCGAGCGGCCAGCTGCCGCACCGACGGAGCGGTGAGGACGGTGATGATCGGCAGGTCCGCGACGCCCAGGCGCCGGGTGACATGGCGGCGCAGCCGCAGAATGTCCAGCGAGGTGCCGCCCAGGTCGAAGAAGCTCGCGGTCGCGCTGATCCGCTCGGGGTCGGTGTCGAACATCTCGGCGTAGATCTCGGCGAGCTCCCGCTCGGTCTCGCCCCGCGGCGGGGTGTGGCCGCCGAGCTGCCGGGTGGTCAGTTCCGCGACGTACGCGATGACATCGTCGAAGCCGCCGGACTCCAGCCGGATCCGCATCCGCCGGCGCAGCGTCTTGCCCAGGCTGGTCTTGGGGAACGCGTCCTCGGGCAGCGGCAGGATGAGGGAGGGCCGGAAGCCCCAGTGCATCACGACGGTGGAACGCACCGCGGAGATCAAGCGATACAGCCCCGGCTCGTCGCCGTCCGCCACCCCGGGGCTGACGGCGATCACCAGCTGCTCGGTGTCGCTGCCCGGCCGGCGGGTCGGGAAGGCCGCGACATAGCCGGCCGCCACATCGTCGAGCTGCTCCAGCGCCGCCTCTATCTCATGGCTGAAGTAGTTGACGCCGTTGACGATGACGCTGTCCTTGCTGCGCCCGACGAGAGTCAGCCGCCCGTCGTCGATCCGGCCCAGATCGCCGCTGCGGAACCAGCCGTCGGGGGTGAAGGCTTCCTGGGTGGCTTCCTCGTCGTTGTAGTAGCCGCTGGTGATCATCGGCCCGCTGAGCTGCAGCTCGCCGACCTCGCCCGGCGGCAGCGCCCGGTTGTCGTCGTCGGCGACCCGGATCCGCAGGGCCTTCACGGGGGTGCCGAGGTTGGCGAACTCCTGGCCCGCGTCCGTGGCGGGGAATTCGCGGTTGTAGATGCTGCCGGCGCAGGTCTCGGTCATGCCGAAGGCGGGCCAGAGCGCGGTTTCCCGCAGACCGTACGGGGCGTAGTTCTCAAGGAATGCCTCGCCGGTCGCGACGACATTCGCCTCGCCCCCGCTGACGATATGGCGCAGCGCGCTGAGATCGAGCCTTTCACCGCCCGCCGATATTTCCTCCGCTATCTCCCCCGCCGAGGAGTTGAGCGGGCCGAGGAGAAAGTTCGGGGTAAAGCTCATCGTCACCTGGTGACGGGAAATAATACGGAGGAACCTCAGCGGCTCCTCAAGAATGACCGATGCCTCCGCATGCAATTGCTCTGCACCTACGTACAGCGGCAGCATATGCGCTTCCAGAAGCGCGGCCACATGGTCGTAGGAAATCCAGTTGAAGGTGGTGTCGGCGGCGGTGAGGCGCTGCTTGTCCGCCTTTCCGGCCATGGACGCCAGGATATTTCCATGGGTGAGCATGACCGCCTTGGAATTCCCCGTGGAGCCGGAGGTCAGCACCAGCAGGGCAAGATCCTCCGGCGCCGCGGAGTGCACCTCGGGCTGCTGCCGGCGCGCGGCGCCGGATGAGGCGGCGCCGGATGAGGCGGCGACGTCTCGCAGCTCCTCCACGGCGGCCACCGCGAGCCCGGGGACCTCGGGCAGCTCGGCGCGCATCGCCTCGGTGGTGACCAGCAGGGGACGTTCCAACAGCTGGTTCACATGGGCGAGTTGGGTGGCCCAGCGGGCCGGGTCGCCGGGGACCGGCACCATGGGACAGGGGACGAACCCGCCCAGCACGCACGCCCAGAAGACCGTCAGGAATTCCGACTGTCCGTCGAGGAGCAGGGCCACCTTGTCACATGGCCGCAGCCCGCGGTCCCGCAGCGCGGCAAGGAACTCAAGGGCTGATTCAAGAAGTTCCGGATAGGTCTGGCGTTGTGAATCCTCGGCCGCCTGCCCGGACACGTAACGCACCCCCGCATCGGGGTGATCGTGCGCTGCCCGCAGCAGTAGCCGGGCGACGGAACGCAGATCCTGGCATTCCTCTGGTGCCGAGTTTTTCAAGGGCTGTGACGCCATTACCCTCACCACCCTCTTCCTTCCCGATTACGAGGCCACGAAGGTAACAGCCTCGAACATTCGCTCTCCATGACGCTCTACCAGGGCTCTAGTGGTGCTCTAGCAGAAATCTCTCGAACGGGATTTTCCTTGGAGAAGGCGACTCACATCACACGGAAACCATGGTTGTGACATACATGCGCCCTGATACCGGAATGTGCCGACGGGCCGAACACGCCGGACGGGCCGGGCGCGGAGCCGGGCACCGGGTCGGGCACCGGGCCAGGCACCGGGCCGGACGCCGGGTCGGGCTTGACTCCCGCCGTCCGCGATATATCGTGTCTAGGGGAGACACGATATGTTGCGTCATACGTCCAGCCAGGGGAGGCCAGGGATGTCAGCCCGATCACAGTGGTCGATCACCGAACCACAGAAGCTCACCTTCGACGGCCCCGTCGCCACCCTGGAGGTGCGCATCGCGGGCGGCACGGTCAATGTGGTGGGCAACGGCGCGGGACCCGCCCGTCTGGAGGTCTCGGAGATCAACGGCCCGCCGCTGACGGTCACCCACAAGAACGGCACTCTGAGCGTCGCGTACGACGACCTCCACTGGAAGAGCTTCCGCACGTGGCTCGGCCACTGGAACCGTGCCGTCCATGTCACCCTCACCGTCCCCGCCGGCACCAGCGCCTCCGTCGGCGTCATCGGGGCCTCCGCCGTGGTCTCCGGGCTGACCGGCCGCGCCGACCTGCGCGGTGTCTCCGGCGACTTCACCCTGCTCGGGCTGACCGGGCCGGTCCGTACCGGCACCGTCTCCGGGCGGGTCGAGGCCCAGGCCGTCACCGGCTCTCTGCGCTTCAACTCCGTCTCCGGCGACCTCACCGTCGTCGAGGGCTCGGGACCTGCCGTACGGGCCGACTCAGTGAGCGGCAATATGGTGCTCGACCTGGCCCCCACCCCGACATGCTCGGACATCAGCCTCACCACCGTCTCCGGCGAGATCGCCATCCGGCTGCCGCACCCCGCCGACGCCGAGGTCGAGGCCCACACCGCGAGCGGCGCCGTCTCCAACGCGTTCGACGATCTGCGGGTCAGCGGCCAGTGGGGCGCCAAGAGGATCACCGGCAGGCTCGGCGCGGGCACTGGCAGCCTCAAGGCCACCACCGTCTCCGGCGCCATAGCGCTGCTGCGCCGCCCGCCGTCCGAGGACGACGCGGCCACGGACACCACCGACGGTCCCCAGGGAAAGGTTCTCTGATGCCCCCCGTATTCGCCCACGGCAGGCTGCGGCTGTACCTGCTCAAGCTGCTCGACGAGGCGCCGCGCCACGGCTATGAGGTCATCCGGCTGCTGGAGGAGCGGTTCCAGGGGCTGTACGCGCCCTCCGCGGGCACCGTCTATCCGCGGCTGGCCAAGCTGGAGGCCGAGGGCCTGGTCACCCACACCACCGAGGGCGGGCGCAAGGTCTACTCCATCACCGACGCCGGACGCGCCGAACTGGCCGACCGCGGCGGCGAGCTGGCCGATCTGGAGCTGGAGATCCGCGAGTCGGTCGCCGAGCTCGCCGCCGAGATCCGGGAGGACGTCCGCGGCTCGGCCAACGACCTGCGGCGCGAGATGCGCGAGGCGGCGCAGCGGGCCCGTACGTCCGGCGACGCCGAGGGCAAGCACGGCCAGTGGGAGAGCGCCTGGGGCGACAAGGAGGGGTGGCGGCAGGCGAAGGAGGAGATGCGGCGCGCCAAGGAGGAGTGGAAGGAGCAGGCGCGCCGGGCGAAGGAGGAGAGCCGGCGGGCCAGGCAGGACGCACAGCGCGCCCGTAAGCAGGCCAGGGACGCGCAGGAGTTCGCGCGCGAGGAGGTCCAGCGGATCGCCCGGCGCCTTCAGGAGCAGACGCAGGCGCACATCCGGTCGGGCGACTGGCAGCGCGCGGTCCGGGAGGGGCTGGCCGAGGTATCGCGCGGGATGAGCCGTATCTCCCGGCAGGGCGCCGCTTCGTCGGACGCGGACGCGGACGCGGGCTGGGACTGGGGAGACGAGCCGTCCGGGCCGACGAAGGTCACGGTCGAGCGGGCGGACGAGCCGAAGCCGGGCGGCGGCACCAAGGGCGGCGAGGCCAAGGACGGCACAGTCGGGGCCGGCCGGACCGAGGACCGCGAGGGTGACCGGGCGGAGGCGGACGAACCCGAGTGGGCCCGGGACTTCACCCCGTCCGGCGACCCCGCCCGCGATCTGGACCGGCTGCTCGACCGGTTCCGCGACGACATCCGCGACACCGCCCGGGACCACGGAGTGACGGACGCCCATCTGGCCGACGCCCACCGCCGGCTGGCGGCGACCGCGGTGCGGATCAACAGCCTGCTGCGCGGGCAGGCGAAGGCGTAAGCTCCGTCTCCCCCCGCCGTGCTTCCTCGCTCCACTGCCCTGTCCCTCCCCTTGAGAGGTGGCCCAGTGAAACGGAGTACCGGGCGCTTGCCCGCCGCACGTGGCACCAGCTGGAACCGATCCACGCCAGCCTCTACTTCGCCCCGCAGGCGTTCGAAGGGGCCGCGGCCCTCGGCTATGACGTCGCGTCACGCCGGCCCAGCTACTTCGCCTGGCGGAACGGCTGGCGAAGCTGACGGGGCCGCTGCTGGGCGGCGTCTTCGAGTCGGGGATGCTGCCCACGCAGAGCACGCTCGGCATCGCCGCGGTGCGGGTGTCGTACGCCTGGGTCCTGTCCCGATGGCCGGAGCCGTGGGGCTGACGACGCTTGACCTGACGCGCGGTTGAAGCCCGATCCGGCCCGGCCCGATGTCGGCGTCGCGCCGAGATCCGGCGCTACCGCTTCCGGCGGAGCCTCAGCCATCCGGAGAGCGCGCCACAGTAGCCTCCCCGCATGCGACTGGAGATCGACGTAGCCCGGCGGCGGTTCACCCGTGCCAGGGTGCTGCGGCTGGCCACCACCGACGAGGGCGGGCAGCCGCATATCGTCCCTGCCACCTTCGCGCTCGACGGGGAGAGGGTGGTCACCGCCGTGGACGACAAGCCCAAGCGCCATCAGGACCTGCGGCGGCTGCACAACATCCGGGCCCATCCGGGGGTCTCCCTGCTCGTGGACCACTACGAGGAGGACTGGCGGCGGCTGTGGTGGGTGCGGGCCGACGGCCGGGCGCGGGTGCTTCCCGACGAGTCCGCGGCCGACCGCGAGAGAGCGGTGGAGCGGCTGGTCGAGAAGTACCCGCAGTACACCGAGCGGCCGCCACGAGGGCCGGTGATCGCGATCGATGTGGTCCGCTGGACGGGATGGGCGTTCACCGACGGCCCGGACGACCGCCCCGCCCACGGCCCCACCGAGGGCTGATCACGGCCCCCGCCGAGGGCTGATCAGTCGTCGCGCTCATCGCGCGGGCAGGAGAACCTGCCGCCCGGACCCCACGTCGTCCTCTCGACGCCGCTGTCCCGTATCCCGACCCGCACTCCAGCGCCACCTCCGGTGCCGCACTCGCCCGGTCATGGAGGATCAGCAGCCGCTTGTCCGCGGGGACCTTGCCGTTCTGCCCGAACACCAGCGATCCGGTGGCCCCGCGCACCCCGTCCGTCCCGCCGCCCCCTTTCTCCAGCGCGAACTGCACCGTGCCCCGCCCGAGGGGCGCCGGGCTCACGTCCTGGTGCGCCGAGTTGATCGCCTCGGAGAGCGGCCTGAGGGCGTCCCAGGCGAGCGGCGTCTGCCCCTCGTTGCTCCACAGGTCGCTCCCGTACGTGCCTGCGCACGATCGCGGAAGACGATGCCCATCACATTGGGCGGATCGTCCTGCGGCAGGGCATGCGCCGCGTAGTACAGCCGCAGCCCCGAGCGCTGCACGGTGGGGCGCTGTTCCTCGACCACCGCATTGGTGACGTCGTTGCCACCGAGGACGGTCGCCTGGCCCCTGCATGACGTGCCGTTGCCGAACGCGTCGAGGAAATCCTGGAATTCATTGGACCGGGCGGCCCAGTAGACCACCGTGCGCGGTTCCTCTTTGAGTCTCCGGCATATGCTCGCGGCCATCCCGGTGGGATTGGATACCCACTCGTCCCCTTCATCGTTCTGCCCGGACGGAGGAGCGGCGGGAGCGGGATCGAGGGGATACCAGATCTGCCGGGCGCCCTTGAATTTCTGCGCGAATCGCTCGCTCGGATTCTTGGCTGTGGATGTCGCCGGGATCGCCGGTCACCGCCGCCTTCTTGGCGGGCGCGCACTTCCCCGGCGCCGTATGCACGA
Source organism: Streptomyces sp. NPDC005393 (assembly GCF_040606675.1). Lineage (NCBI taxonomy): Bacteria > Bacillati > Actinomycetota > Actinomycetes > Kitasatosporales > Streptomycetaceae > Streptomyces > Streptomyces sp. NPDC005393. Next base: position 211,713 of record NZ_JBEXFG010000001.1, on the reverse strand, counting down.
TATTGGCTCGCCGTGTCCCCCACCCGCTCCCGCCGCGGGCCCGCGAGCCCACCCGCCACTTGTGCGAACGGGAATACGGGCGGTGCCGCCCGCGCTATAGCGCCCGCACAGACCGTCGGCGATGTTTCCCGCCTCCGGGCCCTCTTCGAGCTGGGTCAGCAGGATCTGTGGAGCCGGGCCGCGCCGAGCGGGCGGCAGCGGGATGAGCTGTTCGGGCGCGTCGACCAGCGATTCGATTTTTGGCAGCGGTGGTACCGAAGCAGACATAGCATCCCCCGACACCAGCATCCCCATCCACTCCGGTGAGCATCAGAGCCATCACGCAGAGTTACCAATATTTTCCGGAACTGAGCGCAGGGGGTGGAAATCGCGCCAAAAATGTTCGCTGGTCGTACGTCAGACCGTCAAAACGACCTTGCCGAACAGCTCGCCACCCGCCATCTTCTCGAATCCCTCGCGCGCCCGGTCCAGCGGCAGCACCGAGTCGATCACCGGCCGTACCCCGCGCGCGGCGCAGAAGCTCAGCAGATCCTCCAGCTCGTCCTTGCTCCCCATCGTCGAGCCGACGACCTTCAGCTCCAGGAAGAAGATCCGGTTGAGCTCGGTGGCCTGCGGGTTGGGGCCACTGGTGGCACCCGAAATCACCAGCGTGCCGCCCGGCTTGAGCGACTTCACCGAATGCGACCAGGTCGCCGCGCCCACCGTCTCGATCACCGCGTCCACGCGGTGCGGCAGCCGCTCCCCCGGCGCGTATGCGCCCTCGGCGCCCAGCTCCACGGCGCGTGCCCGCTTCGCCCCGTCACGGCTCGTGGCCAGGACCCGCAGCCCGGCGGCGGCACCCAGCACGATCGCGGCGGTGGCCACGCCGCCGCCCGCGCCCTGGACCAGGACGCTGTCGCCGGGGCGTACCCCCGCGTTGGTGAACAGCATGCGGTACGCGGTCAGCCAGGCCGTCGGCAGACAGGCGGCCTCCTCGAAGGAGAGCTCCTTCGGCTTGGGCAGCAGATTCCAGGTCGGGACCGTCACCTTCTCCGCGAAGGTGCCCTGGTAGCGCTCGGTCAGGATGGAGCGGGGCTCGTGCGGGCCGACGCCGTGGCCGCTCTGCCCGATGACGGAGTGAAGGACGACCTCGTTGCCGCCCTCGTCGATCCCCGCGGCGTCACAGCCGAGGATCATCGGAAGCGACCCCTCGCCGAGGCCGACGCCGCGCAGCGACCACAGGTCGTGATGGTTGAGCGAGGCGGCCTTGACGCTCACGGTCGTCCAGCCGGGGCGCGGCTCCGGCTCGGGGCGCTCCCCCAGTTCAAGGCCGCTCAGCGGCTGGTCAGGGTCAATACGTGCGGCGTAGGCAGCGAACATGATCCCGACGATAGGCCGCGCCGGCGACGCGATGGAACCACACCGAGGTGTGACACCGCTCGCCTCCGGCGGTACCCGGGCGCGGCCCCGCCGCCCACCTCCGGCGGTACCCGGGGTGCCACCCGGCCGGGCGGCATGCCGGCCGGCCCCGCCGGGCCCCTCCCCCCGGCCGCAGCCGGGGGATGGACGGCGGAGGGGGCCGGGGGTTTGCCCCGGCCCCCTCCCCGCGCGCCCCGAAGGGTCAGCGGCGTGCCACGCCCTCCGCGCGGGCGGCCGCCGCTACGGCCGCCGTGACGGCCGGGGCGACCCGGTCGTCGAAGGGCGAGGGGATGACCTTGTCCGCGCTCAACTCGTCGGCCACCACGGCGGCCAGCGCCTCGGCGGCCGCGAGCTTCATGCCCTCGGTGATCCGGGAGGCCCGGACCTGGAGGGCGCCCGCGAAGATGCCGGGGAAGGCGAGCACGTTGTTGATCTGGTTCGGGTAGTCGCTGCGGCCGGTGGCCACCACGGCCGCGTACTGGTGCGCGACATCCGGGTGGATCTCCGGGTTGGGGTTGGCCATCGCGAAGATGAAGGCGCCGGGCGCCATCTTCGCGACCGCGTCCTCCGGCACCGTACCGCCGCTGACGCCGATGAAGACGTTGGCGCCGTCCAGCGCGGTCTCCAGTGATCCGGTCAGACCGGCCTTGTTGGTGAAGCCGGCCAGTTCGCGCTTGACGTCGGTGAGGTCCTCGCGGTCCGGGGAGACGATGCCCTTGCGGTCGCAGACGGCGACGTCGCCGATGCCCGCCTCGGTGAGGATCCGGGCGATGGCGACCCCGGCGGCGCCGGCGCCGGAGATCACGGCGCGCAGCTGCCCGAGGGAACGGTCGGTCAGCTTGGCGGCGTTGCGCAGCGCGGCGAGGGTGACGACCGCCGTGCCGTGCTGGTCGTCGTGGAAGATCGGGATGTCCACGCGCTCCTGGAGCTTGCGCTCGATCTCGAAGCAGCGGGGCGCGGAGATGTCCTCCAGGTTGACGCCGCCGAACGAGGGCGCCAGCCGGACGACGGTCTCGACGATCTCGTCCACCTCCCGGCAGTCGAGCGCGATCGGCACCGCGTCCACGCCGCCGAACTGCTTGAAGAGGATGGCCTTGCCCTCCATCACCGGAAGGGACGCCTCCGGGCCGATGTCGCCGAGCCCGAGCACCGCGCTGCCATCCGTCACCACGGCGACGACCTGGGACTTCCAGGTGTATTCGTGGACCAGCTCGGGCTGCTCGGCAATGGCGCTGCAGACCTTGGCGACGCCCGGTGTGTAGGCGAGGGACAGATCGTCCCGGTCGCGCACGGGCACGGTCGCCTGGACGGCCATCTTGCCGCCGCGGTGAAGCGCGAAGGCCGGATCGAAGGGCTCTCCGTCGGTCACTCCTTCAGCCCCTTCGTCGCTGCCGCTTGTGCTGTCGCTGCGAGGATTCACCATCTCCGCTGCCACTGTTTGACCCCTTTGTCGTTTTCTGTCGAGGGTAGCCGCCCCAGGTTCGGAGCGGGCGGGCACCGCGTCCGGTTCCCACTGAGCAGATCGTCGCCATAGTGGGACGAGATACGGACGCCGGGCGCGTCGCACACGCGCCCTGAGCCCCGGATAAGGGGGTGTAGCCGTCTGTTCTACCGGACGCGCGCTCCAAGAACGAGCGAGTTCCCGTTGCAGTGGTGTTGGGAAACGTCGCGTTACCAACGAAAGCGGTCGAATCGTTTCTGGATGTACATGCCCATGTCACGCGCCCTTTTCCGCGCGCCCATGAGCCCGTCCCGCTTCCCCGGTCGCTACTGTCCGGCCCGGCGTACCGCTCCTGCGCTCCACGGGGATCGCCCGTTATCTGATTTTGACATGGTAGGCCGCCCGTTCGAGCGCGTCCGGTGACAAGATGCCCCAATCACACGAGATCGCGACACTCGTAGATGTGTTCCTGAGATCTCGGTCACCCTCTCACCCCGCCGGAGGAATCAGCATGACCGCCAGCTTTACGCGCCGTCGGGTCGCCCCGAAGTCCCGGTTGGCCGCTGTCGGTGCGACAGCGGTGGTAGGCGCCTTGCTGCTGACGGGCTGTGGCGACCAGACCGACAAGGCGAAGAGCGGCTCGTCCAGCGCGGCCGACAAGGGCCCGCTCTTCAGCGCGCTGCCGAAGAAGATCCAGGACGCGGGCGTCATCAAGGTCGGCTCGGACATCAACTATCCGCCGGTCGAGTTCAAGAAGAACGGCAAGGTCATGGGCATCGACCCGGACGTCGCCGACGCACTCGGCAAGGCGCTCGGTGTGAAGTTCGAGTTCAACAACGCCACCTTCGACACCCTGCTGTCCGGTCTGCGCTCCAAGCGGTACGACATCGCCATGTCGGCCATGACCGACAACAAGGGCCGTCAGCAGGGCATCGACCCGGACACCGGCAAGAAGGCAGGCAAGGGCGTCGACTTCGTCGACTACCTCACCGCCGGTGTCTCGATCTACACCAAGAAGGGCGACACCAAGGGGATCAAGACCTGGGACGATCTGTGCGGCAAGAAGATCGTCGTCCAGCGTGGCACCGTCTCGCACGATCTGGCCAAATCCCAGTCGAAGAAGTGCGAGAAGGACCACAAGGGAAAGATCTCGATCGAGGCGTTCGCCAACGACACCGAGGCCCAGACCCGGCTGCGCGGCGGCGGCGCCGCCGCCGGCTCCAGCGACTTCCCGGTCGCCGCGTACGCGGTGAAGACCTCCGGCGGGGGCAAGGACTTCGAGCTCGTCGGCGACCAGGTGGAGGCGGCCCCGTACGGGATCGCCGTGGGCAAGGACAACACCGAGCTGCGCGAGGCCCTCAAGCAGGCGCTCGCCTTCATCATCGCGAACGGCGACTACGACAAGATCGCCGAGAAGTGGGGCGTCAAGGAGGGCGCGGTCACCAAGGCCATCATCAACGGCGGCAAGTGACCCGGCCCTTCCCCCGCTCGCTCGCGCACTCGCGCTGAAAGGCACTATCCGTGACTACTGAGATCGAAAAGGCTGGGCCGGTCGACGACGCCCCGCCGCCCGCGCCGGGGAACATCAGAGCCATTCCGGTGCGGCACTACGGCCGCTGGGTCACCGCGGTCATCACCATCGCCCTGCTCACGCTGCTCGTCCTCGCCTTCGCGCGCGGCGATGTGAGCTGGGGCGCCATTCCGGACTACTTCTTCGACAGCGAGATCCTCAAGGGCGTCCGCAACACCGTCTGGATCACCATCCTCGCGATGGTGCTCGGCGTGGCCCTCGGCATCGTCCTCGCGGTGATGCGGCTCTCGAAGAACCCGGTGACCGCGGCCATCGCCTGGGGCTACATCTGGTTCTTCCGCGGCACCCCGGTCTATGTGCAGCTGCTCGTCTGGTTCAACCTCGGCCTGGTGTTCGACTACATCAACATCATGCCGATCTACAAGGACGAGTGGTCGGATTTCATGACCCCGTTCCTGGCCGCCCTTCTGGGCCTCGGACTGAACGAGGCCGCCTATATGGCGGAGATCTGCCGCGCGGGCCTCCAGTCGGTCGACGAGGGCCAGACCGAGGCCGCCCAGGCGCTCGGCATGAGCCACACCAAGACGCTGCGCCGGGTCGTCCTGCCCCAGGCGATGCGGGTGATCGTGCCGCCGACGGGCAACGAGTTCATCAACATGCTCAAGACGACGTCGCTGGTGATCGCCGTGCAGTACTGGGATCTGCTGCAGGCCACTTCGGAGGTCGGCCAGAACTCCGGTGCCACCGCCGAGATGCTCTTCCTGGCCGCCGCCTGGTATCTGATCCTCACCTCCGTCCTGAGCGTGGGCCAGTACTACCTGGAGCGGTACTACGCCCGCGGGTCGAGCCGCAGCCTCCCGGCCACCCCGCTGCAGCGGATCCGGGCCAATGTGCTCTCCTTCTCCAACCGCTCCGGAGGTGTGAGCGTATGACCGCCATGGTGAAGGCCGAGGGCGTCCACAAGTCCTTCGGTCCGGTGCAGGTCCTCAAGGGCATCGACCTCGAGGTCGCCCCGCGCGAGGTGTTCTGTCTGATCGGCCCGTCCGGCTCCGGGAAGTCCACCTTCCTGCGCTGTATCAACCACCTGGAGAAGATCAACTCCGGGCGGCTGTACGTCGACGGGGACCTGGTCGGCTACCGGCAGAAGGGCGACAAGCTCTACGAGCTCAAGGACCGCGAGGTCGCCGAGAAGCGGCGCGACATCGGCATGGTCTTCCAGCGCTTCAACCTCTTCCCGCACATGACCGCGCTGGAGAACGTGATCGAGGCGCCGGTCCAGGTCAAGCGCGAGACCAAGGCGGTCGCGCGCGAGCGCGCGCTGAAGCTGCTGGACCGGGTGGGGCTCGCCGACAAGGCGGGCAACTACCCCTCGCAGCTGTCCGGCGGACAGCAGCAGCGCGTCGCGATCGCGCGGGCGCTGGCGATGGAGCCGAAGCTGATGCTCTTCGACGAGCCGACGTCGGCGCTCGACCCGGAGCTGGTCGGCGATGTCCTCGACGTGATGCGCGGGCTCGCGGAGGACGGCATGACGATGATCGTCGTGACCCATGAGATGGGCTTCGCCCGGGAGGTCGGGGACTCGGTCGTCTTCATGGACGACGGGGTGGTCGTGGAGTCCGGGCATCCGCGTGAGGTGCTGACCAATCCGCAGCACGAGCGGACGAAGTCGTTCCTCTCGAAGGTGCTCTGAGCCGGTCTGAGCCACGAGGGCGGTACGGGCGCCACACGCCCGTACCGCCCTCGCGCCCTTTCCGGGCTACTTCAGACCGAGCACCATCGCGTCCGAGACCGAGCACCACACGGTCCGCGCCTCCCCGAAGCCCGCCTCGCGCAGCGCGTCCGCGTGCCAGGCGGGGGACTGCGCCTCGCCGTCCGCGTGATCGCCGTCCGCCGGATTGCCGAAGATCGCGAACCGCTCGGCGACGGGCCCGGCCAGCGCCGCGTCCCCCGCGGCGGTCTGCCACCAGTCCACCCAGTCCTGGATGCCCTCGGCCCTGGCCCGTGCCTGGCGCTCCTTCTGGTACGCGTGCTCGGCCGCGTTCAGCCGGGGCGTCGCCGGGTCCGGCATATGGTCGGCGTTGAGGAACACCCCGCCGTCCCGTACCAGGCCCGCGACCTGGCCGTACAGCACCCGCAGCTCGTCGGAGCGCAGCCAGTGGAGCGCCGTGGCGGTGAGAACGGCGTCGTACGTGCGGTGCGGAAGCCGCTCCGGCCACGCCGGGTCGCGCAGATCGGCGGTCACGAACGCGGCGCGGCCGTCCGCCGCGAAGTGGCCGCGCGCGATCGTCAGCAGCGCGGGGTCGAGGTCGACGCCGGTGCTGGTGGCTCCCGGGAACCGGCGCAGCGCCCGGTCCGAGATACTCCCTGTGCCGCATGCGAGATCGAGAATCCTCGGCTCCGGGCCGACGACCGCCTCGACCGCGTCGAGCATCGCCCGGAACCGCTCCTCACGATCGGGGAGGTACCACTCCTGTTGCCGGTCCCAGCTCCGCTGCCACGCCTGCCAGTCCGTCACGGTCACGGTGTCCGTCATCGCGCTCCTCCATGTCGTACCCGTCCGTAATACCCTCGTACCCAGCGCGCCTCTTACCGACCTTAGACCGCCCCTCGTAAGGACCACAAGTGGAACTCGCTTATTACTCGGATCTCGCCGTGCGTCTGGTCAACAGCGAGGAGCCCGCTCGCGGCACCGACGCCCTCACCTCGGTGGACGCCGTACGCGCGCTCTTCGGCGCGAGCCAGCAGGCGGCACGGCGCGCGACCGACGCCGATGTCACCCGGCTGAGGTCCGTACGGGCCCGGCTGCGCGCCGTCTTCGAGGCGGCGGCGGGCGGGGACGAGGTGCTGGCCGTGGATCTGCTGAACGCGCTGCTCATCGAGTTCCCGGTCAGCCCGCAGATCTCCGGGCACGAATACCGCGACGAGGACGACCGGCCCAAGTGGCATATGCACATCGCGGACTACGCGGCCAACGCGGGCGCCGGCTTCGCCGCGACCGCCTCCATGGGGCTCGCCTTCCACCTCACCGAACTGGGCGTCGACCGGCTCGGCATCTGCGAGGCGTCACCCTGCCGCAACGCCTATCTCGACACATCGACAAATCGATCCCGGCGCTACTGTTCCGACCGCTGCGCGACCCGCGCCAACGTCGCCGCCTACCGTGCGCGCAAACGCCTCGACGCCGAGCGCTCCGCCGACGCCGAGCGCAGCCCCCGCGAGGAGCGCGACCTCGACCGCGACCGTACGGGCCGCACGGCGGACGCCGCCCACGACACCCACCCGGCCAACCCGGCCGGCCCCGCCTTCGGCCGCTGAACCCCGCGCCCCGCGCCGGGCAGCGGCCGCAGCCGCACCCACGCACGGGCGATGACCAGCTCGTCCGGCACGACGCCGAACTCCCGGCTGTCGTTCTCCACGTACGGGTTGTCGCCCATGACCCACCAGCCGCCCTCGCGCCGCTCCACCGCGCGCTTGACGATCAGCAGGTCCTGCCGGAACGGATGGCGCAGCACCACCACATCCCCCGGCCGCACGGGCGCGCCGTACCGCACCACCAGCTGGTCGCCGGGGTACAGCGTCGGCTGCATCGACGGGTTGTACACCTCGGCGAGCCCGATCCGCAGCAGTCCGCGCTGGTCGCGGTCCCGCTCCTGCCCGCGATCGTGCAGCTGCTCCCGCATCACCACGGCACCTCCGGTCCGTACTCCACCCACCACCATCCCAGGCATCCCAGCCTGCCACCGGACTTTTGACCTAAGCCCCCCGGGGCACCCGAGAAAAGGCTTCCCCCACGGAGTAATCTCGCACCTGAGAAGACGATCACGAATGGAAGGACGGCTCCATGCTCTCCCGCCTGTTCGCCCCCAAGGTCCAGGTCAGCGCTCACTGCGACCTGCCCTGCGGCGTGTACGACCCGGCCCAGGCCCGCATCGAGGCCGACTCGGTCAAGGCCATCCAGGAGAAGTACCAGGCCAACGAGGACCCCCACTTCCGCGCCCGCGCCACCGTCATCAAGGAGGAGCGCGCGGAGCTCGCCAAGCACCACATCTCGGTGCTGTGGAGCGACTACTTCAAGCCCCCGCACTTCGAGAAGTACCCGGAGCTGCACCAGCTGGTCAACGACACCCTCAAGGCCCTGAGCGCGGCCAAGGGCTCGACCGACCCGGCCACGGGCCAGAAGGCACTGGACTACATCGCCCAGATCGACAAGATCTTCTGGGAGACCAAGAAGGGCTGACCCGCCCTGAACTGCGGCTTCCTCTCCGCAGAGTTCGACTGTCCGCACCCGGTCCGCAGGACTTCCAGCACGGAGTCCATGACGGCCCGGGTGCGGTCGTCTTTTTCCCCCCCGCCCGCCGCAGGTTGGACCTACGGAACGGCGCAGAGAGGGCGGAACTACCGCTCTCCCAACGGAGACGAGGTCTTTCTTCGCCCCGGCGGCTTCCGCCCCGACAACTACCGAGCGAGGCGAGCCTGAACGATCAGGGTTCCGATGTGGCCGGGCTCCGGGAGGGGCGGTTTGTCGCGACGAGCTGGACCGCCCAGATGTTCAAGCACTTCGAGGACCCGAAGCCCGCCCAGTCGCCCTTGCGGAAGCCGAACGCCGTGGTCGGGGCGACCTCGTAGACCAGCGCCTCGCCGCCCTCGTGGTGGAACGCGCCGTCGCGCACCTGGAAGGTCCACTCCTCTCCGTACTTCTGCACATACGCCTCGGCGATCCGCCGGAGCGTGGTGTCGTCGCGCACCGCCGCCGCCTCGCCCTCGACCACCAGGTCCAGCCCCTCGTGGAGGGCGTTCGCGCCCGTGGTGAGGGCGCAGTGCGGGTTGCGCTCGAGGTTCCTGGCCTTCTGCTCGGTCGGTCCGGTGCAGAAGTACAGGGCGCCGTCGAGCCAGACGGAGAGCAGGGGCGTGACATGCGGGCGGCCGTCGTGGCGGACGGTGGACAGCCAGTAGAGCTGTGCCGCCGCCAGCCGCTCACGCCCCTCGGACCATGCGGTGGCGGTGCGCACGGCGGCGGGAAAGTCATCGCTTGTCACCGCGGCTCCTGTGGGAGTCTTCACGAGCGGGAACGACCTGAACCAGATGAACCAGCTGTACCAGGCGAAGGGGACACGCGATGAGCGCCGGAGGGTGGTCCACCGCACGGCTCGGCCGGATGCGTGAGGTGATGGCCCGCCATGTGGCGGACGGCGAGGTGCCCGGCCTGGTCACGCTGGTCAGCAGGCGCGGCGAGACACAGGTCGAGGCGGTCGGCACGAAGGCGGTCGGCGGCGGCGATCCGCTCCGCCGGGACACGATCTTCCGGATCTCCTCGATGACCAAACCCGTGATCGCCGCCGCGACGATGATCCTGGTCGAGGAGTGCGCGCTGCGGCTGGACGAGCCGGTGGAGCGGCTGCTGCCCGAGCTGGCCGACCGCAGGGTGCTCGGACGGCTCGACGGACCGCTGGAGGACACGGTTGCGGCCGAGCGTCCGATCACCGTCCGCGATCTGCTGACCTTCCGGATGGGCTTCGGCCTGCCGCCCGGGCCCCCGGACGCGTATCCCGTGATGAGGGCGGCGGAGGAACTGGGGCTCGCCGTGGGCCCGCCCAAGCCCGCCACCGAGCATGGCCCCGACGAGTGGCTACGGCGCTTCGCGACGCTGCCGCTGATGCACCAGCCCGGCGAGAGGTGGCTGTACAACACCGGGTCCCAGGTGCTGGGCGTGCTGATCGCGCGCGCCGCGGACCGCCCGCTGGAGACCTTCCTGCAAGAACGGATCTTCGAGCCGCTGGGCATGAAGGACACCGGATTCCATGTGCCGCCGGAGAAGCTCGACCGGCTGGCGACCTCCTATATGGCCGACCCCGAGACCGGGAAGCTCGGGCTCTACGACGGCGTCGAGGACAGCCAGTGGAGCCGCCCGCCGGCGTTCCCGGACGGCGCCGCGGGGCTGGTCTCGACGGCCGACGACTATCTGGCCTTCGGGCAGATGATGCTGGACAAGGGGCGGTACGGGAAGGGCGGGCGGCTCCTGTCCCGGCCGGCGGTCGAGGTCATGACGACCGACCAGCTGACGCCCGCCCAGAAGGCCGCCTCCGGGCTGCTCGCCGGCGAGTGGGACAACCGCGGCTGGGGCTTCGGCGTATCGGTGGTCACCGGACGGGACGGCGTGGCCGCGGTCCCCGGGCGGTACGGCTGGGACGGCGGTCTCGGCACGACCTGGGCGTCGGACCCGGCCGAGGAGATGGTCGCCATCATGATGAGCCAGCGGGCGCAGTTCCCGCTCTTCTCCGCGGCGTATCTCGACTTCTGGACGCTCGCGTACCAGGCGATCGACGACTGAGCAGGCGCCGCGAGGCGCGCCTACGAGGCGGGCCTACGAGGCGGGCCTACGAGGCGGGCCTACGAGCCGTCGGCGGGCCCGGCGAGCCCGATGTCCAGGACCGGGTCCGGTATCCGGGCGCTGTGGAAGCGCAGCAGCGGGCTCTCGTTACGGATCAGCCACTGGCGGTACCCGGCGCTCGCCCAGGCGATCTCGACGTACGCGTCCTCGAGATCGCCGAAGAGGGCGTCCACGTCGAGGGGGCCGGCGGTCTCGGCGCGGGCGCCCGTACCCGCCCGTGAGGCGAGGAACAGCCGGACCGTCAGCGGATCCCCGTACAGCGGCCGGACGGCCACGCCCTGCCGGGACCGCGCCGTGGGCTGGCACGGGGTGACCACCTCCCCCGAGGCGACCAGGTCCGCGGCCGTCAGATAGTCCCCGTAGACGACCCTCGGGTTCAGCCCGGCGGCGGCGAGGACCCGGCGCAGCCCCGGCCCCTCGCCGTCCACGCTGGGGTCGACCATCCACTGGTCGGCGGCGAGATCGGTGAGCCGCACCACGGGCCGGCCGGCGGCCGGGTGGGTCTCGGCGAGGGCGACGAACTGCGGCTCCCGCGCGAGGAGTACGCGGCGCTCCACGCCCTCGGGGACCCTCAGCGGCGCGCCCTCGACCTCGTGGACGAAGGCGACGTCCAGCTGGCCCGCCGCGATCATATGCAGCAGTGCGTTCGCGGAGACGTCGATATGGATGGTGGTGTCCGTGTCGGGGTACCGGGTGCGGAGCCTGCGCAGCCATCCCACGACGGCCCGGCTGCTCGTACTGCCGATGCGCAGCCGGGCGTCCGCCGCCTGCCCCGCCTCCAGCCGGACCTCGCTGACCAGGGCGTTCATCTCGGCCACGATCGGCCGGGCGCGGCACAGCACGGAGCGCCCGAGCGGGGTCGGGCGGCTGCCGGTGACCTCCCGCGAGAACAGCCGGCCGCCCACGGTCTTCTCGATGCGCCGGAGCTGTGTCGTCAAAGAGGGCTGGGTCATGCCCAGCTGTCGCGCCGCCTTCCGGAGGCTGCCGGTGTCGGCGATGGCGCACAGTGCACGAAGGTGCCTCACCTCGAGCTCCACGGCGGGAGCATAACGGCGTTCCCGTACGCCACACCAGCCTCTGAAACCCCGCCAAACCCGCGCCGACGAGGGCCAATCGGTGGTCCAACACCGGTCAACGGACGGCCAATTGGCCGCCGTCGAGCGCCGGTCGAAAGCGGGGTGGGATATGCCTTCCTGCTATCGCCAGTTGATATCTCCGCGCGACACCGGATCTCCTCAAGACTCTTCGGCACCAAGAGTTCATCCCACGGTCACCGGCCGCCGCACCCCACACGGCGGCCGGTGGCCCGAGGACGATGAGGAGCCCCCCACATGACCCTGCCCACATCGGCGCTGTCCGTGACCCTCGGCCTCGGCCTGGCGGCGAGCCTGTCCGCCCTGCCCGCTTCCGCGGCCACGCCCGGTCACACCGCCGCCCACCGCATTACCGCGGCCGCCTATGTCGCGAGCGGCCAGGAGCGGGCCGACACCGACGCCTTCATCAAGGCCGTGATGAAGTCGGCACTGGCCAAGCGCGCGAAGTCGCCCAGCACGACCGCGGCCGTCACCGTCACCTACAACGCCGGCCAGGCCCCGACCTTCCGGTCCGTGATAACGCGCAGCGCCCAGATATGGAACGCGTCGGTGAGCAATGTGAAGCTGCAGGAGGGCAGCAACCCCGACTTCACCTACCGCGAGGGCAATGACTCGAGGGGCTCGTACGCGAGCACCGACGGCCACGGCAGCGGCTATGTCTTCCTGGACTACGCGCAGAACCAGCAGTACGACTCCACCCGGGTCACCGCCCATGAGACCGGCCATGTGCTGGGTCTGCCGGACCACTACTCGGGCCCGTGCAGCGAGCTGATGTCCGGCGGCGGCCCCGGCCCGTCCTGCACGAACGCGCAGCCGAACCAGGCCGAGATCAGCCGCGTCAACCAGCTGTGGGCCAATGGTCTGGCCTCGATCGACAAGGGACTCGCCAAGGCCCACTGAGCCTGCTGATCCCACTGTTCCCACTGATCCGCTGATCCATGGATCAGGGCCCACCCGCCCGCACCCGGTCACCCGACGCCGGGTGCGGGCGGTCGGCGTACGGAGGCGCGTACGGGGACGGAGAGAGAGCGGTGCGCGGGGAGCGCCGCCGCTCGCGACCGGAGGTACGGTGTAGACACCAGGAGCATTCCGCACAATCCGGCCGGACCTCCTCCCGGCCGGGGCTCCGCCCCAGGGAGTGAGCACCATGGAGACCGTCATCACCGTGGTCGTGATCCTCGTGATGATCGCCGTGGGCGCCCTGCTGATCCACCGGACGAACATCCTGAACGGCAACCACGTCTCGGCCGAGCAGCACGACGACCTCCCGGCCGGCCGCCACTCCCGTCTCGGCCGCTGGCTCCACGGGCGGTCGCACCGGAGCCATCGGATGACGCCTCCCCAGGACCGCCGGGTGTGAGACCCGCCGCCGGACGGCCCCGGCCGCGCCGGACCGGCCGGGCTACTCCTCCCGGAGCGCCTCGTACAGTGTGGGCACCGGGCGCAGCACATCGAGCAGCCGTCCCGCGTGCAGCGTACGAATGACCAAGGGGTTGTCGCAGACCAGCCGCAGCCGGCCGCCGCGCTCCGCGACCCGCCGATGGGCGCGGCACAGCAGCCCCAGGCCCGAGCAGTCGACGAAGGCGGCGGTCCGTAAGTCGACGATGACCAGGCCCGGGGGCGTGACGGCGGCGGTGGCGGCGTCCAGCAGCGGCCCCACGCTCTCCAGCCCCGCGATGTCGATCTCGCCATGGAGCTCGACGACCGCGTGCTCGCCGATCCAGTGCGTACGGGCGCGGGGCGCGGGGTCCGGGGACGGGCGGGCGGTATCCGGGGCAGCGGCGGCCGGGGCGGCGGTGTGCGGCGGCACCGGCGCATGACGGGGAGCGCCTTGCTGCGTCATCGCGATATCCCCTCGGAACGGCACACTGCCCCCTCTCACCTCCGTCAGGGTCCCGGGAGCGGGCAGGGTCGGGCTTCGGGTACGGATCCGCCGGGTCCTTGGGTGACGTCCCGCGAGCGTACGGGGGTGACCCTGGGTTGTGGAGGGAGGAACGCAGCATTACGCCCCGGAAGTCCGCTCATCCGAGTGAAATTCTGTTCGTCCTATTGACACTTGGTCAGATGCGCCTCATGCGAAGGCGTCGCTCCCCCCGGCCACTGGGTCCGCATCCCCCGCGATCACCGGTGCCAGATCATCCAGCACCTCGAAGGCGTCGTCCAGCCCGACCATCCGCAGCAGCCGCAGAAACCGCGGATCGACGATCACCAGCCGCAGCCGGCCCTCCCGGTCCAGCACCCGGTTGCGCAATCGGCACAGCAAGGACAGCCCGGCGCAGTCCAGGAACGTGACCGGCCGCAGGTCCAGGACCAGATCCGGACACCTCGGTTGGCCGAGGGCGTCGAGCCGAGCCGCGATCCGCCCCGCGGCGAAGATGTCCAGCTCTCCCGCGATCTCAGCGACCGTGACGCCGCCCAGCGCACGCACACGGACACCGAAGGCAGGCCGATCATCGAACATGCAAGCCTCCTTGACATGGTGGAGGCGCGCGACACCGGAGCCCGCAGCCACGCCGGTCACCGCCGGGGATCCAGGCCGGCCCTTCAGTACATGACATACCCATCTACCGGCTGACCAGTCAACGAACAGCCGGGCACGTGTCGTTGGCCTATTTAGGCTGTCGCCATGACCGACACCCCCGCCCGGCTGCTCGCGCTGCTCTCGCTGCTTCAGACGCCCCGCGAATGGCCCGGCAGCGAGCTCGCCGAGCGGCTGGAGGTCAGCCCCCGCACCATCCGCCGCGATATCGACCGCCTGCGCGATCTGGGGTATCCGGTGCGCGCCACCATGGGCGCGACGGGCGGCTACCGGCTGGCGGCGGGCACCGCCATGCCGCCGCTGCTGCTGGACGACGAGGAGGCCGTGGCCATCGCGGTCGGGCTGCGCACGGCGGCGGGCCACACCATCGAGGGCATCGAGGAGGCGTCCGTACGGGCCCTCGCCAAGCTCGAACAGGTGCTGCCGTCCCGGCTTCGCCACCGGGTCGGCGCCCTGAGCGCGGCCACCGTGCCGCTGCCGCCGGCCGGCGAGGGCCCGACCGTCGACCCCGGGCGGCTGACCGCGCTGGCCGCCGCGGCCGCGGGCCATGAGCGGCTGCGCTTCGCCTACCGCGCGAGCGACGGCACCGAGAGCCGACGGCTGGTGGAGCCGCACCGTCTGGTGCCCGCCGGGCGCCGCTGGTATCTCGTCGCGTACGACAACGACCGCGAGGATTGGCGCACCTTCCGGGTCGACCGGATCCGCGACCCGCGCCCCACCGGCGTACGGACCGCGCCGCGCGAACTGCCCGCGAAGGACGCCGCCGCTTATCTCGTCCGCGCCCTGTACGACCTCGCGCCCGCCTATAAGGCGGTGGCGACGGTGCACGCACCGGCCGCGGCCGTGGCCGAGCGGGTGCCGGGCGCCACCCTGGAACCCCTCGACGCGCACTCCTGTCTGCTGCGCACCGGCACCGACTCCCTGGAGTGGCTGGCCTTCCGGCTGGTGCTGCTCGGCGTCGAGTTCGAGGTCCATGAGCCGCCCGAGCTGATCGCGTACCTGCGGACGCTCGGGGCCCGGGCCGGCCGGGCGGCGGGGGACGGCTGAGAGGCGGCCCCATGAAACGTTACTCATCAGTAACGTATCCGCCTCCTCACGTCCACCGGCAGCCGTGAACATGTCATGGGGCAGACCCGTTTCGACTCGAGGGATGTGACCGATGACAGCAGCACGCGCGCGATCGCGACGGCTCGGCGCGACGACGGTGGCCGTAGCCATCGCCATCGGCGTCGGCACCACGGCCACCACGGCCACCACGGCGACCGCCGCCACGACCAGCACCACGGTGGCCACGGCGCAGCCGAGCGCCGCCACCGGCGCCGCCACCGGCACCGGCACCGGCACCGGCACCGGCACCAACGACAAGGTCGACTACGAGACCTGGCAGCGCGATGTGCGGGCCATCATCGACGGGCAGGCCCGCCCCTACGTCGAGCAGCGCACCGCGCACCCGGCGGGCGAGAAGCAGGCCATCGTCCTCGACATCGACAACACGTCGCTGGAGACGGACTTCGGCTTCACCTACCCGCAGCCCGCCGTCGCCCCGGTCATGAAGCTCTCCCAGTACGCGCACGACCGCGGCGTGGCCATCTTCTTCGTCACCGCCCGGCCGGGCATCCTCACCCTCCCGACCGAGTACAACCTGGAGAAGGTGGGCTACCCGGTCGCCGGTGTGTACGTACGCCACCTGCCCGACCTCTTCCAGGACGTCGCCGCGTACAAGACGGCCAAGCGCGCGGAGATCGAGAAGAACGGCTACACGATCATCGCCAACATCGGCAACAGCCCCACGGACCTCACCGGCGGCCACGCCGAGAAGTCCTTCAAGCTGCCGGACTACGACGGCCAGTTGTCCTGAGCCGGCGCCGGGTATCCCGGCCCCCAGGACCACCTCACGGCGCGGCGGCGTCGCCTCGTCCTTACGGCCGTGAGCGCGGCCGTAAGGACGGACGAGGAGGCCGCCGCCCACCGTCAGCAGCCACACCGGGACGCCGCCCACCGTCAGCAGGGTGTCGTGGTAGATCACCTGCTGATACGGGTCGTCGTGGGCCGTCCGGCGCAACTCGTGGTCGCCCGAGATTCGTTCGGGCCGCGGGAAGTCCTGCCGGAGCGCCGTCAGGAACATCGGCGGGCCGCCCGCCGACTCAGCCAGCTCTCCGTGCGGTGAGCGGTCCCGGCCGACCCGCCCGGCGTGGACCGCCTCGGGCGGCCGGCCGCCGATGTCGCCGCGTGGCTCCATCCGGTGCGGGGCCAGTACGTACAGCTCCAGTGTGCGGGGTGATCCGGTCCGCCGGCTTCACTCCGGCGCCGGATGAGGAAAGGCCGAAAGCTCCAGATCTCGGGGTGGAAGATTGGTGAGTACCCGCGCGCACGGCACGTCGGTTCCCCTCAAGACTGGACACACCGCAGACTGTGCGTCGGCACCTACGCGAAGGACGCGAAATACGTCGACACCGACACCCGCGCGAAGGGGATACCCGATGACCGGATCACGCGTACTGGCGCTCGGCCACTACCAGCCCGCGAGGGTGCTCACCAACGACGACCTCGCGGCCATGGTCGACACCAGCGACGAGTGGATCCGCAGCCGGGTGGGCATCCGCACCCGCCATATCGCGCGCCCTGACGAGACGGTCGACGAGATGGCCGCGGCCGCCGCCGCCAAGGCGCTGGCCCACAGCGGGCTCTCCCCCTCCGACATCGACCTCGTGCTCGTCGCGACCTCCACGGCGATCGACCGCAGCCCCAATATGGCGGCCCGCGTCGCCGCCCGGCTCGGCCTGACCCGCCCCGCCGCCATGGACGTCAATGTGGTGTGCGCGGGCTTCACCCACGCCCTCGCCACCGCCGACCACGCCATGCGGGCCGGGTCCGCCACCGCGGCGCTGGTCATCGGCGCCGACAAGTTCACCGAGGCCGCCGACTGGACCGACCGCTCCACCTGTGTGCTGGTCGGCGACGGCGCGGGCGCGGCCGTGGTCGTCGCCTCCGAGGAGCCGGGCATCGGCCCGGTGGTGTGGGGCTCGGTCCCGGAGATGGGCCACGCCGTCCGTATCGAGGGCACGCCGCCCCGCTTCTCCCAGGAGGGCCAGTCCGTCTACCGCTGGGCCACCACCCAGCTGCCGCCCATCGCGCGGGAGGTCTGCGAACGGGCCGGGATCGGGCCGGAGGATCTGGCCGGGGTCGTCCTCCACCAGGCCAATCTGCGGATCATCGAGCCGGTCGCGCGGAAGCTCGGCGCCGTGAACGCGGTCATCGCGCGCGATGTCGTCGAGTCCGGCAACACCTCGGCCGCCAGCATTCCGCTGGCCCTCTCCAAGCTCGCCGAACGCGGGGAGGTCGGGGCCGGCGACCCCGTGCTGCTCTTCGGCTTCGGCGGCAATCTGTCGTACGCCGGGCAGGTCATCCGCTGCCCCTGACGTCCGATTCGTTCAAGACCGGCGGCCGTGGCGGTGCCTAGGCTGCCCGCATGACACCACGATTCGACGCGATCGGCCTGGTCGTCGCGGACATGGCCGCCTCGCTCGCCTTCTACCGCCGCCTCGGCCTGGACATCCCCGCCGAGGCCGACACCCAGCCGCACGCCGAGGCGCCGCTGCCGGGCGGATACCGCCTGCTCTGGGACACCGTCGAGACGATCCGCTCCTTCGACCCCGACTGGACCCCGCCGAGCGGCTCCAACCGGGTGGGGATGGCCTTCGCCTGCGACAGCCCGGCCGATGTCGACAAGACCTACGCGGAGCTGGTGCGGGCGGGGGTGCGGGGAGAGAAGGAGCCGTGGGATGCGTTCTGGGGGCAGCGCTACGCGGTGGTCCTCGACCCGGACGGCAACGCCGTGGACCTCTTCGCCCCGCTGTCCCCCTGACCCCACGCCCACCGCGGCCGGGCCCGGCCACGGCCCGGTGTGCCCCTATGCCAGCAGTCGGCTCAGCGGCAGCCCGGCCAGCGCCCTGACCTCCCGCGCCAGGTGCGCCTGGTCCGCGTAACCCGCCACCAGCGCCACCTCCGCGTACGGGACACCGCCCCGCGCGAGCGTCAGCGCCCGGTTCAGCCTCAGCACACGGGTCAGCGTCTTGGGGCCGTAGCCGAAGGCCGCGAGGGAGCGGCGGTGGAGTTGGCGCTCGCTCAGACCCACCGTGGCGGCGACCTCGGACACGCTCGCTCCGCCCATCAGCCCCGCGACGACCGCGCCCAGCGCCGGGTCGGGAGGTTCCGCGTCACGCAGACGGCCCAGGGCGGCCTCCTCCAGGACGCGGCCCGCGAAGCCACGGCCGCCGCCACCGGCCTCCGCCAGCCGCTCCCGGACCCTCCGCACCTGCGCCTCCGGCCACAGCGCGGCCAACGGCACCCGCAGATTCCGCAGCTCATGGGCGGGCACACCGAGCACGGCGGGCCCGGCCCCGGGGGCGAAGCGCAGGCCCACATAGTGGCTGCCGGGCGGGGCGGAGGCCAGGTGGGGGTGGGTGTCGGGGCCGGCGACGAGGAGCTCGCCCGCGGGTCCCGTGTCGCTCCAGATCAGATCCGTACAGCCGTCCGGCAGCACCCGCTGCTCCCCGGCCCCGGCCGTACGGGTCCACACAACCGCGCCACCACCGAGCCGCGACCTCCGCTCCCGATACCCGCTCAAGGGACCTCGCGCAGATACATCGCACCGCAGGAGTGGCAGAAGGGGCCCGAATCGTCCGTGGCCCACAGGTCGGCCGCCTGCGTCTGCGCGTCCGGGGCCAGTTCCCGTCCACACATCGCGGTCGTGCCGTTGCCGCGGACCATGTGCCAGATCTTGACCGGGGCGCCCGCGACCCTCCCGGAGCTGCCCTCCTCGTATTCGGCGCGCATCTCATGCAGCATGGCGGTTCACCTCCTGCTCACCACCACTACTCACCATGGTCCCGCCGCCCCACGCCGGACGCCACCTTAGAAGACCGACCACCCCGTCAGCGTGGTGAAGTGGTCCAGCGCCGCCACCCCGGCCACCGAATTACCGCGCGAGTCCAGCCCGGGGCTCCAGACACACAGCGCGCAGCGGCCCGGTACCACCGCGACGATGCCGCCACCGACGCCGCTCTTGCCGGGCAGCCCGACGCGGTAGGCGAAGTCGCCCGCCGCGTCGTACGTACCGCAGGTGAGCATGACCGCGTTGACCCGCTTCGCCTCGCGCCCCGACAGCAGCCGGGAGCCATCGGCGCGCAGCCCGTGGCGGGCCAGGAAGCCGCCGGCCAGGGCCAGGTCGCGGCAGCTCATCTCGATCGAGCACTGCCAGAAGTAGTGCTCGAGAACGGTCGGGACGGGGTTGTCGAGGTTGCCGTAGCTGGCCATGAAGTGGGCGAGGGCGGCATTACGGTCGCCATGAGCGGACTCGGACTCGGCGACGGCCCGATCGAAGGCCAGGTCGGGGTTGCCGCTCTCGGCGCGCAGGAAGTCCAGCATGGTGGTGCTGGCGTCGCCGGTCAGGGTGTGCAGCCGGTCGGTGACGACGAGCGCGCCGGCGTTGATGAACGGATTGCGCGGGATGCCGTTCTCGTACTCCAGCTGCACCAGGGAGTTGAAGGGGTTGCCCGACGGCTCCCGGCCGACCCGCCGCCAGAGCTTCGCACCGTCCTGCGCG
Source organism: Streptomyces sp. NPDC005393 (assembly GCF_040606675.1). Taxonomy (NCBI): domain Bacteria; kingdom Bacillati; phylum Actinomycetota; class Actinomycetes; order Kitasatosporales; family Streptomycetaceae; genus Streptomyces; species Streptomyces sp. NPDC005393. Next base: position 191,717 of record NZ_JBEXFG010000001.1, on the reverse strand, counting down.
AGGACGAGCGCGAGGCTGAACGCCTTGGAGATGCTCTGCACGGAGAACGGGTGCTCCCAGTCGCCGACGCCGGTGACGCCGCCTTCGACGCCCGCGAGGGCCATCCCGAAGCGGCCCGGGTCCACCGAGGCGAGCGCCGGAATGTACTGGGCCGGCTGTCCCCGGCCGATCTCCGGCTCCACATGGGCCGCGACCTCGTCGAGTACTGCCTGGTAGTCCATGGTGCCGTGGTTCTCCTGCGCGTCGTCGAGCGGATCAGACGCACGATATCCGCAGCCGCGCGTTCATCACCCCATGTGTTGATAGGTGTGCGATGGGTAAGCAAGCAGTGACACGGGCGGGCCGCGACCGGGGCCCGCCGCACGATGAGGACGGAGGCGGTCATGGCCTCACCCATGTCCGCGGGGGACTTCCTGGCGGCACTGAAGGACGAGGGGCTGCGGGTGGAGCAGGTCGGCGACTGGCGGCATCACAACAGAAACCACAAGGGGCCGTGGGGCCCGGTCCACGGAGTGATGATCCACCACACCGTCACCTCGGGCACCGAGCTGACCGTGGAAATCTGCCGGGACGGCTTCGAGGGGCTGCCCGGCCCGCTGTGCCACGGCGTGATCGCCAAGGACGGCCGAGTGCACCTGGTCGGCTACGGCCGCGCCAATCACGCGGGGCTCGGCGATGACGACGTGCTGCGCGCGGTGATCGCCGAAAAGGCGCTGCCGCCGGACAACGAGGCGAACACCGATGGCAATCGCGCCTTCTACGGCTTCGAATGCGAGAACCTCGGGGACGGCGAGGACCCGTGGCCACAGGCCCAGCTGGAGGCGATCGCGCGGGCCGCGGCGGCGGTCTGCCGCTACCACGGCTGGACGGAGCGCTCGGTGATCGGCCACCTCGAATGGCAGCCGGGCAAGGTCGACCCGCGCGGCTTCACCATGGACGCGATGCGCGCGCGGATCCATGAGCGGCTGAAGTGATCGGGATGACGTGATCGGGATGACGTGATACCGGGCTGAGGTGATCGAGGGAGGGCGGGGCTCAGTCCCCGTCCTCCGGGGCCCCCTCCCGGTAGGCCGCGGCCTCCTCCAGATCCAGCCTCCGCAGCAGCGTCCGCAGCATCTCGTCGTCGATCTGCCGTGCGTCCCGCAGCTTCACGAACACCTCCCGCTCGCTGTCGATCACCTCCCGGGCCAGCCTGCGATAGGTGTCGTCCACCGATTCGCCGGTCACCTCGTTGACCGCGCCGAGCCGTTCCCAGACCGCGTTACGGCGCCGCTCCAGCACCGAGCGCAGCCGCTCTTCGAGCGGCGGCGGCAGGGCGTTGCGCTCATCGGCGAGGAGTTCGTCGAGCCGGCGCTCGGCGGCCTGGGACGCCGCGCTCTGCGCCTGCGCCTCCGCGAGCGTCTCGGCCCGCAGATCGCGGCCGGGCATCCCGAGCCGCCGGATCAGGGCCGGCAGGGTGAGGCCCTGGATGACCAGCGTCCCGATGACGGTGGTGAAGGTCACGAAGAGGATCAGATTGCGGGCCGGGAAGGGCGCCCCGCCGTGCACCGTCTCAGGGATCGAGAAGGCGATGGCCAGTGAGACCACGCCGCGCATCCCGGCCCAGCCGACGATGACCGGCGCTCTCCAGTCGGTCTCCGGCTCGCGCTCGCGGATCCGTCCGGAGAGCATGCGGGGCAGGAAGGTCGCCGGGAAGACCCAGATGAAGCGCACCACCACCACGGCCAGGAAGACGACGGCCGCGTACCAGGCCGCCTCCCCCGCCCCGTACTCCCTCAGGGCCCGCACCACGACCCGCAATTGCAGCCCGATCAGCGCGAAGACCGCCGACTCCAGGACGAAGGCGATCACCCGCCACACCGCGGCCTCCTGGAGCCGGGTCGCGAAGTCGACCTGCCAGGAGTGGTGTCCGAGGTAGAGCGCGACCACCACGACCGCCAGCACGCCCGACGCCTGGACCTGCTCGGCGGCCGCGTACGCGACGAAGGGGATGAGCAGCGAGAGGGTGTTCTTCAGCAGTGGGTCGCGCAGCCGGGTGCGCAGCCAGTGCAGCGGCACCATCAGGACCAGCCCGACCCCGACCCCGCCGACGGCCGCGAGGACGAACTCCCGGACCCCGTCGACCCAGGTGGCCCCCTCCCCCACCGCCGCGGCCAGCGCCACCCGGTACGCGGTGATCGCCGTCGCGTCGTTGACCAGGGATTCACCCTGCAGAAGCGTCGTCAGCCGGGAGGGCAGCCCGACGCGCCGGCCGATGGCGGTGGCGGCCACGGCGTCCGGAGGGGCGACCACCGCGCCCAGCACCAGGGCGGCGGGCAACGGCAGATCCGGCATCAGCAGATGGGCGATCCAGCCGACCGCGACCGTCGCGAAGAGGACATAGCCGACCGAGAGCAGGGCGATGGGCCGTAGATTGGCGCGCAGGTCCAGATAGGAGCTCTCGAGCGCTGCAGTGTGCAGCAGCGGCGGCAGCACCAGGGGCAGCACGATGTGGGGGTCGAGCGTGTAGTCGGGCACCCCCGGCACATACGAGGCCATCAGCCCGGCCGTGACCAGCAGCAGCGGCGCGGGCACCGGGGTCCGGCGGGCCGCGCCGGCGACTGCCGCGCTGCCCGCGACCAGCATCAACAACGGCAATACGTCCATCGGCCAGGCCCGTCCCGTCCCCGTTCGGTTGGCTTAGTCTGGCAATCATGAGCGAGTGTGCGCATGTTCTCGGCCTGCCGCGCTCCGAGCCGGAGCCGCTGACCGACACCTGTCCGAAGTGTCTGGCGGTCGGCAGCCACCCCGTGCAGCTGCGGCTGTGTCTGGAGTGCGGCCATGTCGGCTGCTGCGACTCCTCGACGCACCAGCACGCGACCCGGCACTTCGAGGAGACCGGCCATCCGGTGATCCGCAGCTTCGAACCCGGTGAGGAGTGGCGCTGGTGCTATGTGGACCGGCTCATCGTGTAGGGGAGGGAGCCCTGCCGTTTTGTCGGTGCGGCCCGTAGCCTTCACACATGATCCGATCAGCGAAGCCGTCCGATGTCCCGGCGATCCATGCGATGATCCGCGAGCTGGCGGCGTACGAACGGGCGCCGAGGGAGGCGAGGGCCACCGAGGAGCAGCTGCGCGAGGCGCTCTTCGGGGCGCATCCCGCGGTCTTCGCGCTGATCGCCGAGGAGGCCGGGGAGCCCGCCGAGCCGGTGGGCTTCGCCCTGTGGTTCCGTAACTTCTCCACCTGGACGGGCACCCATGGCGTGTATCTGGAGGATCTGTATGTCACCCCGCGGGCCCGCGGCGGCGGCCACGGCAAGGCGCTCCTGGCCGAGTTGGCGCGGATCTGCGTGGAGCGGGGTTATGCCCGCTTCGAATGGTCGGTGCTCGACTGGAACGAGCCGGCGATCGGCTTCTACGCCTCGCTGGGCGCCGAGCCGATGGACGAGTGGACGGTGCGCAGACTGGCGGGAGAGCCGCTGCGAGCGCTGGCCGCCCAGGGATCGGGCACTGCTGCGACCAGCGGTTCGTTGAGTGAGGCGACATCTCTTTCGAATTGAGACCGCAGACCCCTAGCCACGCTGTGTACTCATGTGCTTACTATGAGTAATATCGGGAACCTTCGGGTCAGGGTTTCACCCGTGACGGGGGCCGTGCTTCGTCCGGGCGACACCGAGCCGCAGATCGCGATAGCGTCGCAGCCGAACCACACATAGCGCCGGTCCGTCCATCCTCCACCATAAGGGTTCACGGCCGACGCTCCAATCAGCTCAGCTCAACCAGCTTGTGTCACCTTGGAGGTGAGGGTGTCCCAGATCGCAGGCGAGCCCGGGACCCAGGACTTCGTCGAAGTCCGGCTGCCCGCTGCGGGTGCCTATCTGTCGGTGCTGCGTACGGCGACCGCCGGCCTCGCAGCCCGCTTGGACTTCACCCTCGACGAGATCGAGGATCTGCGTATCGCCGTCGACGAGGCATGCGCGATCCTGCTGCAGCAAGCCGTGCCCGGCAGTGTGCTGAGCTGCGTCTTCCGCTTGATCGACGACGCACTGCAGGTGACCGTCTCGGCTCCCACCACCGACGGCCGCGCCCCCGAGCGCGACACCTTCGCCTGGACGGTGCTCTCCGCACTGGCGGGCAAGGTGGATTCGACCGTGGCCGAGGACCGTACGGTCAGCATCAGCCTGTACAAGGAGCGCGGCGCCGGCCCCGGACAGCCGTGACGGAACGAGGGGGCTCCGTGAGCACTGCATCATCGCGGGGAGTGCGTACCCCGGCCATCCCGCACCCGCCGGCCCGGCCGCATCCCGCGGACTCGGAGGCGGCAGGAGACCGACCAGAGCGGGCGGACCACATGGATCAGCACGAGCACGAGCAGGTGCGTCAGCAACACGATCCGCACGACCGGACCGGCGCGCGGGCGATGTTCTTCGAGCTGCGACGGCTTCCGGAGGGCTCCTCCGAGCGGGCCGAGCTGCGCAACAGCCTCGTGCGAATGCATCTGCCGCTGGTCGAGCACCTGGCGCGGCGCTTCCGCAACCGGGGCGAGCCGCTGGACGACCTGACCCAGGTCGCCACCATCGGGCTGATCAAGTCCGTGGACCGGTTCGACCCGGACCGCGGGGTGGAGTTCTCGACGTATGCGACCCCCACGGTCGTCGGCGAGATCAAGCGGCACTTCCGCGACAAGGGCTGGGCGGTGCGGGTGCCGCGCCGGCTGCAGGAGCTGCGGCTGTCGCTGACCACGGCCACCGCGGAGCTCTCCCAGCGGCACGGCCGCGCGCCGACCGTGCATGAGCTGGCCCAGCATCTGACCATCTCCGAGGAGGAGGTGCTGGAGGGGCTGGAGTCCGCCAACGCCTACAGCACCCTGTCCCTGGATGTGCCGGACACGGACGACGAGTCCCCGGCGGTCGCCGACACCCTCGGCGCGGAGGACGAGGCGCTGGAGGGCGTCGAGTACCGCGAGTCTCTCAAACCGCTGCTGGAGGATCTGCCACCGCGCGAGAAGAAGATCCTGCTGCTGCGCTTCTTCGGCAATATGACGCAGTCGCAGATCGCGCAGGAGGTCGGCATCTCCCAGATGCATGTCTCACGGCTGCTGGCCCGCACGCTGGCGCAGCTGCGGGACAAGCTGCTCGTCGAGGAGTAGTGAGCGGTGCCCGGGGCCCGTCCCGGGCACCCGCTGCGCCTACGCGTCGCGCGGGCCGATGCCCAGCGCCTCGGTCGCCGTCGGATTGATCAGCAGCGCCAGGGCGGCGAGGGCGGCGAGGGCGGTGGCCACTCCGGCGGCGAGCAGTGCGCCACCGTTCTGTACGAGCGTCCAGGCCACCGGCAGCGCCATCAGCTGGGTGATCATCGCAGGGCCGCGGCTCCAGCGGCGGCGCCGCCACAGCCCGCGGGCCGCGGCCAGGGGCAGGGCCGCGAGCGCGAGCACGGTGACGCCGAGCATCTCCGCCTGCTGCGGGCTCTCCGGGTCTCCGGTCAGCCCCATGATCAGCACATAGACGCCGAAACCCAGGAGCACCACGCCCTCGACGGCGGCGAGCACCGAGGCCGCGGTCAGCCGGGCCGGACGGGGCCCGGCGGGGGCGGCGTCGGTCTCGGAGGCGGGTGCGGCCTTCTTGGCGGTAGCGGACTTCTTACTGCTCACCCCGGCAGCCTAGCCGCCGTGCGGGCCCTCGGGGCGCACCCGGGGGTTAGGGGTGGTCGTCCCGGATGGGTAGGCTGGCGCGCATGCGCGCACTCCTCGTGGTCAATCCGGCAGCAACCACCACCAGTGCCCGCACCCGTGACGTCCTGATCCACGCGCTCGCCAGCGATCTGAAGCTCGATGTGGCGACCACGGAGTACCGGGGGCACGCACGCGATCTGGCCCGTCGCGCGGTCGACGGCGGCACCCATGAGCTGGTCGTCGCCCTCGGCGGCGACGGCACGGTCAACGAGGTCGTCAACGGACTGCTGCACAACGGTCCCGCCCCGCGCGAGCTGCCCCGCCTCGCGGTGGTCCCCGGTGGCTCCACCAATGTCTTCGCCCGCGCGCTCGGCCTGCCCAATGACGCCGTCGAGGCGACCGGCGCGCTGCTGGACGCGCTGCGGGACGGCACCGAGCGCACCGTGGGCCTCGGGCTCGCGGCGGGCACTCCGGGCACCGCGGACGAGGCGGTTCCGGCCCGCTGGTTCACCTTCTGCGCGGGCCTCGGCTTCGACGCGAGCGTCATCGGCCGGGTCGAACAGCAGCGCGAACGGGGCAAGCGCTCGACCCATGCCCTCTATATACGGCAGATGGTGCGGCAGTTCCTCGGGGAGCCGCATCGACGGCACGGCACCATCACCCTTCAGCGGCCGGGCCAGGACCCGATCAAGGAACTGGCGCTGTCGATAGTCTGCAATACCGCCCCCTGGACCTATCTGGGCAACCGCCCGGTCTACGCATCGCCCCGGGCGTCCTTTGACACCGCCCTTGACGTGCTGGGACTCACCAAGCTGTCGACGTCGGCGGTGACCCGCTACGCGACTCAGCTGCTGATGTCGTCGCCCGAGCGCGGGCCCCGCGGTAGGCACGCCGTATCGCTCCACGATCTGACCGACTTCACCTTGCAATCCCAGGCGCCACTGCCGTTCCAGATGGACGGTGACCATCTGGGACTGCGTACGAGCGTGACGTTCACAGGCGTACGCCGTGCACTGCGTGTGATTGTGTGAGTGAGACCGCATAAAGTCCTTACAGTCGAACGTTTAGGCTGGGATCCACCCCCGGGAAGTACGGCTGTGATACAGCCGACACCAAGGAATCAAAAAAAACTTTTCGGAAGGGGTTGTATCCGCCGCCGAGGTTTGCGAGTCTCTTCTTGGCGATCGGGACGGCCTTCAGAAGACCCCCTTGAGAGCCCGAACCCCCTCCACATTCCACGGGACAGCACCAGCCCCAACTGGTCGGCGTCCCTACCCTTGTGGGGGGATTCGTGAAAGCGTTCACATTCACAAGCAATGAGCCCGCAATACGAGGAGATGGAGCAGCCATGGACTGGCGTCACAACGCCGTTTGCCGCGAGGAAGACCCCGAGCTGTTCTTCCCCATCGGCAACACCGGTCCTGCGCTGCTGCAGATCGAGGAAGCCAAGGCCGTCTGCCGCCGCTGCCCCGTCATGGAGCAGTGCCTGCAGTGGGCGCTTGAGTCCGGCCAGGACTCCGGCGTCTGGGGTGGACTCAGTGAGGACGAGCGCCGCGCGATGAAGCGCCGTGCCGCTCGCAACCGGGCACGCAACGCCAGCGCCTGACGCCCACACCCCGTGGCCCCCGAGCCGCAGCGCGCAGTAACCCCGATGCGCACAGCAACGTGAGCTTTGAGCCCCGGACCAACCGGTCCGGGGCTCAGTGCTTTTCGGCCCGGACCGGGAAGTCGAGGATGACGCGGGTGCCGCGCTCCGGCGCGGGCACCATGTCGAACGTCCCGCCCAGCTCCCCCTCCACCAGGGTGCGGACGATCTGGAGCCCTAGATTCCCGGCCCGTTGGGGGTCGAACCCCTCGGGCAGCCCGCGCCCGTTGTCCTGGACGATCACCATCAGCCGGCTGTCCTCACCGCTGCCGCCGCGTACCGCCGAGACCTCGACCGTGCCCTGCTCCCCCGGTCCGAAGCCATGCTCCAGCGCGTTCTGCAGCACCTCGGTGAGCACCATCGCCAGCGGGGTGGCGACCTCGGCGTCGAGAATGCCGAAGCGGCCGGTGCGCCGGCCGGTCACCTTGCCGGGTGATATCTCGGCCACCATGGCCAGCACCCGGTCGGCTATGTCGTCGAATTCGACCCGCTCATCGAGGTTCTGGGACAGGGTCTCGTGGACGATCGCGATCGAACCGACCCTGCGCACCGCCTCGTTGAGCGCCTCCCGCCCCTGTGCGGAGTCCATCCGCCGCGCCTGCAGCCGCAGCAGCGCGGCCACCGTCTGCAGATTGTTCTTCACCCGGTGATGGATCTCCCGGATGGTGGCGTCCTTGGTGATCAGCTCGCGCTCGCGGCGGCGCAGTTCGGTGACGTCCCGGAGCAGCACCAGCGAGCCGATGTGCAGCCCCTTGGGCTTGAGCGGAATGGCCCGGAGCTGGATGACCCCGTCGCCGCCCTCCACCTCGAACTCCCGCGGCGCCCAGCCGCTGGCGAGTTTGACCAGCGCCTCGTCCACCGGGCCGCGCACCGGGGCGAGTTCGGCCGTGGTCTGGCCCAGATGGTGGCCGACGAGGTCGGCGGCGAGGCCGAGCCGGTGGTACGCGGACAGGGCGTTGGGGCTGGCGTACTGGACCACACCGTCCGCGTCCAGCCGGATCAGCCCGTCGCCCGCGCGCGGCGAGGCGTCCATGTCGACCTGCTGCCCGGGGAAGGGAAACGATCCGGCAGCGATCATCTGGGCGAGGTCGGACGCGCTCTGGAGATAGGTGAGCTCCAGCCGGCTGGGGGTCCGTACGGTCAGCAGATTGGTGTTCCGGGCGATCACACCGAGGACCCGGCCGTCCCGCCGGACCGGGATCGACTCGACCCGGACCGGCACCTCCTCGCGCCACTCGGGATCCCCTTCGCGGACGATACGGCCCTCGTCGAGGGCGGCGTCCAGCATGGGGCGGCGGCCACGGGGAACGAGATGGCCGACCATATCGTCCTGATAGGAGGTGGGCCCGGTGTTGGGCCGCATCTGCGCGACCGAGACATACCGGGTCCCATCGCTGGTCGGGACCCACAGGACGAGATCGGCGAAGGAGAGGTCGGAGAGCAGCTGCCACTCCGAGACCAGCAGGTGCAGCCACTCGAGATCGGAATCATCGAGCGCGGTGTGCTGGTGGACGAGGTCGTTCATGGAGGGCACGGTGCGAGCCTACCCGGACAGGTCGATTAGCCTATCCGCGCATAAGCATGGACAGACAGCAGTGGTCTAGTCCAGAATAACCAGCAATACGATCTTCCGCTCTCCCCGCACAGGAGGGCGGATCGAGGGACCCGGCGCGCTCTGCCCTGACTGCCCCGGGGGCCTCAGGTCGGCCGCTCGGCCGATGCAACTCCGGGCTGCGGTGCCGGGTGGGTTGAGGGTCCCGCCCTGGCGCCGCGGCCCGCGGGTGACACACAGGCTCCCGTGCCTCACCAGGAGGCGGCGGGAGCCTTTTCGTGCGCCTCGGATCAGCGGTTCTCCGGTCAGCGCGTCTCCGTCACCTTCGCCAGCGCGCGGGGGGCGTCCGGGTCCTGGCCGCGGGCGATGGTGACCTCGTACGCCAGCATCTGCAGCGGCAGGATCTCCAGGATCGGCTGGACCTCCTCGGCCACGCCCTCGGTCGGCAGCGCGAACCCCGCGGACGCCTGGTCCACCTCCGACTGGGCACCGATGACGACCAGATCGGCGCCCCGGCCGCGCAGCCGCTCCAGCACCGGCTGCAGCGCCTGGCCGCCCTTGCCCTCGGTGACGATCGCGATGACCGGCGAGATGTTGTCGACCATGGCGAGCGGACCGTGCAGCAGATCGGCGCCGGAGTAGGAGAGCGCCGGGATGTAGCTGGTCTCCATGAGCTTCAGCGCGGCTTCCTTGGCGGTCGGGTAGCCGTAGCCGCGCGAGGTGAGGACCATGCGCTCGGCGAAGCGGTAGCGCCCCGCGAGCTGCCTGACCTCGTCCTTGCGGTCGAGGATCTGCTGGGCGAGGTCGGGCAGCGCCTTGGCGGCCCCGCCGTCGCCGCCGCGCAGGCCCTCCACGAACAGATACAGGGCCAGCAGCTCGGCGGTGTAGGTCTTGGTCGCGGGCAGCGCCTTCTCCGGCCCGGCCAGCACATCGATGTGGAACTCGGAGACGGCCGCGAGGGGCGAGTCGGCGTTGTTGGTCACCGCGAGGGTGATCGCACCGGCCGCGCGGGCGGCCTCGGTGGAGGCGACCAGGTCCGGGGAGCCGCCGGACTGGCTGACGGTGATCACCAGCACATCGGTGAGGTCCTGCCGGGCGCCGTACGCGGTGGTGGTCGACATGGACGTCAGGCCGCAGGGCTTACCCAGCAACACTTCGAGCAGGTACTTGGCGTAGAGGGCCGCGTTGTCGGAGGTACCCCGTGCGGTGAGGAGGACGAAGCGCGGGTTGCGCGCGGCGATCCGCTCCGCGACCTCACGGATCTTCGGGGCGCCTTCCCCTTCCTCCCGGCTGAGCAAGCGGCGCAGCACGGCGGGCTGCTCGGCCATCTCGCCGGACATGATCCGGCCCGGCTGGTCACTGCGCTGGGCCGTCGTCGTGGCGGACATGCTGGGTGCCTCCAGGTGGCTGTGCTGGCTGAGCTGGGTGGTGTCAGTCCCCGGCCGCGTCGCCGGCGATGACCTCCGCGGCGGCCCGGCCACAGACCCGGGCGGCGCCATGAGTCGCGATGTGCAGCGCTCCGGCCGGCGGCGCCTGGTCCACCCCCATCTCCACGACGACCGTCTCCGGCCGGGCGGCGAGCAGGGCGTCCAGGGCGTCGGCCATCCAGGGGTGACGGTGGACATCGCGGACCACTGCGACGATCCTACGGTCCGCCGCATCGTCGAGCATATTTTCGATCAGGGCGGGGATCCCCGCGGTTTCGGCGTCCTGCCGGCCGTAGGTGGCGGTCCCGGTGCCGGGGCGCAGCCGGGCCAGTTCGGCGGCGACGCCCCAGGGGGTCTCGTCGCCGACGGCGATGTTCGCGACCGGGGTGAAGGCGGCGACGTAGCCGGGGCCGGTCAGGGGTTCGTACGCCGGGCCGCCGGGGGTGACCCGCAGCGCCCGGCGGGCCGCCGCGAGCCCCACCTGGGGAGCGGGCGCGATGCGATCGGCCGCGCCCGGCCCGCCGGATCGCCGCGTCCACTCCCCCAGGGCGCGCACCCGCGCCGCGGCGTCGGCCAGCCGCGCCTCGGGCAGCCACCCCTCGCTTACGGCGGCCACCAGCGCGTCGCGCAGCCGCAGGACGGTGTCCTCGTCGGCGAGTCCGCCGCCGACGCAGATCGCGTCGGCGCCCGCGGCGATCGCCAGCACGCTGCCGCGCTCGATGCCGTAGGCGTCCGCGATGGCCCGCATCTCCATGCCGTCGGTGACGATCAGTCCGTCGAAGCCGAGTCCGCCGTCGGCGACGGGGCGGCGCAGCAGGCCGTGCAGCGCGGCGGGGCTGAGGGTGGCGGGCAGCTCCCGGTCGAGCGCGGGCAGCAGGATGTGCGCGCTCATCACGGCCTTGGTCCCGGCGGCGACGGCGGCGCGGAAGGGCACCAGTTCGCGGGCGGCGAGGGTGTCGAGACCGGCGTCGATCCGCGGCAGGGCCTGGTGGGAGTCGACGGCGGTGTCGCCGTGTCCGGGGAAGTGCTTGGTGCAGGCGGCGACTCCGGCGCCCTGCAGCCCCTCGATGTACGCGGCGGTGTGCCGGGCGACGAGCCCGGGCTCGGCGCCGAAGGAGCGGACGCCGATGACCGGGTTGTCCGGGTTGGAATTGACGTCGGCGGACGGCGCCCAGTTGAGGTTGACGCCGCATTCGGCGAGCCGGCGGCCCAGCTCCCGGGCGACCGCGCGGGTCAGCTCGGGGTCGTCGACCGCGCCGAGTGCCAGATTGCCGGGGAAGGACGAGCCGGTGCGTACCTCCAGCCGGGTGACATCGCCGCCCTCCTCGTCGATCGCCACCAGGACGTCGTCACGCTCGGCGCGCAGCTGGGCAGTGAGCGCGGCGAGCTGCTCGGACGAGGCGATGTTCCGGCCGAACAGACCGACGGAGGCGAGCCCCTCGCCGAGTCTCCGCAGCAGCCAGTCGGGGGCCGTCGTACCGGTGAAGCCGGGCTGCAGAACGGTGAGGGCGTCCCGGGTGAGGGTGGCCGAGTCGTGTGCGAGGGTCGTCATGGCCGCGGTTCATCCCTTCACAGCGCCGGAAGTGAGCCCACCGACCGCCTTGCGTTGCAGAAACAGGAACAGAAGCAGGATCGGGACGGCGAAGAGGGAGGCGGCCGCCATGGTGGCGCCCCAGTCGTCGCCGAAGTTGGTCTGGAAGCTGGACAGCCACAGCGGAAGGGTCTGCGCGCCCGGCTCCTTGTTCAGGATGAGCACCAGCGGGAATTCATTCCAGGCGGTGATGAAGCCGAAAAGCGAGGTGGCCATCAGCCCGGGGGCCAGCAGCGGAAAGATCACCTTGAGGAACGCCTGCGTCCGGGTGCAGCCGTCGACCATCGCCGACTCCTCCAGCTCCTTCGGCACGGCGGCGACATAGGAGCGCAGGGTCAGTACGGTGAAGGGCAGCACCATGACCATGTAGAACAGGGTGAGGGGCAGCAGGCTGTTCAGCATGTCGCCGTCGCGGACGAGCATATAGATCGCGATCACCATGACCTCCCAGGGCGCCATCTGCGCGACCATGAACGTCACGAGGAAGCCGCGGCGCCCCTTGAAGCGCATCCGGGCGATGGCGAAGGACGCGAGCAGCGCGACCACCAGGGAGAGGGCGACCGCCGAGACGGTGACGGTGAGGGAGTTCCCCACCAGCGTCCAGAAGTCCTTGGCGTCCACCGCCTTCCGGAAGTGTTCGAAGGTGGCGCTGGTCGGGAACCACACCGGGTCCTCGGAGATGATGTCCGAGGTCGGCTTGAGCGCCGTGCTGAACATCCAGTAGACGGGGAACGCGAAGCCGATGAAGAGCACGACGGCCATCGCGTTGGGCCACAGCCGGGCGAGCGGCGAGCGCTTCACAGCTCGTCCTCCTCTTGCCTGAGCACGATCCGGAGGTAGTACGAGGTCAGGGCCAGCAGCACCAGGATGGTCAGCAGCGAGATCGCGGCGCCCATGCCGTAGTGCTGATTGCCGACGCCCTCGATGAAGGCGTATACGGGAAGGGTTTCGGTGAGCCGGTCGGGGCCGCCCTCGTTGATCGCGAAGACCTGCGGAAACGCCTTGAAGACCCAGATGACTTCGAGGAAGGTCGTGGCGAGCAGAAACGGCTTGAGGAAGGGGAAGGTCACCGAGGTGAAGCTCTTCCAGGTACCGGCGCCGTCGAGCGCGGCCGCCTCGTAGAGCTCTCTGGGGATCGTGGTGGTCGCCGCGTAGAGGTTGATCGCGACGAAGGGGATCGACTGCCAGACGATCAGCACGGTGATGACGAAGAAGGTGGAGAACTGGCTGCCGGTCCAGTTGTAGTCGGCCATGGCGTGCCGGCCGAGCTTGTCCAGCACCCAGTTGACCACCCCGAAGCGGGCCGCGAAGAGCCACTGGAAGACGGTGGTCGCCGCGATGACGGGCATCGCCCACGCCAGGACGAGACCGATGGAGAGCAGCAGCCGCATCGCCTTCCCGAGCCGGGCCAGCAGCAGCCCGGTCAGGGTGCCCAGCACCATGATCAGCACGACATTGGCCCCGGTGAAGATCACCGACCGGGCGGTGACCCGCCAGAAGTCCTCGCTGGTCAGCGCCGTGCGGTAGTTGTCGACGCCGTTCCACTCGGTGAGGTGCTGGATCAGCTGCCGCATATTGAGGTTCTGGAACGACAGCATGCCGTTCTTCACCAGCGGCCAGCCCAGCAGCACCGCGGTCACGGCGAGCGCGGGCAGAAGCAGCAGATACGGGGCGACGCCGGTCAGCCGCCCGCGCCCGGAGGGGGCCGGGGCCGGGGCGGTGGGGACCGGCGGTGCCCCGCTCCGGCGGACCCCGGCCGCCGCCGGGCCGGGGTCGTTGCGTTCGGTCGCTACGGCCATCGTTGTCTACTGCTCCTGGCTGAGGCGCTTGTTCATCTCGTCCTCGACCGACTTCGCGGCGTCAGCGGGCGACTTCCCCCTGAGCACCGCCGTCATGTAGGACTTGACGGGGTTCGGGGCGTTCTCCACCGCGGCCCATTCGGGGATCAGCGGGGTGGTACCGCCGCCCGCCGCGGCTGGCGCGGCCGCCTGTGCCGCGGCGTTGCCCTTCAGCTCGGCCTGCAGCGACTCCTTGTTGGGGATCACGCCGCCTTCCTCGGCCAGCTGCCCCTCGTAGGTGTCATTCAGCGCGATCTTCAGAAACTCCTTGGCCAGCTCCTGCTTCTTGCTGCCCGCGGCGATGGCGAGGTTGGAGCCGCCGAGGAACACGCCCTCCGGCTTGTCCGCGGTCTCCCCCGGGATGGTGAAGTAGCCGATGTCCTTCTCGATCTTCGGGTTGGCCTTGACGGCGATGGCCGCCTCCCAGCCCATCCCGATGAAGGCGCCGGTCTTGCCCTTGGCGAAGACCTCACCCTGCTGCGGGGTGGCCTCGTCCTTGTCCTTGGGCGCCTTGCTGAAGGACTGGTACTGCTTGTAGATGTCCATCGCCTTGCCGACCTTGGGGTCGCCGAGGTCGGAGACCCACCTGTCGCCGTCCTTCTTGACGAGGTCGGCGCCGGTGCCGATGGTCAGACCGTCGAAGAAGTACCAGTTCTGGCCCGGGAGATAGAGGGGCTCGGCGTTCGTTTTCCTCTCGATGGTGTCGAGGTCCCGGAAGAACTCGGTCCGCGTCTTCGGGGTGTCCTTGATCCCGGCCTGGGCCCAGATCTTCTTGTTGTAGAGGACGACCCGGTTGGCCGCGTACCAGGGCGCGGCGTACTGCTTGCCGTCGTAGACCGCGGACTTGTTGAGCGATGCGGACCAGTCGGCGCCGATCGACTTCTTCAGGTCATCCAGCTCCGCGAGGCCGCCGGTCTGGGCGTAGGAGGGGGTCTGGGTGTTGCCGATCTCCAGGACGTCCGGCGGGTCGGACTCCGAGAGCGCGGTCGTCACCTTCTGCTGAATACCGTTCCACTGCTGGATCTCCAGCTTCAGCTTGGCGCCGGTCTTCTTCTCGAAAGCGGCCTTGACATCCTTCGTCCACCCGGCGGGGGTGGATCCGTCCATCGCCCAGACGGTCAGCGTCTCCCCCTTGAAACCGTCCGCTCCGGCCTTGTCGTCATCGCCGCCGGATCCACAGCCCGCGACGCTCACCAGCATTGCCGCGACGCCTGTCGCCGCTATGAGCCCACGCTTCACAGCACTCTCCTCAAAGGACCGGATGAGAGGTTTAATGGTTTAGACCAGTCCGGGGAAGCTTGGCCTGGACCTTTGGGGGTGTCAAGGGTGTATAAGAGTCGCCGGCGGCTCCGTTACCGGACCGACACCTCCCGACATCCGGCCCGAGCGGCCGCCCGGTGCCGGGACCGTGCCACGATGTGAGCCGCTGAGTTCGGAGGAGCCGGTGACGGCAGCAGACCAGGAGTCGGAAGGGCGCGCGATGGAGACCGAGGGGGCAACGGCGGCGGCCACCACGACGGCCGCCGAGAGCGGCAACAGCTCCGGTGGGACGCGCACCGCGCGCGTCCCGAAGTACTACCGCCTCAAGCGTCACTTGCTGGAGATGACCGAGACCCTGCCACCCGGCACCCCGGTCCCCCCGGAGCGCACCCTGGCCGCTGACTTCGACACCTCGCGTACGACCGTGCGCCAGGCGCTGCAGGAGCTCGTCGTCGAGGGCCGTCTCGAGCGGATCCAGGGCAAGGGCACCTTCGTGGCCAAGCCCAAGGTCACCCAGGCCCTGCAACTCACCTCGTACACCGAGGACATGAAGGCCCAGGGCCTCGAACCCACCTCCCAGCTGCTGGACATCGGTTATGTCACCACCGACGACCGGCTGGCCGGGCTGCTGGACATCGCGACCGGCGGCCGGGTGCTGCGCATCGAGCGGCTGCGGCTGGCCAGCGGCGAGCCGATGGCGATCGAGACCACCCACCTGTCGGCCAAGCGCTTCCCCGCGCTGCGCCGCAGCCTGGTCAAGTACACCTCGCTCTACACGGCCCTCGCCGAGGTGTACGACGTCCATCTGGCCGAGGCCGAGGAGACCATCGAGACATCGCTGGCCACCCCGCGCGAGGCGGGGCTGCTCGGCACCGATGTCGGGCTGCCGATGCTGATGCTTTCGCGCCACTCGCTGGACGCGTCGGGTGAGCCGGTGGAGTGGGTGCGGTCGGTCTACCGCGGGGACCGCTACAAGTTCGTGGCACGGCTCCAGCGGCCGAACGGCTGAGCGGCGGTACGTCCGGGCGCGCCGCGACTGCGCCGCGCCACGGCTGGGTCGCGCCACGGCGACCTGCTTTCTTTCTCATACCGATATACGGACGGGTAGTGACGACCGCCGGGCCGGGGGCTTAGATTTCCTGCGCATTACACAAATGATCAGCTGGGATCCAGGTGATCGACTGTGACGCAGGTGATGAGCCGAGGGGACTGGAGCCCGCCGCATGTCAGACACGTCCGCTTCACCCGGCAGGAGACCGGTCGTGACGCCTACGCGCGTCGTGGCCGCTCTGTGCCTGATCGCACCCTTTGTCGGGATGCTCTGGGTCGGCTCGTACGCCAAGGTCGAGCCGACCCTCATCGGGATCCCGTTCTTCTACTGGTACCAAATGCTCTGGGTGCCGGTCTCGGCCGTGCTGACCTCGGTCGCCTACATCCTGGTCCGCCGTGAGCAGCGGGCGCGCAAGGGGGGTGACCCGGCATGAACGACGGAGTGAACGGCGTCGCACTCGCCGTCTTCATCTTCTTCTTCCTGGTCGTCACGGTCATGGGGTTCCTGGCCGCGCGCTGGCGCTCCGCCGAGAACGCCAACAACCTCGACGAATGGGGACTGGGCGGCCGCAGCTTCGGCACCTGGATCACCTGGTTCCTGCTCGGCGGCGACCTCTACACCGCGTACACCTTCGTCGCCGTCCCGGCGGCGATCTACGCGGCGGGCGCGTCCGGCTTCTTCGCGGTCCCGTACACCATCCTGGTCTACCCGCTGATCTTCACCTTCCTGCCCCGGCTGTGGTCGGTGTCCCATAAGCACGGGTATGTCACCACTTCGGACTTCGTCCGCGGCCGCTTCGGCTCCAAGGGGCTCTCGCTGGCCGTCGCGATCACCGGCATCCTCGCCACCATGCCGTACATCGCCCTCCAGCTCGTCGGCATCCAGGCGGTGCTGGACGTGATGGGCGTCGGCGGCGGGGAGAACACCAACTGGTTCATCAAGGACCTGCCGCTGCTGATCGCCTTCGGCGTCCTCGCGGCGTACACCTACTCCTCGGGGCTGCGCGCGCCCGCGCTCATCGCCTTCGTCAAGGACACCCTGATCTACATCGTCATCGCGGTGGCGATCATCTACATCCCGATCAAGCTGGGTGGCTTCGACGACATCTTCAGCGCGGCGAACGACAAGTTCACCAAGGCGGGGACGGGATCGCTCGCACCCCCGGCGGAGGGCCAGTGGGCCTACGGCACCCTGGCCCTGGGCTCGGCGCTGGCCCTGTTCATGTATCCGCACTCCATTACCGCGACGCTCTCCAGCCGCAGCCGCGAGGTGATCCGCCGCAACACCACGATCCTGCCGCTGTACTCGCTGATGCTGGGGCTGCTGGCGCTGCTCGGCTTCATGGCCATCGCCGCCGGGGTCACGGTCGAAAACGGCCAGCTGGCCATCCCCCAGCTCTTCGAGGACATGTTCCCCGACTGGTTCGCGGGCATCGCCTTCGCCGCGATCGGCATCGGCGCCCTCGTCCCGGCGGCCATCATGTCGATCGCCGCGGCGAATCTGTTCACGCGCAACATCTACAAGGACTTCCTGCGGCCCAACGCCACGCCGGAGGAGGAGACCAAGATCTCCAAGCTGGTCTCGCTGCTGGTCAAGGTCGGCGCGCTGATCTTCGTCCTGGGCATGGACAAGACGGTCGCGATCAACTTCCAGCTGCTGGGCGGCGTCTGGATCCTGCAGACCTTCCCGGCCCTGGTGGGCGGCCTGTTCACCCGCTGGTTCCACCGCTGGGCACTGCTGGCGGGCTGGGCGGTCGGCATGATCTACGGCACCTGGAAGGCGTACGACACCCCGAGCGCCACCCAGAAGCACTTCGGCAACACCGCCGATATCCCCGGAATCGGCGAGATCGGCTACATCGGCTTCACCGCGATCGCGCTCAACGTGCTGGTGACCGTCGTCCTGACGGTGGTGCTGCGCGCGGTCAAGGCCCCCGACGGCATCGACGAGACCACCGCCGCCGACTACAAGGCGGACGCGGGCGACCCGGGCGTCCAGGTCGACCTCCCGCCGGCCACGGCGGGCTCCCCGGGCGGCCACTGAAGCCTGCGGCGGTCTGCGCTGACTGACGGCGAACGGGCCGTCGGCTCCCCCCTGGCGGGAGCCGACGGCCCGTTTCGCCGACCGCCCGTCGAAGGTGCGCCTCGCCCTTCCCACCGGCCACCGGCCATGACGCCCGCGCGTCAGGCGGCGATCTCGTAGGCACCGCACGGCGGCTGCGGTGCGAGTTCGAACCAGAGCAGCTTGCCGCTCCTGCCGAACAGCTCGTCGGCGAGGGCGTAGCCACCCCAGTTGTCGGCACAGATCCGGACGATGAGCAGGCCGCGTCCGTACGTGGCCTCGGTGTTCGCGGCGACCTCGGCGAGGGCGGACGAGCGGTCGAAGAGGGCCGGGGGCTTGTCGAAGGGCGGCGGGATGTCCGGATTGGTGTCCCACACGCTGATCCGCAGACGGCCCTCCTCCACGGCGCGGATACGCATTTCGGCCGGACCGGTGGTGTGGCGGTAGGCGTTCGTGACCACCTCACTGGTCACGAGGGTTGCGGGGTCGGTGAGGTCACCCATGCCGTGCCGGGCGAGGACCGCACGGAGGGTAGTGCGGGCGATGGCGGCGGCGCGGGGGTCGTGGGGCAGGCGGAGTGAGTACGACCAGGGGTTTTCCGGGGGTGGGATGGGCATGAAGTCTCCGGTCTGTGCGTGGAGTTGGGCTGTGATCCCGGGCACATACCGTAGACCGCGACCCTTAAGGTATTTACCCCTGAACGGAAAAGGAGTGCATATACCGCTCGTGTGAGTGACACGCCTGTTGCGTCTGAGCAGGGAGAATCGGCAGATGCCCATGAGAAGCCTTCCGACCGCACGTCAACTCCGCCTCGGCACTGAGCTGCGCAGGCTCCGGGAGCGCGCCGGTTTGACGTCGACCGAGGCCGGGAGCTTGCTCGGCACCAACCAGACGACGATCAGCAATATCGAGGCGAGCCGGTTGGGCGTGAGCGCGGACCGGCTACGAGCACTCGCGCGGAACTATTCGTGCGCAGACGAAGCTCTGATCGCGACGCTCATTGACATGGCGGCACAACGCAAGCGCGGCTGGTGGGAGGAGTACCGGGAAATCCTGCCCACCGGGTTGCTCGACCTGGCCGAGCTCGAACACCACGCCGTGGCATTGCGCACGGCGTACATCGCCCACGTCCCCGGCCTGCTGCAAACGTCCGAGCACGCTAGGGAGATCTTCCGGCAAGCCGTGCCGCCCTTGCCTCCTCCAGACGTGGAACACCGCGTCTCGCACCGCGTCAAACGCCAGGCCATCCTCTATCGGGACAAGCCCACGCCCTATACGGCGATCGTCCATGAGGCCGCCCTGCGGATGCGCTTCGGTGGACCGGTAACCGCGCATGGGCAGTTGCAGCACATCCTCGACATGAGCGAGCACGATCACATCAAAGTGCTGGTGATCCCCTTCGATGCCGGGTCGTTCCCGGGCTCGGGACAGTCCGTTTGCTACGTCTCCGGGCCCGTGCCTCAGCTGGACACGGTGCAACTCGATGCGGAGTATGGCTCCGAACTCCTCGATGCAGCGGCCCAGCTGGAGAAGTACCGCGTCGTGCTTGATCGCATGGAGGCGGTCGCTCTGCCAGAGAAGCAATCCCGCGACTTCATCCGGCACATCGTCAGCACCCTGGAAGGTGAATGAGATGTCCGCCCACGACTGGCGAAAGTCCTCGTACAGCTCCGAAGGCAACGCCTGCCTCTACGTCTCCGCACCCGACAATGCCACCATCCGACTCCGCGAGAGCGACGAACCCGACACGATCCTCACCACCACCCCCAGGGCCCTAGGACGCCTCATACGCAGCGCCAAGGCCGGGCAACTCGACCGCCTCGGCAAGGCATAGGACGGGGCACATGCGAACCCACCAGTGGCAGAAGTCCTCGTACAGCTCCACAGGCAACGCCTGCCTGTACGTCTCCGCACCCGACGACACCACCGTCCGACTCCGCGAGAGCGACCAGCCGGACACCATCCTCACCACCACCCCCACCGCCCTCATACGCAGCGCCAAGGCAGGACGACTCGACCACCTCGGCACAGCGTGAGGGCGGGGGACGGCCCGCTACGGTGTCGTCCATGTCTGACGAGACCTTGTGGGACTACCCCTCCGATGAACCCGTGGAACGGCACGGCGAGTTCACCCTGACCGTCGTGCCGCCGCCGTTCCCCGGCCCCGATGGCGTGCTCGCGGCCCACGATCAGGCGCGGGCGCGGTCGTTCGCCGAGGCGTTCGGCACCGTCGACCGGGTGCTGGACGACCAAGGGACGATTCCCGTCACCGAACTCATCGACGTGGACACCCGCGCCGACCTGGATGTGATCCGGGTCGGCTGCTGGGGCGGCGTCACCGAGATCAACGACCCTGCCCTGATCAGCCTGTCCGAGCGGTTCCCCATCCAGGAGCAGGCCGAAGCGCTCGCCGACCGCTACCCCGATGCGGTCATCGTCGCCGCCGCGGACATGGACCTTCCCGGCGCCGACTACGGCACCTGGAAGATCGTGCACCCCGACGGCGCCCGTCTCTTCGCGGCCGGTTTCGCCGGTGAGGAGAACTGGGATGTCGAAGGCGAGGTGACCGCGATTCTCGACGCCTTCGGGATCACCCCGGAGCAGGCCGCCGCTGCCGGGGTCAACCCGGCCCACGCACCGCGGAGCTTCGCGTGGGACGCCCTTGCGGGTCTTGCGCTCAAGGCTGTTTCGCCCACCGACCGGCGCGGCCTGATGGCCTCGGTCTTCCGTGTGCGGCGCACCGAGGATGCCGTCGTGTCGATGGAAGACACCTGGTTCGATCAGTAACGATTCGAGAACCAGGGGGAGTTGACGCGAACACGCCGTACAAAACCCCGGAACAACACGCGCCCCGCCCCTTAACGTGAAGCGTCGTCGGCGCAACCACCACCTAGACGCAGCCTCGGAGCCCTCTCGCGCGCCGCGGTCTTGAACAGGGGCTCTCAGGGGGAGGGCGCACGTTGAACAGCCTCATATCCAAACCCACGCACCCACGGCGCCTCTGGGCGCGCCTGGCGGTCGCCTTCACCGCGGCCAGTGCCGTCACGCTCGCCGGTCTGCCCGGCCTCCACACCGACGAGGCCGAAGCCAAGCCGCGTACGCAGCGCTGTGACGAGAAGTACCTGGGCCAGAAATTCGACCGCACTCCGGCGAACTCCGGCCCCCCGGACAACCTGGAGTACGACCCCTGGCCCAACGACGAGACCTACACCTACGACAACCCGGCCAAGGCGTACGACGGCGTCCTCCCGCCGACGGAGGAACAGCTCAAAAAAGCGGGCAAGGACTACCGCAAGTGGCAGCGGATCGCCGACAAGTCCGGCAAGCCGGCCGACCGCGTCATGGAGATCTACGCCCGCTACCAGGAGCAGCGCGGCCGTGGCGGTTACACGGACTTCAGGCGCTATCTGGACGTGAAGTACATCGGCAAGCCCGGCAACAACTACCGCGGCGAAGCCTTCATGGCCCGCATGGTCAAGAAGCACAACATGATCGGCCCCGACTGGTGGTGTGAGGACCCCGTCGACTACACCGACGAGAACGGCAAGAAGAAGCGCCGCTGGGTCGACGCCCGTAACCGGCGAACCGACGTGCACGTCGAGGTCAAGTCCAACGGCGAGGTGAAGCAGTCGCAGGTCGACGCCGACCGGCAGATCGCCAAGCAGAACGAGAAGGTCACCAACCGGTACCTGACCGGCGCGCGCACCGAGCAGGCCACCAAGGACCGGATCGCCCAGCTCAACAAGGACATCCAGCAGCACCGCAACACCACCCGCACGGTGGCCGGGATCAACGAGCGCCGCTCGAACGCGATAGAGCGCACCCAGAACCCGAACAACTACACGCGCTACGACCCGCGGTTCAACCCCGACCCGCGCAAGAACGGCATGCGCGGCCCGATCATCGACCAGGCACTCCGTTCGGGGAAGTCCCTGGAGGAGGCCCAGAAACTCCAGCGGATCTACAACAACAACAATTCCCGCGGATACTTCATGCGCGGCCCCGGCGGCATCGACTTCTCCAGCCTCGAACTCAGCTACGTGGGCGACCCGGTGAAGGGCAAGGGCTTCAACTACTCAATGAAGGCCGACTACGCCAAGAACCACGACACCAACCCGGGTTACGGCGGGGACGCCAAGCTGACGATGTCCTCGGACGCCATGTTCACCTGGCTCGCGCTCACGCCGGACAAGTTCTGGGTCAACCTCAACCCGGACCAGCCCGAGACGATCGCGGACAGCAAGTTCGCGTCCACCGACGCCGGCCGCGTACTGCTGGAGGCCGACCTTCGGCTCAAGCACGACTTCTTCAAGGCCATGGACCCCAAGACCGAAATCGGTAAGGCGGCGTGGGACGGCCTGGTCAAGCGCAACGGCTGGCCGTGCCTGAACTCCGGCCGCAACTGGATCGAGCCCAAGACGGCCAAGGTCCGTGAGCAGGACGGCGGCGTCTACATCCTCGACGCCCCGCTGAAGCTCAAGTCGGAATACATGGACATCAACACCCCCGGCCCCGGCGGCGGCAACTCCTGCGCCGACGACCTCACCAAGGCCGAGATCGAGCACAACGAACGTGTCCTCGGCCGCACCGTGGTCCCGCTCGTCGAGAAGTGGATCAACACCGAGCCCCAGTACGCCGACCTGCGCCGGGTCTACAACGCCCGCGTCGCGGCCGAGTACATCCGCCGTAAGGACGCGGCGTCGCCGACGGACTTCCACAGCATCATCGACAGCAACGACGTCAAGCGTTGGCCGCTGCGCGCCCCCAACCAGAACTGGGACAAGCAGCAGGTCTTCGACAAGTACCGGAAGATCTTCACCGAAGGCGAGTTCAAGTACGAACTCACCAAGGGCCAAGAGGTCTGGGTGATCACCGTCGGCGGCGTGGACTTCTCCAAGGCACCCAAGCGGAACATCACCCGCACCCAGTTCAACCTTGAGCACCGCGGCCTGGACAAGACCACGAAGACCTCCACCGGTGCCGAGACGACCTACCAGGACACCGAGACCGCGTACCTGGGAGGGACCTCAGGCAAGCTCCCCGGCGGCGACGAGCCCAACCCGACGCCGACACCGACCCCGACGCCGACACCGACCGACAAGCCCACGGACAAACCGACCGACCAGCCGACCACTCCGGCGCCCGACCCGTCCACCCCGGGCGGCGGCGACGGCAGTCAGTCCCCGGCCACCAAGGACCCGGACGGGAACCTCGCCGACACCGGATCCGACACCCCTGTGGGTCTGATCGCAGGCATCGCCGGGGTTCTCGCGGCGGTCGGCGGAACGCTGGTGTGGTGGATGCGGCGCCGCAAGAGCACCGAGCACAGCTAGGCAGTTTGGACGACGACGCCGGTCACCGGGCCCCGTGGAACGAGGCTCGGTGACCGGCGCGAGCAGCGGCCTGACGTCCGCCGTCAGACGTAGAGGAAGCCGCCGGGGACGGTGAAGGTCCCGAAGGCCGTCACCAGCGTGACGGTCGCGTTGCCGGGCACCCCGGGCGGGGTGGTGCCGGTGACCGTGGTGGCGGTGGCGGTGGCGGTCACACCCGTGGCGGGAACGCCGTTGAACAGCACGCCCAGCACGCTGCCGAGGTTGGTGCCGGTGATGGTGAACGCGGTGCCGCCGGCGATAGGTCCGGTGGTGGGCGTGATGGCGGCGGGCACCGGGGCGACCGGCGCGACGAAGTAGGTGAAACCGCCGGGGACGGTGGCGGTGCCGTTGGGGCCGCTCAGTGTGACGGTGACGTTGCCGCCCGCGGGCGGGCCTGCCGGGGTGATGCCGACCAGGCCGGTCCCGGCCGGGTTGATGGTCAGGATCGCCGAGGGGCTCCCGCCGAAGGTGACGCTGGTGACGCCGGTCAGGTTGGTGCCCGTGATCAAGTACAGGGTGCCGCCGGTGGTCGGTCCCACGACCGGGGTGATGGAGACGGCGGGGGGCGGCGTCGGCGCCACGTAGGTGTACGGCTGGCTGTTGCTGGTGCCGACGGTGGTGGTGACGAGGACCTGGACGGACCCGGGCGCGTGCGGCGGGGCTATCACCACGACGACGTCGTTGGTGGGATTCCCCGACCAGCCGCCTCCGGGCCAGCCACCGCCGCCCCAGCCGCCGTCCCAGTCACGACCCCAGCCGCCGCCACCGGAACTGCTCTGGCTGGCGATCTGGGCGGGCACGCCGCCGAAGGTCACACTGATGACGTTGCGCAGGTTCTGCCCGTTCAGCTGGACGAGGTTCCCACCGGCGGCGGGGTCCGAGTTGGGCACCACGGACAGCAGCAACGGCGGCCGCGCGACGCCCGGCGGCGGGCCGAGCAGGCCGAGGTGCTGGTCGCGGCGGACGCGGTGCCGGGCCCGGGGGCTCGGGCTCACGGGGATCGTGATCTGCAGCCAGCAGTCGATGACGGCCGCTCACCGGCTCTACGGGCGGCTGGGCTTCGTCCGCGCGCCGGAGCGCGACTGGGAGCCGATACCGGGCATCGCGCCGCTGTGGGTACCACCGCGCCGATGGCGCGGCCCTCGGCCCAGCGGGCGAGCGCCTGGGCCTGCCGGTATCCCCGCTCCGTCAGGGCGCTGTCGGAGATTCCGGCATACCGGTTCTCCGCGTGCCACACGGTCTCGCCGTGGCGTACGAGCAGCAGTCGGGCGGTCATCCGGCGCCTCCCACGCGTCGGCCATTGCCTCATCAAGTCCAAGGTGTTAAATCGAGCATCGCTCATGTGATGGAACGCCGAAGGAAGGCCACCCATGCGCGTCCTCGCCGCCGGAGACCACTTCATCACGCCCGAGCTGATCGCGGCGGCCCTCCTCGATCAGCTGGACCCGGACGGTTTGGACATCGGCGAGCTGACGCTTCCGTGGCCGCACGAGCCCTTCGGCCCCGTGGACGGGGTGAGCGAGGCGAGCGGCACCGAGGAGCAGCTGATCGAGGCGCTCCTCGATGCCGAGGTGTGTGTGACACAGACGGCGCCCTTCACCGAGCGGGTGTTCGCCGCCCGCCCCGAGCTGCGCATGGTCGCGGTCGCCCGCGACGGCCCGGTCAATGTCGACCTGGTGGCCGCGGCCCGCGCGGGCGTCGCCGTGAGCTTCGCCCCGGGCCGTAACGCCGTCGCCGCCGCCGAGTTCACGATCGGCATGATGCTCGCCGCGATGCGCCGGATCCCCACCGCCCACGCCGAGCTGCGCGCCGGCCGCTGGCCCGGTGACCTCTCCGCGTACCAGGAGGCCGGCGGCGAGCTGGACGGCGCGACCGTCGGCCTGATCGGCTACGGGGCCGTCGGCCGGATCGTCGCCCGGGTGCTGCGCGCCTTCGGCGCCCGGGTGCTGATCGCGGACCCGTACACGGACGGCGAGGCCGCCCGCGCCGACGGCGTCGAACCCGTCAAGCTCGACGAACTCCTCGTGCGCAGCGAGATCGTGAGCCTGCACGCCCGGCTGACCGCCGAGACCCGCCATCTCCTCGACGCGGGCCGGCTCGCGCGGATGCGGCCCGGCGCGGTCCTCGTGAACACCGCGAGCGGCGGGCTGCTCGACTACGCCCCGCTGCCCGAGGCGCTGCGCACCGGCCGCCTCGGCGCCCTCGCCTTGGATGTATACGACATCGAACCGCCGCCCGCCGACTGGCCGCTGTACTCCGCGCCGAACGTCGTCACCACCCCGCATCTGGCCGGCGCCACCCGGCAGACCGCCCACCGCGCCGCCGCCGTCACCGCCGCCGAGGTCGGCCGCTACGCACGCGGCGAGAGGCTTCACCACCTTGCCAACCCCGAGGCCACGGAGGGCAGCAAGCGGTGAGCTGACGGTTCCCAGTTGTTCGCGGATGTGATCGGCCGCCCGGTGCGCGTCCCCGCCGAGCCCCGAAGTGGGGGCGCGGGGTGCGGCGCGGTCGCCCGGCGACCCGGTCGACACACCACACCGGCAGGCCGATTCGCGTACTGTCGGACCGCGTCGGGACCACCGCGAGACCTTCGAAAGCGGCTACGCCGACGACCGCGCCCGCCTCGCCCGGGCTTTCGCCGGATGGCGGAACACGGGCCCCAGGTCACGGGCAGCGCCGGGAACGCACTAGCACATTTATACGAAACTCCTCACCTCACGACACAAGATGTGGGGGCACGTGCGTCGGCCGACACAAGATGTATGCTCGTGCTCGCTGTCGCCGCAGGGGAATCCGGTGGGAATCCGGAACTGTCCCGCAACGGTGTACGTGTGCGCTTTATGCGTACCCGCGAGTCCGAGGACCTGCCGACGGCCGTCTGCATACGTCCGGGCCTCGCGGGTTGGGTTCGATGGACGCTGCGCGGTGTGCCTCCGTACGCGAGTGCGGAATCGGCATGCCCGTACGCGACCGTCGCGCACCGCCCTCCTGGCCCCCAGCCGAGCGAGGGAGAGCACTTCAGTGACCATCGCGCCCGCGGATCCGGTTTCAGAGGCAACGGCTTCTCAGGCAGTGACCGACGCGCCCGGGACCGCCCTGCTGCGGACCCTGACCGGCCTCACCGCCGATCTTCCCGCCACCGACCCCGGCAAGGTCGCGGCCGCCGCCCTGCGCGGCCGCCATCCCGGCTCGGACGAGGCGGAGTTGCGCACTCTGGCGATCGAGGCGGCGGCCGGGCTGATCGCCGAAGAGCCGGAGTACTCACGGCTGGCCGCGCGGCTGCTGGCCCTCGCGATCACGGAGGAGGCGGCCGGGCAGGGCTCGGTCTCCTTCTCCGCCTCCGTCCGGGTGGGCCACCACGAGGGCCTGATCGCCGACTCCACCGCCGAGTTCGTGGCCACGCACGCCGCCCGGCTGGACGCGCTGGTGGACCAGGCGCTCGCCGACGGCGCCGACAACCGCTTCGGCTACTTCGGGCTGCGCACCCTGCACAGCCGCTATCTGCTGCGCCACCCGATCACCCGTCAGGTGATCGAGACCCCGCAGCATTTCCTGCTCCGGGTGGCCTGCGGGCTCGCCGAGGACGGGTCCGAGCGGGCCCTCGCCGATGTGGCCGAGCTGTACCGGCTGACCAGCACGCTGTCGTATCTGCCCAGCTCCCCCACGCTGTTCAACTCCGGCACCCGCCATCCGCAGATGTCCTCCTGCTATCTGCTGGACTCCCCGCTGGACGAGCTCGACTCGATCTACAACCGCTACCACCAGGTCG
This sequence comes from Streptomyces sp. NPDC005393, assembly GCF_040606675.1. Lineage (NCBI taxonomy): Bacteria > Bacillati > Actinomycetota > Actinomycetes > Kitasatosporales > Streptomycetaceae > Streptomyces > Streptomyces sp. NPDC005393. Next base: position 164,502 of record NZ_JBEXFG010000001.1, on the reverse strand, counting down.
CACGGCTCTCCAAGCACGCGGGCGGCATCGGGCTGTCGTACTCCCGCATCCGTGCGCGCGGTTCGCTGATCCGGGGCACCAACGGCCACTCCAACGGCATCGTGCCGTTTCTGCGGACGCTCGACGCCTCCGTGGCGGCCGTCAACCAGGGAGGCCGGCGCAAGGGCGCCGCCTGCGTCTATCTGGAGACCTGGCACGCGGACATCGAGGAGTTCCTGGAGCTGCGGGACAACACGGGCGAGGAGGCCCGCCGCACCCACAACCTCAACATCGCGCACTGGATCCCGGACGAGTTCATGCGCCGGGTCGAGGCGGACGCCGACTGGTCGCTGTTCTCGCCGGTCGACGCGCCCGAGCTGGTGGACCTGTGGGGCGAGGAGTTCGACGCCGCGTACCGGAAGGCCGAGGCCGAGGGGCGGGCGCTCAAGCAGATCCCGGCGCGCCAGCTGTACGCCCGGATGATGCGCACCCTCGCGCAGACCGGCAACGGCTGGATGACGTTCAAGGACGCCGCCAACCGCACCGCGAACCAGACCGCCGAGCCCGGCAAGGTCGTCCACTCCTCCAACCTCTGCACCGAGATCCTGGAGGTCACGGACGACGGCGAGACCGCCGTGTGCAACCTGGGCTCGGTCAACCTCGCGGCACACCTCGGCAAGGACGCCGGCGACGGGGAAGAGGGCATGGACTGGGAGCGGCTGGACGCCACGGTCCGTACCGCCGTGACCTTCCTCGACCGCGTGGTGGACATCAACTTCTACCCCACGGAAGAGGCCGGGGCCTCCAACTCCCGCTGGCGGCCGGTGGGACTCGGCCTGATGGGGCTGCAGGACGTCTTCTTCCGGCTGCGGCTGCCCTTCGACTCCCCCGAGGCGAAGAAGCTCTCCACGCGGATCTCCGAGCGCATCATGCTCGCCGCCTACGAGGCGTCCTGTGAGCTCGCCGAGCGCCACGGCCCGCATCCGGCCTGGTCCGCGACGCGCACCGCACGCGGGGTGCTGCACCCGGACCACTACACGGACGCGGTGGCGACCTGGCCGGAGCGCTGGGCGGCGCTGCGCGAGCGGATGGCGAAGTCCGGGTTGCGGAACTCGCTGCTGCTGGCGATCGCGCCGACCGCGACCATCGCCTCGATCGCGGGCGTGTACGAGTGCATCGAGCCGCAGGTCTCCAACCTCTTCAAGCGCGAAACCCTCAGCGGGGAGTTCCTGCAGGTCAACTCCTATCTGGTGGACGACCTCAAGAAGCTCGGCGGCTGGGACGCCCAGACCCGCGAGGCGCTGCGCGAGGCCAACGGCTCGGTCCAGGACTTCTCCTGGGTGCCCGAGGACATCCGGGCGCTGTACCGGACGGCGTGGGAGGTCCCGCAGCGCGCCCTGATCGACATGGCCGCGGCCCGTACCCCGTACCTCGACCAGAGCCAGTCGCTGAACCTCTTCCTGGCCTCGCCGACCATCGGCAAGCTCAGCTCGATGTACGCGTACGCCTGGAAGCAGGGCATCAAGACGACCTACTACCTGCGTTCGCGCCCGGCGACCCGGATCGCCCAGTCGGCGCGCGGCGGTGGCTCGGCCGCCGCCACCGTCCCCGTCCAGCAGGCGCCCGCCGCCGACGAGGACGTCATCGCCTGCTCCCTGGAAAACCCCGAGTCCTGCGAGGCATGCCAGTAATGCGTACCGCCCACCCGTCGCCCGACCACCGCCCCTCATCGACGGCGCTTCGCGCCGACCCCCAGCGTCACAAAAACCTGCTCGACCCGGGCTTCGAGCTGACCCTGCGGCCGATGCGGTACCCGGAGTTCTACGACCGCTACCGCGACGCGATCAAGAACACCTGGACCGTGGAGGAGGTCGACCTCCACTCCGACGTCACCGACCTGGCCAAGCTCTCCCCCGGGGAGCAGCATCTGATCGGCCGTCTGGTCGCCTTCTTCGCGACCGGCGACTCGATCGTCTCCAACAACCTCGTGCTGACGCTCTACAAGCACATCAACTCCCCCGAGGCGCGGCTGTACCTGTCGCGGCAGCTCTTCGAGGAGGCCGTGCACGTCCAGTTCTATCTGACGCTGCTGGACACCTACCTGCCCGACCCGGACGACCGCACCGCCGCCTTCGCGGCAGTGGAGAACATCCCCTCCATCCGGGAGAAGGCGGAATTCTGCTTCCGCTGGATGGACTCGGTGGAGAAGATCGACCGGCTGGAGACCAAGGCCGACCGGCGCCGCTTCCTGCTCAATCTGATCTGCTTCGCGGCCTGTATCGAGGGGCTGTTCTTCTACGGCGCCTTCGCGTACGTCTACTGGTTCCGCTCGCGCGGGCTGCTGCACGGCCTCGCGACCGGCACCAACTGGGTCTTCCGCGATGAGTCGATGCACATGGATTTCGCGTTCTCGGTCGTGGACACCGTTCGCCAGGAGGAGCCGGACCTCTTCGACGACGAGCTCCAGCAGCAGGTCACCGACATGCTGAAGGAGGCCGTCGAGGCGGAGCTGCAGTTCGCCTCCGATCTGTGCGGCGACGGGCTGGCGGGCATGAACACCGCGTCGATGCAGGAGTACCTGCAGTGCGTGGCCGACCAGCGCCTCCAGCGCCTCGGCTTCGCCCCGGTCTTCGGCTCGGAGAACCCCTTCTCCTTCATGGAGCTGCAGAACGTCCAGGAGCTGACCAACTTCTTCGAGCGACGCGCCTCGGCCTACCAGGTCGCGGTGGAGGGCTCGGTCTCCTTCGACGACGACTTCTGAGCCGCTTCTGAGCCGCGTACAGGTCAAGGGCCGGACCCCGGGAGGGATCCGGCCCTTGGCCGTATGCGGGAGGCGCGCTCAGTCGTTCGGCACGGTCTCGTAGCGCGGGGTCCCCTCGGCCATCTGCCGGAGCACATCCTTACGCTCGCGCTTGGAGAGCCGGTCGATGTAGAGACGGCCGTAGAGGTGGTCGGTCTCGTGCTGCAGACAGCGCGCGAAGTAGCCGGTGCCGCGCACCGCGATCGGCTTGCCCTCGGCGTCCTGGCCGCGCACCACCGCGTAGTCGGGGCGGGCCAGCTCGGCGTAGGCGGTGGGGACCGACAGACAGCCCTCGTTGGAGTCGTCCAGCACACGGCTCTCGGCGGGCAGCTCGTCCAGCACCGGGTTGCACACGACGCCGACGTGCCGGACGCCCTCGTCGTCCATGCAGTCGTAGACGAAGACCTTGAGGTCGACGCCGATCTGGTTGGCGGCCAGGCCCACGCCCTCCGCCGCCCACTGGCTGGCGAACATGTCGTCGATCAGGCGCGCCAGCCCCTCGTCGAACACGGTGACGTCCTGGCACTCCTTGTGGAGCACCGGATTGCCGACGACGGTGATCGGGCGGGCGGTGCCGCGCTCGCGGTACGCCCGCTCGCGCTCCTCGCAGTCCTCCGTGTCCACGATGAACTGGTCGTCCACCTGCTGTTCAGTCCCTTGCTGCGCCATCGTCCGCCGTATGCCTTCCTTCAACCGTGATGCGTCGCCCTACAGGGTACGGGCCCGCCCGGCCGTCCGGGGCGTGAGCGCAGCTCCGGGCGGTCAGCAGACCTCTTCCAGGTCCCGCCACTCACGGGTGTCCGGGCTGTCGGCGACCCAGCCGTCCAGCAGCCCCCGCACCAGCCCGCCCGGCGCCGCGATCCCGCATTCGCGCTCGGCGACCCACAGCGAGCCCGAGCCCGCCGTACGGTGCCCCAGTGGCCCGGGATGGCCCGGTTCGCTGTGGTCGTGCGGGTCCAAATGCTCGCCCTCGCCCTCGTCGCTGGGCATCCGGCTCTCCGAGCAGGAGCGGCACAGCAGCCGCACCGACGACGACCAGTCCTCGGCCGCGAAGCCCGCGTCCGCCGCGAGCCGCTCCAGGGCGTCCCGGTCGGCCTCGGTGGCCGCCTCCAGCAGCACCACCCAGGTCGGTACCGGGGACGGCGCCCACAGCTCGATCTCGTCGAAAACCGGGTAGGAGGGGCCCGCGGAGGTCACACGCTCGCCGTGCGGGACGCCGTCGTGCAGCACGACCTCGCCCCAGCGCCGCCCGGAGGACGGCAGCGGGATGGACAGCACCTCGATCCGCGCCGGGTCCAGCCTGCGGCCCCAGACGACCTCGGCCTCGCCCTCCGGCGACAGCCGTACCGCCGCGCTGCCCAGCTCCATGCCCAGCGGCTCACCGGACGCGGACGCCTCTCCGGGCACCTTCAGCCCGTACGCCTGCCAGGCGCGGCGGGCCAGCGGCCAGTCCTGCAGGGCGGTCGCGGCGATCCCCACATTCCACCAGTCCGGAGCGCCCGTCTCGCGGTCCAGCAGCGCGACCGCGCGCAGCCCCGCGGCGCGCGCCTGCTCCCAGTCGTGCCGGAACTTGTGCAGCAGCGCGAGGTTGAACCAGGACTCCGACAGCCACGGCTCCAGGTCGGCGGCGCGGGTCAGCAGCGCTCCCGCGTCCTCGTACCGGCCGTCGCCGATGAGCGTGAACGCACGGTCCGTGGCCTGCCGCCATGAGGCGGATGGCCGGTGCCGTACCTTGCCGAAGATCTTCACGATTCCCGCCTGCCGGTATCGAAGTAGTCCCGCACCAGATGCCTTCGCGGACGGCGTCGCCCTCCCTGGAAGACAACCTGCCACACATTCGCGGACATCTCAGCCCGGCCCCTCACCTTCGGCCGGGACACGATGCCCCACCACACCTCCTTGCCACCGGCCATCGGCCCGACACCCCTCTCTTCGCATCCAACCACGCCTCTTGGGAGACCCGCTTATTACCCATGAGTTCTCCCCGTGCGACGGCCGTGCACCGGGCGTGAGAGCACTGTGGCCAGCGCCTCGACCACCACCGGGTCGTAGTCACGCGCCGTGGCCAGCCGAAGCCGCTCCAGGGCGCGCAGCGGGGCGCCCGCCGGGCCGCCCGCCCCACCGCTCGCCAGCTCCGTGTACGCGTTCACCGCGCGCACGATACGCGCGGCCCGCGGCTGATCCCGGTAGGGGTCCGCCTGCCGTTCGACGACCACCGCCACCTCCGGGGGTACCCCGGTCTGGCGTACCACAGCGCCCCCCAGCAGCGCGATCCGCCGCTGCTCGGCGAGGGGCAGCGGCTCGGTGGCCCCGGCGGGCACCGGATCCAGCAGCGACAGCTGCCCGATGTCGTGCATCAGCGCCGCGTACTCCAGCACGGTCAGGGTCGGCTCGGAAAACCCCAGCTCACGGCCGACGGCCCGGCTGAGGACGGCGACCTTACGGGCGTGGCCGGTCGGGGTGTACCCCGCTATCTCGGTCGAGCGGGCCAGGGAGGCGATGGTCTGCCGGTAGGTGGCCCGTATGCCGGCGTAGCGGCGGAACGAGTACTGGATCAGCAGCAACGGCACCGCCAGCACCGGCAGCGCCCACAGCCCCACGACGGCGGCTGTGAGCGCCATCACCACCCCGGTCGCGCAGATCGCCGCGCCCACCCCCGGCAGCGCCCGCAGCTCGTCGCGGAGCAGCGGTCCGTACGGCCAGCCGGTACGGGCGCGGGCGAGGGCCGCGGCCAGGACGGCGTCGCACAGCGCGGTCAGGGCCAGCAGGCCCAGCAAGTACGCGACGACGTAGGAGCCATGGCCGAGCCAGGAGGCCAAGCGGCCGCTGTGGTGGAGCGGTTGGAAGCAGGTGGCGGCGAACGCGACGGTCAGCACCCGGCGGGCCGCGTGACCGGGGTCGGCCGGACGCCCGAGCGCCAGCCGCGGCACCATGCCCGCCAGTGAGGCCGCCACGACGACGGTGACGGCCTGAAGGACGCCATGCGTGGTGGGCTCCCCGCCGAGCCGCCCCAGCAGGGCGTAGCCGAGGGCACCCGCGGCGGCGACGGGCGCGGGCTCACCTCGGTGCTCATGCGCCCCGCTCGCGCGCGGAAACGCGGGCGGGACATCGGCGCACCGGAGCGCCTCCCCGACCGCGATGAGCACCCCGAAGGCCAGCGCCGCCTCCGGCTCGCGTACCCCGTGCCACTCGGTCCAGCCCAGCGCGACGGCGGCGAGCGCCCCGGCGGCGCTGTACACGGCCCCGAGGATCAGCGCCCCCTCCCGCCGCCCGGGTATACGCTCCCGGCCCCGGCCGGCCGTGCCGGGCGCCGCCGTCACCGGCCACCGTCCGGGCGGCGCGGGCCGTCCGGATCCGGCGGCGGGCCAAGGTCGCCGGACCGGCCGGGCGCCGCCGCGCGCACCAGCGGGGCGGGCGGCGCGGAAGGCTCCGATCCGAGGGACCCTGGCGGGACGTTTCCGCGCTCCTCACAGGCGTCCGCCGTGACCGCCGCGTGCCAGCCGTGGCGGTCCAGGGCACGGGCCAGGGCCCGCACCATACGGGGGTCGAACTGCGACCCCGCGCACCGCTTCAGCTCCTCCACCGCCGTCTCCACCGGCCGGGCCCTGCGGTAGGTACGCGTCGAGGTCATCGCGTCGAAGGCGTCCGCGACCGCCACCACCCGCGCGAACTCCGGGATGTCCGTCCCCGCGAGCCCGTACGGATAGCCGCTGCCGTCCAGCCGCTCGTGGTGGTGGAGGATGGCCGCCCGCGCCTCGCCCAGGAAGCCGATGCCGCGCACCATCTCATGGCCGTACTCGGGGTGAAGCTCGATGACGCGGCGCTCCTCGGGGGTCAGCGGTCCGTTCTTGCGCAGCAGCCGGGTGGGGACGCCGAGCTTGCCGACGTCGTGGAGGATGCCCGCGATCCGCAGCGCCTCCAGCCGGTCGCCGCGCATGCCCAGTTCCCGGGCGATCATCACGGAGGCGCGGCCGACGCGTTCGCTGTGGCCTCGGGTGTAGCGGTCCTTGATGTCGACCGCCTGGACGAGGGCGCGGATGGTGGCCTGGTGGGCGGCGCGCTCACGGTGGTACAGGGCGAAGACACAGGCACAGACGTACATCGGCAGCAGCGCCAGCAGGGCCGCGGCGGGCCCGTACGGGCTGCGCCACAGCACCGCCATGGCCAGCGCGGCGGGCCCGTGCACCAGATGCGGGGCGAGGGAGCCGAGCAGCCGGCCGCGCCAGGCCGCGCGCGGGGAGTGGCGCTCGGCGGTGACCAGGACGCCGCCCTCCAGGGCGGTGGTGGCCAGGCACAGGACGAGCGCGGCGGCCAGCGCGGCCGCCAGGGCGTGCGGAAAACCGGGCGCACCGGGGTCCTGGGCGGCGCGGAGGGCGTTCGGGCCGCCGAGAGCCCCGAAGGCGTACGAGGCGGCCCAGAGGGCGAGCGAGAGCCGTGCGGCGCGCCAGGTCCGCCGCACCCCGGCCGGGCGCCGCTCGACCCGGGCCAGCAGCGCGCCGGGCACGGCCACGAGCGCCGCGGCGGCGGGCGGCAGCAGAAAGGCCCCGGCCAGAAGCACGGGGCCGCACCACTCGGGCCAGGGGGCCCTCGCCTCGCGGGCGCCGGCCGCGTAGACCGCGGCGAGCAGAGCGAGGGTGGCCCAGGGAACGGCCGCTCCGGACCGTGCCACGGCCGGGGCGGCGCACAGCACCCCGGCGAGCACGGCGCACAACACATAGGCGCGCGCCCCGAGGGGAAGTGCCCGCACGGCGCCCTCCTCCCCATCCATGTCCGCTCAGCCACCCCTGTCGGGGTGGGTCAGACTGGGGAGAATAGAGCCGCACGCAGGGGATGAGACCGGATGGACGGCCCGATTCCACACCTTCGGGTGATGATCGGACCGCTTGGGGTGCGCCGCCCTCAAAGGTCGGCCCTCAGCGGCCGGCCGTCACAGTGGGCCGTCACGGTCGGCCGCGGGTCACTCCCGGCCGGTCACTCCTGGACGGTCGTCGGAGCGTTCGTCTCCGCGGTGATCTCGCGCTCGGGCACCGCCTGCCCGGAGCGGATCAGCTCGATCCGGCCCATGACCTTCGCACGCAGGTCGCTGGGCACGTCGTCATGCCCGCAGCACCGCTTGACCAGCTTCTTCACGGCCTTCTCCAGACCGTACTTCTCCAGGCACGGGGAGCACTCGTCGAAGTGCACCTCGAACTTGGCACAGTCGCCGTCAGGCATCTCGTGATCGAGGAACTCGTAGAGATGGTCGAGAACCTCGGAGCAGTCCGTCTCGTGCGGCTCTCCGCAGCTCATGAGTCCGCGCCTTTCCGATCGTGCGACTCGTCCGCCGCGGCGGTCGCGCCCGCCGGGACGAGCCCGCGCCCACGGGCATAGTCCTCCAGCAGACCGCGCAACTGGCGGCGCCCACGGTGCAGACGGGACATCACCGTACCGATGGGTGTACCCATGATGTCGGCGATCTCCTTATAGGCAAAGCCCTCGACGTCCGCGAGATAGACCGCTATGCGGAACTCTTCGGGGATGGCCTGAAGGGCTTCCTTTACGTCCGAATCGGGCAGGTGGTCGAGGGCCTGCGACTCGGCGGAGCGCAGACCGGTCGACATATGCGACTCGGCGCGCGCGAGCTGCCAGTCCTCGATCTCCTCGGCCGCGCTGCGCTGCGGTTCGCGCTGCTTCTTGCGGTACGAGTTGATGAACGTATTGGTCAGGATGCGGTACAGCCACGCCTTGAGGTTCGTGCCCTCGCGGAACTGGTGGAAGGACCCGTACGCCTTCGCATACGTCTCCTGGACAAGATCCTCCGCGTCGGCCGGATTACGCGTCATGCGCAGCGCGGCCGAGTACATCTGGTCAAGGAAGGTGAGAGCGTCCCTCTCGAAGCGCGCATTGCGCTCCGGGGACGACTCCTGCGACTGCTCGACCGGCTGTCCCTCGGTAACGCCGTCGGTCTCTGCGTCGGTCCCAGTGACCTGACCCACCTCCTCCAACTTCGCGGCGGTGCCGGATGCCGACCCGCTCGAACCGGAGAATAGACGACGACCCGGTCCGCCCGCCGCTTCAATACTCGCAGTCTGCACCGCCTGCAGCCGAGACCACTCGAGGCCGGCGGCGTGCGGGCGGGCGGGGCAAGCAAGCGAACCCATGCGGGGGACTCCCTTTTCCTCGTACGTGCCTCTGACGCGGTCAGTACCGACGCCCGATGCCTCTGAACGCGGTGGATACCGACGCCCCCTACAACACCGGCCGCCGCTGTCGCATTCCCGCCCCTCCCGCAGGTCAGGGCAGGACCCGGGCCAGCCAGTCGGCGACGGCTCCGCTGATCACGGCGAGCGCCTCGGTCTCACCGATGTCCGCCGTCTTCGGCACCCCGAAGCCGTGGTCGCCGTACGGCACCTCGACGAGCTCCGTGCCGGCGGGGAGCGCCGGAAACTCCCCGGGGCGCCCGAAGGGGTCCCGCCCGCCCTGGACCACCAGCGTCGGCACACCCGCGCCCAGCAGCTCCTCGGCCCGGGACTTCTCCGGCTTACCGGGCGGATGCAGCGGGAACGACAGCGCCAGCACGGCGCTCGCCCCCAGCTCCCGGGCGGTGCGGCAGGCCACCCGCGCCCCGGCGCTGCGACCGCCCGCGACGACCGGCAGCCCGGCCTTCTCCAGCGCGGGCCACAGGGCGCGCCATCCGGTGTCCAGGGTCCTGGGCGCGGGCGCGACCTTCTTGCCCGCCACCCGCCACGGCTGCTCGACCAGCGCGACGCTCACCCCGCGCCCAGGCAGCGCCCCGGCCAGCGCCTGGAGATCCCGCGCCTCGATGCCGCCCCCGGCCCCATGGCTCACGGCCAGCACGGCGCGTGCGTCGGGGGCCCGGTGCCAGGTGATCCGCGCATCCCCGGCCGGGGTCGGCACAGTTTCGGTCGTCTTCCTGCTCACCCGACCATCTTGCCGCGTACAGCCGTACAGCCGCGTACAGGCGGCGGACGCGGTGACCGGACCGGGGGATCAGCCGGGGGATCAGCCGGGTGATCAGAAGAGCGTGCTCTCCTCCGGCGCCTCCAGCTCGGTCACCAGCTCCGGCCCGTTGTTACGGACGTCACTGACGCCCGTCGCCACCGGATAGGCGCGCAGCAGACCCGCCGGAGGCGGGGCCAGCAGGGGGCGGAGGTCGTCGGGGTCGGTGCGGGCGGGGTCGAGCCAGTCGGCCCAGCGGTCCTCGGTGAGGACGAGCGGCATCCGCGGGTGGATGTCGGCCAGCGACCGCGGCCCCTCCCCCTCGCCGCCGCTCCCGCTCCCGAACGGCTCCTTCTCCGCCTCGGTCGTGATCACCGTGCAGGTCACCCACCATGCCCGCGGATGCTCGTCCGGCAGCGTGCGGTCCCGCCAGAACTCGTACAGCCCGGCCATGGCCATCACCGAGCCGTCCACCGGCGTCACGAAGTACGGCTGCTTGCGCGGCCGCTTCCGCCTGCCGTTCTCCTCCAGCTGCCGCTCCCCCGCCGCGGTGACCCACTCGTAGTAGCCGTCGGCGGGCAGGATGCAGCGGCGCGAGGCGAAGGGGCGCCGGTACGAGGGCTTCTCGTGCACCGTCTCCGCCCGTGCGTTGATCATCTTCACCCCGCTCTCGGGCGACTTCGCCCAGGACGGCACCAGCCCCCACTTCAGCGCCCTCAGCTGGCGAACCGGACGCGGCTCGGCGGCGTCCTTAAGGGGGCGTTCGAGCACCGCGTACACGTCTTTGGTGGGCGCGACGTTCCAGTCGGGCGCCAGGGTCTCCGCCGGCTCCCACTTCTCCACTCCGAAGAGCCCGACGAGATCCTCCGGCCTCCGGCTCGCTGCGTATCGACCGCACATAGGTGCCACACTGCCACGACGCCCGCGCCTGGTGGCCACCGAGCCGGGAATCGAGCCCGACAACCACATGCGAAAGCCGCGACAGAACGCGAGGAGCCGCCCGCACATGGACGCAACGAACGCCGCCGATCTGTGGGACCGCGTCGTCGGCGCCCAGCCGGACCCCAGCACCTGGCTCGTCGCCGGCACCGGACTCGTCGCGCTCGCGACCGTCGTCTCGCAGACCACCTGGCGCATAGCCCGTAACGCCGTCACCATCGCCCACGAGGGCGGCCACGGCCTGGTCGCGCTGCTCAGCGGGCGGCGGCTGAACGGCATACGACTGCACTCGGACACCTCGGGGCTGACCGTCTCGCGCGGCAAGCCCACCGGCCTCGGCATGATCCTCACCGCCGCCGCCGGCTACACCGCGCCGTCCCTGATCGGCCTGGCCGGCGCCTGGCTGCTGGCCGCGAACCACATCACCGCGCTGCTGTGGGGGACGACGGTGCTGCTCGCCGCGATGCTGGTGATGATCCGTAACGCGTATGGCGTCCTTACGGTCGTCACGGCCGGGGCCGCCTTCTTCCTCGTCTCCTGGCTGACCAAGCCGGACATCCAGGCGGCGTTCGCCTATGTCGTGGTCTGGTTCCTGCTGCTGGGCGGCGTGCGCCCGCCCTTCGAGCTCCAGCGCAAGCGCCGTTATGGCGGCGCGCACGACTCCGACCCCGACCAATTGGCCCGGCTCACCGATGTCCCGGCCGTGGCCTGGCTGCTGCTCTTCCATGTCGTCTCGCTGTGCTCGCTGATCGGCGGCGGCCGCTGGCTGCTGGGCCTGTGACGCGTGCGAGCCCCCGGCGTGCTCCGACCGCCACTTGTACCAGCGCTGTGTTTCGACTGGGTTTCGCCACTTTTGATCAAGATTCGCACTCTCGGCGAACCACTAAAGTGAGACCCATGACCGGCATTGAGACCTCCCCGGGCGCGCACACCGCCCTCTGGCCCGCTCCGACCGCAGACGGAGCGGTCGACGCGACCGTCACCGTGCCCGGATCGAAGTCGGTTACCAACCGCGGCCTGATCCTGGCCGCGCTCGCGGCCGAACCCGGCTGGCTGCGCCGCCCGCTCCGCTCCCGTGACACCCTCCTGATGGCCGAGGCGCTGCGCGCGATGGGCGTCGGCATCGAGGAAGGGGTGGGCCCCGACGGCGAAGGCGAGGCCTGGCGGGTCATCCCGGCGGGGCTGCACGGCCCGGCCACCATCGACGTCGGCAACGCGGGCACCGTGATGCGGTTCCTGCCGCCGGTCGCCGCCCTGGCCGACGGCCCGATCCACTTCGACGGCGACCCGCGGTCGCATGAGCGCCCGCTGCACGGCGTGATCGACGCGCTGCGCGCGCTCGGCGCCCGGATCGACGACGACGGCCGCGGCGCGCTGCCGATGACGGTGCACGGCGGCGGGGCGCTGGACGGCGGCCCGGTCCGTATTGACGCCTCGTCCTCGTCGCAGTTCGTCAGCGCGCTGCTGCTGTCCGCGCCGCGCTTCAACCAGGGCGTCGAGGTCCGCCACATCGGCGCCGCGCTGCCCTCCCTGCCGCACATCCGGATGACCGTCGACATGCTGCGGGCGGCGGGCGCGCGCGTGGACACCGCCGAGGCGGGCGGCGAACAGGGCGTCTGGCGGGTCGCGCCGAGCGCGCTGCTGGGCCGGGACCTGGTCGTCGAGCCCGATCTGTCCAACGCGGCGCCGTTCCTGGCGGCCGCCCTGGTCACCGGCGGCCGGGTGACCATCCCGGACTGGCCGGAGCGCACCACCCAGCCCGGTGACGCGCTGCGCCGGATCTTCACCGACATGGGCGGTTCCTGCGAGCTGACCGACGCCGGTCTGACCTTCACCGGTACGGGCCGGATCACCGGCATCGACGCCGATCTGCACGAGGTCGGCGAGCTCACCCCGGTGATCGCGGCGGTCGCGGCGCTGGCCGACTCCGAGTCCGTGCTGCGCGGTATCGCGCATCTGCGGCTGCATGAGACCGACCGGCTCGCAGCCCTCGCCAAGGAGCTCAACGAGCTGGGCGGCGAGGTCGCCGAGACCGAGGACGGGCTGCGGATCAGCCCGCGTCCGCTGCACGGCGGGATCTTCCACACCTACGAGGACCACCGGCTGGCCACCGCCGCCGCCGTGATCGGCCTGGCCGTCGACGGCGTCCAGATCGAGAACGTGGCGACCACGGCCAAGACCCTGCCCGACTTCTCCGGCCTGTGGACCGGCATGCTCGACGCGACGACGCCCTCGGCGCGGAGAGCCTGAGAGCCTTCCGCCATGCGCCGCTACGGCAAGCACACCGACGAGGACGACGTACGGGTCCGCCCCAACCGCAGGGGCAACCGGCCGCGCTCCAACATCCGCCCCAAGCACGAGGACGCGACCGAGGGCATGGTCCTGACGGTCGACCGCGGTCGGCTTCATGTCCTGGTCGAGGACCGCACCATCATCGCCATGAAGGCCCGCGAGCTCGGCCGTAAGGGCGTCGTGGTCGGGGACCGCGTCGCGGTCGTCGGCGATCTGTCGGGCGACAAGGACACGCTCGCCCGGATCGTCCGGGTCGAGGAGCGGTCGTCCGTCCTGCGGCGGACCGCCGATGACGACGACCCGTACGAGCGCGTGGTCGTCGCCAACGCCGACCAGCTGGCGATCGTCACCGCGCTCGCCGACCCCGAGCCGCGCCCGCGGCTGATCGACCGCTGTCTGGTGGCCGCGTTCGACGCGGGGCTGGAGCCGCTGCTCGTCCTCACCAAGTCCGACCTCGCGTCCGCCAAGGACCTGCTGGAGACCTACGAGCCGATCGGTGTGCCCTATGTCGTCACCAGCCGCGAGGAGCTGGCCGACGGCGAGGCCGCGGACCGGGTGCGGGAGCAGCTGGCGGACCGGACCACGGTCTTCGTCGGCCACTCGGGCGTCGGCAAGACCACGCTGGTCAACGCCCTGGTCCCGGCGGACCGCAAGCGGGCCACGGGCCGGGTGAACGCGGTCACCGGCCGCGGCCGCCACACCACCACCTCGGCGCTCGCGCTGCCGCTGCCGGACGACAAGGGCTGGTTGATCGACACCCCGGGCGTGCGCTCCTTCGGGCTGCACCATGTGGACCCGTCGCGGGTCATCCACGCCTTCCCGGACCTGGAGCCGGGCACCGAGGGCTGTCCGCGCGCCTGCAGCCATGACGAGCGGGACTGCGCGCTGGATCAGTGGGTGGCCGACGGCCACGCCGAACCGGCCCGGCTGTACTCCCTGCGGCGGTTGCTGGCCACCCGGGAGCGGCGCGAGGGCGACTGACCGGCCGCCGCCGCCTTCCGGCGGCTACGTTTGGCGCCCACCCGGCGAGGTAAATGGATAATCGGATCACGGTCCGATCAAGGCACCCTCCGGCGAAGGCAGCCGTCAGCGGTACGGGAGGACATCTATGGCGTGGCTGCTGGTCGTGGTCGCCGGGCTCCTCGAAACTGGCTTCGCCGTCTGCCTCAAGCTTTCGCACGGCTTCACCCGCCTCTGGCCGACGATCGCGTTCTGCGTGTTCGCGCTCGGCAGCTTCGGGCTGCTGACGCTGTCCTTGAAGAAGCTCGACGTGGGGCCCGCGTACGCGGTGTGGACGGGCATCGGGGCGGCCGGGACCGCGATCTACGGCATGGTCTTCCTCGGCGATCTCGTCTCCACGCTCAAGCTCGTCTCCATCGGCCTGGTGATCATCGGCGTGACAGGGCTCCAGCTCTCCGGCTCGGCCCACTGAGGAGGCGGGATCAGGCCAGCGCTGTGCGCACCACGCTCGCCACATCCGCCGCCGGGGCCGGGGCGACCACGTACGACAGCGCCAGCCGCGCTGCCGTCTCACAGGCCCGCGCCAGCTCCCCCGCGCCGCCCCGCGGCCACTCGCCCTCCAGCAGCCGCACCGCCCGGTCCCGGACCTGGCCGATCAGCTCGACCGGCGTGGGCAGCGGCTCCATCGCGCCGGACCGCCGCGACCGCGGCGGCCGGATCGGCGCGGCCCGTACGACGGGCGCGGGCAGCCGCTCGGTCCAGCAGCCCGTGAGCACCGCCCGCACCAGCGGATTCTCGGTCGCGGCGCGGACCGTCCACACCGCAGCGGCGGCCAGCCGCTCCCCCGGGGCCGTGGCGCCGGGAACCCCGGCCAACACCCGCTCGACACCGCTCAGATACGCATCGGCCTCGCGCCGCACCAGAGCGCGGGCGAGGCCGTCCTTACTGCCGAACTCGTTGTAGAGGGTCTGCCGCGACACCCCGGCCGCCGCCGCGATGTCGACCATCCGGATCCCTGACCACGGGCGACCCGTGAGAGCGGCGAAGGCCGCGTCCAATAAGGATTCACGCGCTGCGGGCATCGTCGCCTCCCAGACCGGCATGTGCCCGACAGAATTGACGGCCCGCCAGATACTGTCAAGAGCCCCGGTACACGCCGACGCGCCGGGCCACGGGCCCGCCGTGTGGATCCGGCTCTTTCCGTATCGATACTGTTCGGCCATGGCCGACTACCACGATGACCTGCGCCTCGCCCATGTGCTGGCGGACGCCGCCGACGCCACGACCATGGAGCGGTTCAAGGCCCTCGACCTCAAGGTCGAGACGAAACCCGACATGACGCCGGTGAGCGAGGCCGACAAGGCGGCCGAGGAGCTGATCCGTAGCTCACTGCAGCGCGCCCGACCGCGCGACGCGGTGCTCGGCGAGGAGTTCGGCAGCCAGGGCAGCGGTCCGCGCCGCTGGGTCATCGACCCGATCGACGGCACCAAGAACTATGTGCGCGGGGTTCCGGTCTGGGCCACTCTGATCGCCCTGATGGAGCGCGGCGAGGGCGGCGACCGGCCGGTGGTCGGGGTGGTCTCGGCGCCGGCGCTGGGCCGCCGCTGGTGGGCCGCCGAGGGGCTCGGGGCGTACACCGGGCGCAGTCTGTCGTCCGCGAGCCGGCTGCGGGTCTCACAGGTGGGCAAGGTCTCCGACGCGTCGTTCGCGTACTCCTCGCTCAGCGGCTGGGAGGAGCGCGGCAAGCTCGACGGCTTTCTCGATCTGACCCGCGCCTGCTGGCGCACCCGGGGCTACGGCGACTTCTGGCCGTACATGATGGTCGCCGAGGGCTCGGTGGACATCTGCGCCGAGCCGGAGCTGTCGCTGTGGGACATGGCGGCGAACGCGGTGATCGTCCAGGAGGCGGGCGGCCGCTTCACCGGGCTCGACGGGGTGCCGGGGCCCAACAGCGGCGACGCGGCGGCGTCCAACGGGCTGCTGCACGGGGCGATGCTGGACTATCTGCGCTCGTGAGCGGGCGCTGAGCAGCCGCGGCCTCATGGGCCGTCGGGGCTGTCAACCGGAGCGTGGGGCGCGCTAAGGGGGAGATCGGCTTCCGCGCGCCCTTGTTGTGTCCGCCAGGGCATGTGAACATGAGAATCCAGGACTTTGTGAACTTGTGCATCCTTTCACAGGCGCATCCGGCGCCCGGCATTCTCTTATGGATGCACCAAGGAGGTGGCTCCATCCATGCCCATGCTCGTCCGTGACGCCATGAGCTCGGTGGTCCTCACCATCGGCCCCGCACATACGCTCCGTCAGGCCGCCCGGCTGATGTCGGCGCGCCGCGTGGGATCGGCGATCGTGCTCGATCCCGACACCAGCGGCCTCGGCATCCTGACCGAGCGCGACATTCTCAACTCGCTGGGCGCGGGGCAGGACCCGGACCTCGAGACCGCGCACGCCCACACCACCGCCGACGTCGTCTTCGCCGCCCCCGGGTGGACGCTGGACGAGGCGGCGCGCACGATGTCCCACGGCGGTTTCCGCCATCTCGTCGTCCTCGACGCGGGCGACCCCGTCGGGGTGGTGTCGGTGCGCGACATCATCCGCTGCTGGGCCCCGGTCCCGCAGCCCGCGCTCGCCTAGCGCACCCGGTACCGGCGCGACGAAGAGGCCGGGCCCACTGGCGTCCGGCCTCTTCGGTTGGTACGACAAGCGTCTCTCAGCCGCGCAGGGCCTGGACCGCGGTCTCCAGCCGCTTGCCGTAGTCGGCATCCGCCTTGCGGAAGTTCTCGATGGCCCGCTGGGCGATGTCATCGCGCGAGACCTTCGCGATGAACTGTGCGAGGTTCTCGATCAGACGCTCCTTCTCCTCGTCCGACATCAGCCGGTAGAGGTTGCCCGCCTGGACGAAGTCGTCGTCCTCGACGTGCGAGAGGGCCTCGTGGTCACCGGTCTGACCGGCCACCGGGTACGGCTGCCACAGCGCCTGGCCGGTCTCCGCCGGGCCGCTGAAGCTGTTCGGCTCGTAGTTCTTGGCGCCCGCGTGGCGGCCGTCGTACAGGAGGCCGTCCCGGCCGTAGGTGCGCGCCTCGGTGGCGTGCGGACGGTTCACCGGCAGATGGTCGGCGTTGATGCCGACGCGGTAGCGGTGGGCGTCGCCGTACGCGAAGAGGCGGCCCTGGAGCATCTTGTCCGGGGACGGGCCGATGCCCGGCACGAGGTGCGCCGGCGAGAAGATCGACTGCTCGACTTCGGCGAAGATGTTCTGGGGGTTGCGGTTGAGCTCCAGCTTGCCGATCTCGATCGGCGGGTAGTCCTCGTGCGGCCAGACCTTGGTCAGGTCGAACGGGTTGAAGCGGTAGTTCGCCGCCTCCGCCGCCGGCATGATCTGCACCTGCACGGTCCAGGTCGGGAAGTCACCGCGCTCGATGGCCTCGCGCAGGTCGCGCTGGTGGCTGTCGGGGTCCAGACCGGAGGTCTCGGCCGCCTCGGCGGTGGTGAGGTTCTTGATGCCCTGGTCGGTCTTGAAGTGGTACTTGACCCAGAAGACCTCACCCGCCGCGTTGTTCCACTGGTAGGTGTGCGAGCCGTAGCCGTTCATGTGGCGGTACGAGGCGGGGATGCCGCGGTCGCCGAACAGCCAGGTCACCTGGTGGGTGGACTCGGGCGAGAGGCCCCAGAAGTCCCAGACGTTGTCCGCCTCCTGCGAGCCGGTGTACGGGTCGCGCTTCTGGGTGTGGATGAAGTCGGGGAACTTGATGGCGTCCTTGATGAAGAACACCGGGGTGTTGTTCCCGACGAGGTCGTAGTTGCCGTCCTCGGTGTAGAACTTCAGCGCGAAACCGCGCGGGTCGCGCACCGCGTCCGCCGAGCCGAGGTTGCCCGCGACCGTCGAGAAGCGCAGGAACGTCTCGGTCTGCTTGCCGACCTCGGAGAGGAACTTCGCGCGGGTGTACTTCGTCACATCCGCGGTCACGGTGAAGGTGCCGTACGCACCGGCGCCGCGGGCGTGGACGATCCGCTCCGGGATCCGCTCGCGGTTGAAGTGGGCGAGCTTCTCGATCAGGTGCTGATCCTGGATCAGGACCGGACCGCCGACGCCCGCCGTCTCACTGTTCTGGTTGTCCGCCACCGGAGCCCCGGACTCCGTGGTCAGCGGGCCAGTGGTTTCGCTCTGGACCGTCACGTGCGCCTCCTGCGTATTCGCGTCCTGTCCCTTGGTCTGGGGCTACGCCGATCCTACATTGGACAATGTCTAAGTCAAGAAGCACTGGAGAGTGATACCGGATCTGGTCATGGACTCACCCGCTGCTACCCTTGTCCTTATCTGACTGATAGGTGAATGGCATGAGTGACCTGCTGGAACGGCTCCGGGGACGCGGCTGGCGACTGACCGCGCAGCGGCGTGTCGTCGCCGAGGTCCTCGACGGGGACCACGTGCACTACACCGCCGACGAGGTACACGCGCTGGCGGCCGACCGCCTGCCCGAGATCTCGCGCGCGACGGTGTACAACACCCTCGGCGAGCTCGTCTCGCTCGGCGAGGTGATCGAGGTCAGCACGGACGGCCGGGCCAAGCGCTACGACCCGAACGCGCACCGGGCCCACCAGCACCTGGTGTGCGCGCGCTGCGGGACGATCCGCGATGTCCACCCGACGGGCGACCCGCTCGCCGACCTCCCCCCGCAGGAACGCTTCGGCTTCGCGGTCTCCGCGGCCGAGGTGACCTATCGGGGCCTGTGCCCCGACTGCGCGTCCTGACGACAGGCGCGGCCCGGCGGCCCGCCGTCCGGCATGACGAAGGGCCCGGATCCTTGAGGATCCGGGCCCTTCGTTCTCGTAGCGGGGACAGGATTTGAACCTGCGACCTCTGGGTTATGAGCCCAGCGAGCTACCGAGCTGCTCCACCCCGCGTCGGTGTGAGACAACCTTAACCCGAGGCCAACGATCTGAGCAAACCGGTTACCGGTCCGTCACTGCCGACGCCCTGAGCGCTACGCCGTGAGCTCCTGCTGCAGGGCGTCCCGCAGCCGCGCCGCCCGCTCGGCGACCTCCGCGGGCCCGAGCTCGACCGCCCGCGCACACCACCGCTGCCCCTCGGTCAACGCGCCCCTGCGGGCCGCGAGGAGCGCGAGCCGCAGGGCGGCGCGGCCGTGCCCGGCCCCGGCCGCGCGCGTCCACCACAGGGCGGCCTCCGGCTCGCTGCCCTCGCGGGCCAGCAGCAGCCCCAGATTGAACGCGCCGTTACTGCTGCCCGCCTCGGCGGCCATGCGGTACCAGCGCGCGGCCTCGACCACATCGCCGCGGGCGGCCGCGAGCATGCCCACGCGCACCTGGGCGCGCCGATGGCCCTGGCGCGCGGCCCGCTCGTACCACTCCTCGAACTCGGGGACATCGGGCATGGACCCGTCCTCGGTGCCGTCCACCCCCGAGCCGCCGCCGAAACCGGCCCCGGTACCGAAACCGGTCCCGGTCCCGTGCCCCGCACCGTCGCCCACCGACGAGCGGTCCAGCAGCGCGGCCAGCCGGAAGGCGGCCTCGGCGCTGCCGCCGCCCGCCGCGCACCGCAGATGGCGCTCGGCGGCCTGGCCGTCGCCGTCCCGCAGCAGGGCGATGCCGACCTGGAGCGCCGCCTCGGTGTGCCCGGCGGCGGCGGCCCGCTCGTACCACTGCCGGGCCGCCCGCTCCTCATCCCGGCCCGCGTACAGGATCCCCAGGTTGAACGCGGCGTCGACGCTGCCCGCCTCGGCCGCCTTGGAGAACCAGGGCTCGGCCCCCGCCGCGTCGCCGCGCTGCAGCAGGAGTACGGCGACCGCGTTGGCGGCCTCACGGTGCCCGGCGTAGGCGGCGCGGCGGTACCACTGCTCGGCCTGCGCGGTACGGCCCTGCTCTGCGCAGAGCAGCCCGAGGTTGTACGCGCCGTTGATGTCCCCGGCATCGAGCGCGGCGCGGTACCAGCGCTCGGCGGTCTGGGTCTCACCGCGGTCGGCGTGCAGCGCGCCCAGCGCGTTGGCGGCGTTGCCGTCGCCGTCCAGGGCGGCACGGTGCCACCAGACGGCGGCGCTGTCGGTGTCGCCCGCGTCACGCAGCAGGAAGGCGAGCGCGCAGGCGGCACGGGGCTCGCCGTCCTTGGCGGACATCAGATACCAGCGGCCGGCCTCCTGGATCTCACCGCGCTTTTCCAGCAGCGTGCCGAGGCGCAGGGCGGCGCGCCGGTGGCCGCGCGCGGCGGCCTGCCGGTACCACTGCTCGGCCTCCTCCGGCTCCGCCTCGGAGCCGCCTCGGCGGTGCTCGTCCTCGGCCCCGGCCTCGCCGTCATCGGTGCGGTCGAGGATGCGGGCGAGCCGGTACGCGGCCTCGCGGTGGCCGCGCTCGGCGGCCGTACGGAACCAGCGCTCGGCGCCGATGTCGCTGCGGTGCTCGAGCAGATCGGCGAGGGCGTACGCGCCCAGGGTGTGCCCGGACTCGGCGGACTGGCGCAGCCAGTACTCGGCGGCGGGCTCATCGCCCCGCTCGCGGTGGTGACGGCCGAGGGCGTGGGCCGCGGCGGCGGATCCGGCGACGGCGGCGATGCGCCACCAGCCGGCCGCCTCGTCTGCGTAGCCACGCTGGTGGAGCAGGACGCCGAGGTTGTTGGCGGCGGCGCGGTCGCCCGCCGCGGTGGCGGCGCGCAGATGCGGTTCGGCGCCGTCGAGGTCGCCACGGCGCAGCAGCAGCGCGCCGAGTGCGCTCATCGCGGAGGTGTCGCCGGACTCGGCGGCACGGCGGTGCCGGGTCTCTTCCTCGGCATCGTCATGCGTGTGCGCAAAACGCCCTGTCTCCACCAGACTGACCCTGTCCCCCATAAATCCCATCGTGACATCACCCGTACCCGGCGTACACCTGGTATACCGCAGCCGACGAGGTCACTTCAGCGTTTTGTCGACTTGCCCACAGAGAGACAACCCAAACGCTTGTATCCGGATTCCCCGAGTAGACGCTCATGAACACACAGATAAGGCCCGGATCCTTGCGGATCCGGGCCTTGTCTGTCAGTAGCGGGGACAGGATTTGAACCTGCGACCTCTGGGTTATGAGCCCAGCGAGCTACCGAGCTGCTCCACCCCGCGCCGTTGTGTGACCACCGTACCACGGCGCGGAGGGCCGGCCGCTCGGCCGTTCTCCCAGGTGAGCGCGGTCAGCCGCCCTTGCCCGGCGCGCCCTGGCTCTGCGGCTGGTTCTGCTTCTGTCCCTGCTTCCCGCTCTGCCGGTCGGCGGCCTTCTGCTCCGCCTTGGCGGCCTTGTCCAGCGCCTCCTTGAGGCTCTCCTGGGCCCTGCCGTAGGCGTCCCAGTCCTGCGGCTTCTGCTCCAGCGCCTTCTGGCTGTCCTCCCACGCCTTCTGGGCGTCCTTGAGGGCCTGGCGCACCGTGGGGTTGTCGGACGGCGTCTGGCCGCTGTCGGCCGGCGGCTTCGTCGGATCACCGCTCGGGCTTTGGCCGAAGGCCACGTCCAGCGCCTTCTCAAGACTGTCCTCGAACGCGATCCGGTCACCGCCGTCGGACACCAGAACCTTTTTCAGCAGCGGGTAGTCGGTCCCCGCCCCTCGGACATAGACCGGTTCGACGTACAGCAGCCCGCCGTCGAGCGGAACAGTGAGGAGGTTGCCGTACTCGACCGTCGAGTCGCCGCCCTTGAGGAGTCTGATGCTCTCGGCGATCTTCGGATTGGAGTTGAAGAGACTCTGCACCAGCTGCGGCCCTGACACCGGGGTGTTGGGGGGCAGTTTGAGCAGTCGTATGGTCCCGTACCCAGAGCTCTTCGCGTCGGCTTCCACCGCCATGAACGCGCCCAGGTTGTCGCGGTCGTTGGGGGTGAAGGTCGTCGTCAGGGAGAACTTCTGCTTCTTCTGGTCCGGCATCCGCATGCTCAGGTAGTACGGCGGGACCGAATTGCCCTTGTTCGTGGGGTCATCCGGGACCTGCCACACCTCACTGCCGCTGTAGAACTGGGCAGGGTTGGTGACGTGGTAGCGGGTGAGCAGCTCGCGCTGCACCTTGAACAGGTCCTGCGGATAGCGGAAGTGCTCCATCAGGTTGTCGCTGATCTTGCCCCTGGGCTCGACGGTGCCCGGGAACGCCTTCTCCCAGGTCTTGAGCACCGGGTCCTTGGTGTCCCATTCGTAGAGCTTGACGGAGCCGTCGTAGGCGTCCACGGTCGCCTTGACCGAGTTGCGGATGTAGTTGACCTTGTTCTGCTGCGCGACCACCGAGCGCTCTCCGTCGCTCAGCGAGTCGGCCGTGGTGTCGCCCAGGGTCGTCCGCGACGCGTACGGGTAGCCGTTGGTCGTGGTGTAGGCGTCGACTATCCACTTGATGCGATGGTCGACCACCGCCGGATAGGCGTCACCGTCGATGGTCAGCCAGGGGGCGACCTTCTCGACCCGCTCCTTGGGGGTGCGGTTGTAGAGGATCCGCGAACCGTCGCCGATCGCCCCCGAGTAGAGAATCTGCGGCTCGCCGAACGCCAGAGCGTACGCCGCGCGGTTCATCGGGTTGGAGAGGCTCACACCGCTCTTGCCGGTGTAGGTGTAGGTCTTCTCGTCTCCGTTGTTGCCGGAGTAGTCGAGCTCCTTCTGCGGACCGCCCACGATCGAGTACTGCTTGGTCTTCTCGCCGTAGTAGATCCGCTGCTGGTACGCGTCGAACTCGCCCTCGGCCGGCAGGTTCTTCTCGGTGAAGTCCGGCAGGCCGTTCCGCGTCGTCGACGTGCCCTTGGCCGCGACCGCGCCGTAGCCGTGGGTGTACTTGAAGTGGTCGTTGATCCAGTTGCGCTCGGGGATGCCCGCGATGTTCAGCTCGCGCAGCCCGATGACGGTGTCCTGGTCCGCGCCGGCCTTCGTCTTGTAGCGGTCCACGTCCAGGGTGCTGGGGAAGCCGTAGTAGCCACGGACCTGCTGCCGCTGCTGGAATGTCGGCGAGACGACATTGGGGTCGAGCAGCCGTACGCTCGCGGTGGAGTCGGCGTCGGCGCGCAGTGACTTGTTGTCCGCCTTGCTCTCGCCCTTGTAGTCCGCCACCTTGGAGTCATCGATGCCGTACGCCTTGCGCGTGGCCTCGATGTTCTTCTGGATGTACGGCGCTTCCTTGGCCTGCTCGTTCGGCTGGACCTGGAACTTCTGCACGATCGCCGGGTAGAGCCCGCCGATCAGGATCGCCGAGAGCACCATCAGCCCGAAGCCGATGACCGGCAGCTGCCAGGTGCGCCGCCACAGCGTGGCGAAGAAGAGCAGCGCGCAGATGGCCGCGATGCAGAACAGGATGGTCTTCGCGGGCAGATAGGCGTTCGCGTCCACATAGCGCAGACCCGTCCAGTTGCCGGTCGCCTTGAAGTCGCTCGACTTCACCGCCAGGCCGTACCGGTCCAGCCAGTACGCGACCGCCTTGAGGGCGACGAAGACGCCCAGCAGCACCGACAGATGGCCGGTGGCCGCGGCGGTCGCGCGGGCGCCCGGGCTGGTGACCCGCAGCCCGCCGTAGAGGTAGTGCACCAGGGCGGCGGCGATCAGCGAGAGCACCGTGGCCGCGAAGCCGAAGCTCAGCAGAAAGCGGTACCAGGGCAGATCGAAGGCGAAGAACGACACGTCCTTGTGGAACTGCGGGTCCTTCTGCCCGAACGGCACCCCGTTGACCCACAGCAGCCAGACCCGCCACTGGCCGGCCGCCGAGGCGCCCGCGATCAGCCCGACCAGGGCGGTGACCGCGAGGAGCACCCACTTTTTGAACGGGGCGATGCCCATCCGGTAGCGGTCGAGGCTCTGCTGCTCGAGCGACATCGCGCTGAGCGGCGGCCGCAGCCGGTGCGCCAGCCATATGTTGATCCCGACGGCCGTCGCCATCAGCAGGCCGAAGACGAAGAACAGACCGATCTTGGTCCTCAGCGTGGTACTGAAGACCGAAGAGTAATGAAGTGAGCGATACCAGAGCCAATCCGTCCAAAACCCGGCAAACATGACGAAGAGCATGGCCAGTACGGCCAGCACGCCCAGGGTCATGAGCAGGGTCCGGACGCGCCGGGACGGTCGGCCGACTCTGATCCGCGGCCCCGTCGGGCCTCCGCCGCGGTCCGGCATCTGGAAAGCCAAGGTGCGCACCTCGAAGTTCGCTGTCGGTGGAGCGGGCCCGGACACAGGAGGGCCCACCTGATGCAACTTACTCAGGCTTTACTCAGTTCCCGTTTCCGGGTCCGATCAGGGCACGATATGAACCATGTCCAACGCAACCCCCGGAACCGGCCCGCTGGCCGCCAATCCGCTGACCCGAGCCGTCCTCGAAATCGACGAGTACGCCTCCGGGCTCGGATGGGACCAGCCCGCCCGGCTCTTCGCCCTTGTCGACACCGCCCAGCTGCGCACCCAGGAGCCCGGCCTCGCCGCCCAGCTCGGCCTGGACGAGGGCGGTGAGGCAGCCACCACACTGACCCCCATCGAGCAGGACGAGCTGCCCGCCGACACCCCGCTCGACGAATTCCTCGCCACCATCGCCTGGCCCGACGCCGTGATCGGCTGCGCCATGACCGTGGAGCGGCTGATGCTGCCGCCGTCCGCCGAGGACTCCGTCCCCAAAGACATGGACGAGGCCCAGCTGGCCGAATGGGTCGCCGAGCACCCCGAGCGCCAGGAAGTGAGGATGACGGTCGCCGTACTACGGGACGGCGCGCGCGACGCCGCCCTGCGGCTGCGCGAGAAGGACTCCGCGACGGAGGTGCTGACCGGGACCGGTCTGGTGCCGGGTCTCGCGGACGCGCTGGCCGCCACCTTCGCCACCGACTGACCCCGCGAGGGGGCGCGCCGCCTCAGCTCGTCGAGCACTTCGGCAGGCCGGCGGTGTCCCCCTTACGGATCTTCTTGAGGGCGTTCAGCGCGTCGTCGATGGTGTGCACCTTCACCAGCCGCAGGCCGTCGGGCACATCCTTGGCCGCGGCCGCGCAGTTCTCCTTGGGCGTGAGGAAGAAGCGGGCGCCCGCGTCGCGCGCGCCGATCGTCTTCATCTCGATCCCGCCGATCGGGCCGACCGTGCCCTTGTCGTCGATGGTGCCGGTGCCCGCGATGAACGTGCCGCCGGTCAGATCGCCGGGCGACATCCGGTCCACGAGCCCCAGCGAGAACATCAGACCCGCGCTGGGCCCGCCCACGTCGGCCAGCTTGATGTCGATCCGGACCGGGAAGGTGTGGTCGGTCCCGGCCTGGATCCCCACGATGGCCCGCGCCGGGCCCTGGTCCGCCTTCTTGGTGGTGAGGGTGACCCGCTTCTCTCCGCTGGGCTGCTTGCCGGCCTTCTCCGCCGCCGCGGCCGCCTTGACCGGCACGACCGAGAAGACCACCTTCTCGCCGGGCTTGTGCTTGGTGACCAGCTTGGCGACATCCTCGGGCTTGCGCACCGCCGTACCGTCCACCGACTTGATCACATCGCCCGCGTGCAGCCTTCCCTCGGACGGGCTGCCCTTCACCACGATGCCGACGATGACATGCGCGGTGACCGGCATCTTCAGTGCCTTGAGCGCCGCGACCTTGGCGCTCTCCTGGGACTGGGTGAACTCCTCGGCGTTCTGCTGGTTGACCTCGTCCGGGGTCTTGTTGTCCGGGTAGAGGGTGCTGTGCGGCACGACCACGTCATCGTGGGCCAGCCAGCCGTAGACGGCCTCCACGAGGTTCATCCGGTACTCGGAGCCGGTGACCCGGACGGTGGTCATGTTGAGGTGCCCGCCGGTCGTCTCACAGCCCTTGTGACCCGAGATCTGCAGAACGCACTCGCCGTTGTGCTCGCCCAGGGTGTTGTACGTCGGTCCCGGCGACATCTCCGCGTACGGCACCGGGATCAACACCCCGGCGCAAAGCAGCGCGATCAGCATCAGAAGGGAAGCGAGCATCGTCGCAGTGCGGCGTGGCATGGAACGACAGTACGGGACGCGTCTGTCAGTCCACCCCTGGGGCCGTCCGTACGAGGGGCGGGGGCGGGGCCTCAGGCGGCGTCCGAATCGGCGTGCCCGCGCTCCATCGCCTCGCGGAAGCGCGCGTATCCGGCCAACTCCGCGACGTCTCCCCCGCTCGTGCGTTTGCCGGCGCGGGCGGCGATACCGGCATATATGACCGCGGCTATCGCCGCGAGCACTGGTATGAGCAACCAGAGAAGCGCACCCACAGCGGCCTCCCGTCCCCTTTAAGAACCGCGACTGAAGAACAGCGACTGACAGATCAGCAGATTAATGCTCCGCCAGGTCAACGCTCACGGCAGGGTGCGGGTTACGCAAGTGGAGTACACCCTTCAGTGCCCACCGAGCGCGCTGGGGGCGCGTGTACCCCTTACGCGTCCACCCATTCTTCTTACGCGCCCACCCCCCCACCCGTCGCCCGACCACCACCCCTCATCGAGGCGCTACGCGCCCACCCCCCCACCCGTCGCCCGACCACCACCCCTCATCGAGGCGCTACGCGCCCACCCACTCTTCGGTGCCGTCCGCGAACGTCTGGTGCTTCCAGATCGGGACCTCGCGCTTGAGGTCGTCGATGAGGCGGCGGCAGGCGGCGAAGGCCTCCGCGCGGTGCGGGCAGGAGACGGCCACCACCACGGCCAGATCGCCGATCACGAGATCGCCCACCCGGTGCACGGCGGCCAGCGCGCGTACCGGGAAGTCGGCCGCGACCTTCTCGGCCACGCGGCGCAGCTCGGCTTCGGCGGTCGGATGGGCGGAGTAGCCGAGGGCGCCCACCTCCGAGCCCCCGTCGTGATTGCGTACGGTGCCCACGAACAGCGCCGTGCCACCCGCGGCGGCGTCGCCGACCGCCCCCAACACCTCGTCCACGGACAGCGGGGTGTCACGGACGGCGAGCAGCCGGATGGGGTCGGCCGCCGCGTGCTCGCCAGGGTGATCGTACGGATGTGCCATGCCGTCCATCGTGCCGTACTGCCCCGTCCTCATGGAATACCGGATCACGGAAACTCTTTTCCGAAAGCGAGCTCTCTCAGGCCCTGCGGCGTGCCTTACGGGCGCGCCGCACGATCGCGGCGGTGCCCACCAGGGCCACGGTCGCGCCCGCGGCGCCGAGCGTCGTGGCGTCCTTGCGGCCCAGCCGCCGGCCGACGACCGTATGGCGGCCGGAAACCTCTTCCAGCAGCTCGGCGAGGACCTCCTCATTGGTCCAGCGGGGCCGCCAGCCCGCCGCGTGCAGCCTGCTGCCGCTGACCGCCCAGGGGTGCATCGTGTACGCGAGGTCGCCGGCCGGGGACGGCGTGAGCCCGAGCCGGTGCAGCCGGGAGGCGGCGCCCAGCGCGACCGCGGACGGCAGCTCCATGCGCCGGATTCCGGACAGCTCCTCGACCTCCTCCTGCTCCAGCCAGCCCTCGCAGCCCACCGTGAGCTCGCCCTCGACCTTCTCCAGGGCGGCGTACTCCAGCGCGCTGACCAGGTCCTCCATATGACAGAACTGCCAGGTGGGGCGGGATCCGGCGACGACGAGCAGGCGTGGCGACTCGAAGTAGCGGGTCAGCGCGGTGTCCGTGCCGCCGACCAGGATCGCGGGGCGCACCACGGTGACATTCAGCCCGGGGTGCGCGCGGGGCGCGCGCTGCCCGAGCCGCTCGATCTCCAGCAGATCGCCGACCCCGGTGGCCTCGGCGGTCGCGCGCAGCTCCGCGTCCTCGGCGAGCGGAACATCGTTGTCAGCGAGCGCTCCGTAGACCATCGCGGAGGTGCACAGCACCACCCGGTGCACCCCGGCGGCCGCCGCGGCCGTCAGCACGGTCTGGGTGCCGCGCACGTTGTACGCGGTGCGGGCGGCCGGGTCGGTGCCCAGATCGAGGTCGACCGCGAGGTGAACCACGACATCGGCACCGCGCAGTTTGTCGGCGATGGCCGGATCGCGGACGTCCAGCACCTGCCACTGCGCCTCGGTCACCTCGCCGCGGCGCTCGTCGATGGCCACCACATGCTTGATCTCCTCGGACTCCGCGAGCCGCTGCGTGAGCAGGGCACCGGGGCCCGAGGCGGCACCGGTGACCGCCACGACGGGTCGTCGTGCGGTACGGGCCGTATCGTTTCGCGCAGCGCGAACTTCTCGGTCTGGGGAACTCACCGGGCGTCTCCAGCGGTTGTCTTCAGTACGCAGCGCACCGACGCATGCATACCAGGTGACGTCCATCCTGCCGCAGGGCGGCTATCAGCGAAGCACCGAGCCGGTAAACCGGCGAGGTGTCTAGGCTGGGTGGTGATGTCGGGCATCCGCCACCGGCCCGGGGCCGGTGGCCCAACGAGCCGAGGAAACCCGTGAGTGACTCCCCATTCGGATTCGGCCTTCCGCCGGAGGAGCCGGAGGACGGCGACGACGGCAAGAAGAAGGGCGGCCAGGGCGACGAGCAGGGCCCCGCGAATCCCTTCGGGTTCGGCGGGGCGGGCGGAGCCGGCGCGGAGAATCCGTTCGCCGCGATGTTCGGTTCGCTGGACCCGGGCGATCTGGGCGCCGCCTTCCAGCAGCTCGGGCAGATGCTCTCGTACGAGGGCGGCCCGGTGAACTGGGAAATGGCCAAGGACATCGCGCGGCAGACCGTCGCGCGCGGCACCGCCGACGGCACCAAGGACGAGAGCGTCGGCACCGCCGACCGCGACGCGGTCCAGGAAGCCGTGCGCCTCGCCGACCTGTGGCTGGACGGCGCCACCTCGCTGCCCTCGGGCTCAGCGGCCGCGGTGGCCTGGAGCCGCGCCGAGTGGGTCGAGGCGACCCTGCCGGTGTGGAAGGACCTGGTGGACCCGGTGGCCGAGCGGGTCGGTGCCGCCATGGGCGATGTGCTGCCCGAGGAGATGCAGGCCATGGCCGGCCCGCTGCTCGGGATGATGCGCTCCATGGGCGGCGCCATGTTCGGCACCCAGATCGGGCAGGCGCTCGGCGTGCTGGCCGGCGAGGTGGTCGGCTCGACCGACATCGGGCTGCCGCTGGGCCCGGCGGGCAAGGCGGCGCTGCTCCCGGTGAACATCGCGGCGCTCGGCTCCGGTCTCGGCGTCCCCAAGGAAGAGGTCCGGCTGTATCTGGCGCTGCGCGAGGCGGCCCATCAGCGGCTGTTCGCGCATGTGCCGTGGCTGCGCTCGCATCTGTTCGGCGCCGTCGAGGGGTACGCGCGCGGGATCAAGGTCGACACGGCCAAGCTGGAGGACGCGGTCGGCCAGCTCGACCCGACCCACCCCGAGCAGCTGCAGGAGGCGCTCCAGCAGGGCATGTTCCAGCCGGAGGACACCCCCGAGCAGAAGGCCGCGCTGGCGCGTCTGGAGACGGCCCTCGCGCTGGTGGAGGGCTGGGTGGACGCGGTGGTGCACGCCGCGGCCGCGCCTCATCTGCCTTCCGCGGACGCCCTGCGCGAGACGCTGCGGCGGCGCCGGGCGAGCGGCGGGCCCGCCGAGCAGACCTTCGCCACGCTGATCGGCCTGGAGTTGCGGCCGCGCCGGCTGCGGGACGCCTCCCGGCTGTGGGCCTCGCTGACCGACGCCCACGGCATGGAGGGGCGCGACGGACTGTGGGCGCACCCCGACATGCTGCCGACGGCACAGGACCTCGACGACCCGGACGGCTTCGTCCACCGCGAGCAGCTGGACTTCTCCGAGCTGGACAAGATGCTCGGCGAGGCGGCGGGCGGTCAGGACGGCCCCAAGGGGTCGGATGACGGCAATAAGGACAGCGACAAGGACGGCGGCAAGGGCGACCCGGGCGACGACGAGAAGTGAGTCTTCACACGGACGCGGCGCGGGTCCTCACCGAGTGGCCCGCGCCGGACGCCGCACAGGAGCGGCTGCGGCTGGAGTACGGCGACCATCTGACCGCGCATCCGGACGGTATGTGGAAGGCGTGCCGGGACGGGCATCTCACGGCCAGCGCGCTGGTGATCGACCCCACCCGTGAGCGTGTGCTGCTCACCCTGCATCGCAAGCTGCGGATGTGGCTCCAGATGGGCGGCCACTGCGAGCCGGACGACGCCACCCTGGCGGACGCGGCGCTGCGCGAGGCCACCGAGGAGTCCGGTATCGAGGGGCTGACGCTGCTGCCGGGCGGCCCAGTGCGGCTGGACCGGCACCACACGCCCTGCGCCTGGCATCTGGATGTGCAGTACGCGGCGGTGGCGCCGCGGGGCGCGGTGGCGGCGATCAGCGACGAGTCGCTGGATCTGCGCTGGTTCGGGTACGACGAGGTGGCGGACGTGGCCGACGCGTCGGTGCGGCGTCTGGTGGCCCGTACCCGGGCACTGGTCTGAGCTGCCCGGGCACCGGTACCCGGGCACTGGTCCGAGCGGCGGGGCGGACGCGGGCCCCGCACCGCGGTAGTACGGGGCCCGTCGCCGTTCAGTTGCTGAAGATGTTGCCCTGGTTCTGTCCCCGGGCGCCCTGCTGGCCCATTCCGAACTGCGCGGCCATGCCGCCCCCGATCCCCGCGTTCTGCGGCGGGAGCAGCTCGCTGGGCTGGACGAGGGCGTAGCCCTGGCCGAGGAAGCTGAGCTCCCAGCCCTCCCCCGTGTTACCGCGCCGCCGCCAGACGCCCGAGGAGTGCGTCTGCGCCTGCATCTGGACCCGCAGCGAGCTGGACCAGGCGACGATGGCGTCCGCGTCCACGTTGACGTACTTGTCCGGCGTGACCTGGAGCATCAGCGGCTGGCCCGAGGTCATCAGCGCGACCTTGCCCCGTCCGGAGATATTGAGGTTGTACTTGCCGGAGCCGGAGATTCCGTACTGGCTGTCCACCGCGATCGACTCCCAGTGCAGCGTGGAGTCGAGGGCGAGGACATAGGCGCTGTCGACGGTCAACCCGTCGTGGTCCACATCCACCACATGGATGTGCTGCGCGAGATTGGCGAGATAGACCGTGCCCTGTCCGGAGCAGCGCATCAGATCGAGCCCCTCGCCGGTACGGGCGCGGGCCCGGTGCTGTCCCGGCGTCTGGTACTCGCCGTCGAACTCGATCAGCCCCTGATAGGCGACCATGCTGCCCTTACGGGCGAGCACATCCTCATGGCCGCTGAGGGCGACCCGCAGCAGCTGTGGGTTCTGCAGCGCGTAACGGTCCTGGGTCTGGTTCTCGGTGAAGCCGAAGAGCGGGCTCTGCATGGTGTCTCCCTTCCCCTCAGCCCCGCGCCCGGAGCCGGTCGGTGCTGTCCTCACTGGGCTGTACGACGACGAAGCCCTGCCCGGAGAAGCCGAGCTGGTACGCCTCGCCGCTGCCCCGGCCGATCAGGGACGACGCCTTGAAGCTGCGCTTGCCCTTCACCTTGAGGCTGGTGGACCAGGCGACGAGGGCGTCCGGGTCCACATAGGTCTCGTCCTCACCGCGTCCGCAGTCGACGACGATGGGGGTGCCCCGGGAGGTCAGGGCGACCCATCCATTGCCGGAGACGCCCACATTGAACAGGCCCTGCCCGGCGAACTTGGCGATGCCCTTGACCCGTTCGACGCCCCACTGGAGGTGCGCGTCGAAGGCGAGCAGATTGGTGCCGTTGACCGACAGCGCGTCGCCGCCCAGATTGATGCAGACGACATTCGCCCCGTAGTCGGCGAGGTAGAGCAGCCCGTCGCCGCTGCACCGCATGAGCGGAGCGCCCTCGCCGGTCAGCCACTGGGAGGCCATCTGGCGCACCGCGGGCGGGTTCGGCTCGTACTGCACGAAGCCCTCATACGCCACCATCGAACCGGTGCGGGCGAAGAGGTCCTGGCCGCTCTGCATGGCGACCTTGAGCATGCTGCTGCCGTGGTTCTCCATCCGGGCGGCGACCGGGGCAGGGGCATAGCCCGTGATCAGTTGCTGGTCCATGACGATGCCTTAGACCTCGTAGGGCTGGACGACGATGAAGTTGCCGGGCGCGCCGCGGAACTGGAGGTTCACGGTCTCCCCACTGTGACCGGGGTAGGCGCTGCGGCGCAGCCGCACCTGGCTGGAGATGATCACCTGCGAACCCGCGGACCACGCCACGATGGCGTTGCTGTCGGCGAAGGTCGTCGGGGTGACGGGGAGGACGACCGGGGTGCCCTCGGTCTTCACGACGACGGTACCGGTGCCCTGGAACTGCATGGTGAACAGCGCGCCGCCGGGGATGCCATGGCCCTCGATGCGGCGCACCTCGTGCTGCAGCGACTCATCGAAGGCGAGCACGTTCTCGGCGGCGACACAGATCGCGTCGCCCTGGAGCTCGATCGGGTGGAGTTCGGCGGCGTTCTCGGCGAGGAAGACCTGGCCCTGGCCGCTGCAGCGCATCAGCTGCATCTCCTGGCCGGTCGCGTTGCCGACGATCCGGCCGCGGAAACCGGCGCCCTTATAGCTGAAGTCGACCTTGCCCTGGTAGAGCACCATCGTGCCCTGGCGGGCGAGCACGGGCTGGCCGCCGACGCCGAGGTCCACCCGCATCAGCCGAGGGTTCTGCGGGGTCCAGCGCTGGCCGGTGGGCGCCTCGCGGTACTGGGCGAGCGCGCCCTGGACACCGGGGGCGCCGCCCTGGGGTGCCTGAGGGGCGCCCCCCATGCCCTGCGACTGTCCGTACGGGGCGGGCTGGCCGGGCTGGCCGGGGTACGGCTGGGCGGGCGGCCGGCCGTACGGGGCGGGGGCGGGCGGTGTCTGACCCGGCATCTGGCCGAACTGCGGCTGCTGGCCGGGGAACTGCCCCGGCGGCGCGGGCGGCGGGACCTGCCCGGGGGGCGGGGCCTGGCCGGGCGACACGATCGGCGCGGCGATGGTCGGCGCCCCGTGCATCTGCGGAGTACCGGGGGCGGGCTGCCGGGCCGGCGGCGGGGTGCCCTGCGGCGGCGTTCCCTGGGGCGGCGTTCCCTGGGGCGGCGTTCCCTGGGGCGTGCCGAAGGCGGGGGCGGGCTGCGGCTGGGGCGCGGGCGGCGCCGGGGCGGCCGGGGCCGCGAAGCCCGGGGCCGGGGCTGCCTGGCCGGGCGGCGCGAACCCGGGCGCGGCGCCCCGGGCGGGCGCGGGGGCGGGCTCCTCCTCGGCGACCTCGCCGCCGAAGTTCTTGAGCAGCGCGTCCAGTCCGCCGTCGAAGCCCTGCCCGACGGCGGCGAACCGCCAGACGTCCTTGAGGTAGAAGTCGCCCAGCATCACCGCACGCTCGGTGGAGAACTCCGCACCGCTGAAGGCGTACCGGGCCACTTCCTCGCCGCCCGCGACGATCCGGATGTGGCCGGGGCCGATCTGCGACATCTGGCCGGCGCCGTCGACGGTCGCGGTGAAGGAGAGCTTGTGGATATGGGCCGGAATGGCATCGAGGGTGACGCGGAACGACTCGGTGTCACCCGCCTGCGCCCCGAGTTGCTGTATCGCTTCTTCAGGTGATTTCGGCTGGTTGAAGAAGATGAAGTAGCGGTCGTCCGACAGCCGCTCGTCGGCGTCGAGGCCGAAGCAGGTGATGTCGAAGGTCAGGCCGGGACCGGCGATCTGCACGCCGACGTACAGATCCCTCCCGGCCGTCAGGTCACTGATCTTGGCCTTGTGGCCGCGCTGGAATTCCCTGGCCATACGTAACGACCGTCCCCCATCCCGATACCGGTGTGTGCGTTGCGCGCCAGGCTAGCCGCTGCCGCCGACTATGAGCGACGCCAGGGAGCGGGGCGCGGTTCCTCAACTCTGCTCGTCTCCGCTCCCGGAAAGATGCGGCAACCGGCCGGCGGCGACCACGCCCTCGAGATATCCCCGCGCCCGCTCGGTGCGCGGATACGCCTCCAGAAGCTGCCAGAAGCGCCGGCCGTGGCCGGGCACCAGCAAATGGGCCAACTCATGGAGGAGGACGTAGTCCACGACGTACTCCGGCATGCCCTGGAGCCGGTGGGAGAGCCGGATGCTGCCCTCGGCCGGGGTGCACGACCCCCACCGGGTGTTCTGGTTGGTGACCCAGCGGACGGTGGCGGGCCGGGCCCGGCCGCCCAGGTACTGCTCGGACAGCCACTCGGCGCGGGCGGCCAACTCGGCGTCGCCCAGCATCCGCTTGCTCTCCTGCGCCGCGAGCTTCTCGAGCATGACCGTCACCCAGCGCTGCTCCTCCGCCTCGGACATCCGGGCGGGGATGAGAACGACGGTGCGGTCGCCCTCGCGGTAGGCGGAGACCGTCCTGCGCCGTCGGGTGCTCCGGCGGACATCGACCGCGTTCGCCCCCGAGCCTGGGTTCTGCGGGCTCGGGGCGGTGCGCGGTGCTCGGGCGGCGCGGTGCGAGGGGGTCTCCCCAGCGATGCGAGGGGGCGGATCGGCGGGCACGCCCCGACGTTACCCGCTGGCAGCCGGGGAAGTCCCGCCCCGCACCCGGTTGCGGGGCGAACCACTCCAGGGTGTGCACGGCTTGTACGACTAATGCGGCGGCCTGTGGACAACTTTCTGCGGCGGCCTGGCGCCGGACGCATCCTGGGGGCGGTTCGACGAAGGCGGACCGACGAAGACCATCGACGGGGGGGCGGCGATGCATCCCATGCTCAAGCCCGCGCTGCGGCGCGGCTGGCGGAGCCGGGACACGGTGCAGTTCGGGGTGGCCCGGGCGCATGCGGTGGTGATGGGCCCGGTGGACACGGCGACGGGCAGCTTTCTGGAGCTGCTGGACGGCACCCGCGGCCTGCCGCTGCTGCGGCAGGAGGCCCGGGCCATCGGCCTGCCGGAAGGGCGGGCCGACGCACTGATGGACCGGCTGATGGCGGCCGGGCTGCTGGACGAGCCGAGGGACGGCGGGGAGCCCGCGGCCGCCCTGGACCGGCTGCGGCCGGACGCGGCGTCGCTGTCGGTGCTGCACCCGGAGCCGGGGGCCGCGGCGCGGCTGCTCGCCGCGCGACGCGCGATGCGGGTGCAGGTGCGCGGCGCGGGGCGGGTCGGGGCGGCGGTCGCCGCCGCGCTCTCGGCCTCGGGCGTCGGGCAGGTCGATGTGGTCGACGGGGGCTGTGTCGAGCCCTGGGATGTGGCTCCCGGCGGGCTGCCCGCCGAGCGGATCGGAGAGCGGCGAGACCTGGCCGCGCGCCGTCTGGTGCGGCAGACCGCGCCCGGCCCGCTGCCGCGCCGGGCGGCGCGGGAGCCCGCGTCCTGTGGCGAGCCGGGGCTGGCGCTGGCGGTGATCACCCCGCGTGACGGCCTCGCCGCGTACGCACCGGATCCGGTGACCGCCGAGCCGCTGCTCGCCTCCGGGACACCCCATCTGTACGCGGGGGTCATCGAGGCCACGGGGGTGGTGGGGCCACTGGTGGTGCCGGGCATCACCCCATGTGCGGGCTGTGCCGCCGCGGGTCGGGCCGAGCGGGAGCCGGAATGGCCGAGAATGCTCGCGCAGTGGCGGTCCGGCCGCCGCCGGGCCGCCCCTGCCTGTGACACGGCGCTGGCCATGGTGGTGGCGGGGCTCACCGCGGTTCAGGCGCTGGCGTTCCTCGACGGCCGGCCCTCCCCGGCCGCCGGAGCCCGGTGGGAGCTCGCTCTTCCCGCCCTGCTCTGGGAGGCGCGGCCCGTCGAAGCGCATCCCGGCTGCGGCTGCGGAGCGGCCGGGGAGGAGGATGCGGTATATGCCTCGGCCATAGAGGCACCACACGCGACAATGTCCGGGTGACCGACGTCCGCGGATGGGGCGACGGGGGCCCGGGGGCCACCTCCCGGGATGGCTCAGTTGTAGTTGGAGGGGCGCATGTCCGATCTGCCGCGCAAGGCGATCACCCGTACCGCCAAACTGGCGGCGCTGCCCTTGGGATTCGCGGGGCGCGCCACGTGGGGGCTCGGGAAGCGGATAGGGGGGCGGCCGGCGGAGAGGGTCGCGCGCGAGGTGCAGCAGCGCACCGCCGAGCAGATGTTCAAGGTCCTCGGGGAGCTCAAGGGCGGGGCCATGAAGCTCGGGCAGGCGATGTCGGTCTTCGAGTCGGCACTGCCCGAGGAGATAGCCAAGCCGTATCGGGCTGCCCTGACCAAGCTTCAAGAGGCGGCGCCTCCCATGCCCACGCGCACGGTCCACACGGCGCTGGCGGAGCGGCTCGGCCCGGACTGGCCCGAGCTCTTCCAGAACTTCGAGGACAAGCCGGCGGCGGCCGCCTCGATCGGGCAGGTGCACCGCGCGGTCTGGCATGACGGGCGCGAGGTGGCGGTCAAGCTGCAGTACCCGGGGGCGGGTGAGGCGCTGCTGTCCGACCTCACCCAGCTGAGCCGGTTCGCCCGGGTGCTGGGGCCGCTGGTGCCGGGCCTGGACATCAAGCCGCTGATCGCGGAGTTGCGCGACCGGGTCGCCGAGGAGCTGGACTACGAGCTGGAGGCGCGGTCCCAGCGCGCCCATGCGGAGGAGTACGCGCACGACGCCGAGATCGTGGTGCCGGAGGTGGTGCACCAGAGCGACCAGGTGCTGATCACCGAATGGATGGAGGGGATCCCGCTCTCCGAGGTGATAGCGGAGGGCCGGCCCGACGAGCGGGACCGGGCAGGCCAGTTGCTGGCCCGCTTTCTCTTCTCGGGGGCGTCCCGCACCGGGCTGCTGCACGCCGATCCGCATCCGGGCAACTTCCGGCTGCTGACCGGGGACGATCCGGACGGGCCGCCGGAGCGGTGGAAGCTGGGCGTGCTGGACTTCGGCTCGGTGAGCCGGCTTCCGGAGGGGCTTCCGGAGCCCATCGGCCGCGCGCTGCGGATGGCGCTGGAGGGCGATGCCAAGGGGGTCTATGAGCTGATGCGCGGGGAGGGGTTCGTCAAGCCGACGATCGAGATCGACCCGGACGATCTGCTGGACTTTCTGCTGCCGATGCTCGAACCGGCCCAGGTCGAGGCATTCCACTTCGACCGGGAGTGGATACGGCGCCAGGCGGCGCGGGTGGCCGACCGCCGTTCGCCCGTCTATGAGCTGGGCAATCAGCTCAATCTGCCGCCCGCCTATCTGCTGATTCACCGGGTGACCCTGAGCACGATCGGGGTGCTGTGCCAGTTGGGCGCGACGGTGCGGCTGCGGGGTGAACTCGAGGCGTGGGTGACCGGCTTCGCCGCGGACCCGGAGCCCGAGGAGCAGGCGGCAGAGACCTCCGCCTGACGAACAGTGCGAAGCCGAAGGGCCGGTCCGATTCGGACCGGCCCTTCGGCTTCGTTCGCACTGTTCGTCAGAGCGTCACTGCATGACCGCCATGGCCAGAGCGCGGCGGGCGCGGAGCGAGGCACGCTCCGCACGGCGCTGCATACGGCGGGCGGCGGCGAGCCGGACGGCCCTGCGTTCGGACTCTGCCTCGTGCAGCCGGTCGTGCATATGCGCACGGGCCAGGGCTTCTGGGATGAGTTGCATTTCACGGTTCCTGTTCTGGCGCGACTCGGGCGCACCGGAGGTATGGCGTGCGGGGCTGTCGGAGAGTGGGGTCATCGTCGGGACCTGCTTCATGGGGTCGTGCGTCGCTGGGCGATCGATAGTGCCGAGGGTGCTCATGCCGCGACCGGGTTCTTGCGCGGACGGCCACGCGGCCGCTTGCGGGCCACCACCACGCCCTGGACAAAGAGCTCGCCGCCCCAGACGCCCCAGGGCTCACGGCGGTCCTTGGCCCCGGCGAGGCATGCCTCACGCAGCGGACAGGTCTGACACAGCGACTTCGCGTACTCGACGTCGGCCGGGGACTCGGCGAAGAAGACCTCCGGGTCGTACGAGCGGCACGGGACGGCGACGCCCAGGTTCTCGATGGCCTCATCAAGTTCGGTGAGGGCGGTGAGCGGGGTCAAGGAGTCCTCCGAGGCGTCAGGCGGGCGGTTCAGGTCGGTTGCTACGGACGGGGCGTGCGCGTTGAGTTGCACGGTGGTGTGTTCCTCGTCTCTCGGTCCGGCTGGTGGCCGGGCTCTGGCAAATCAAAAGGGCCGCGGATCCCGGTGTGGGTTCCGCGGCCCTGGAAGGTGCCGACCTGATGCTGGATCAGGCTGGATAACTCCAGGGTTCGAGCCTGCGGAGGGCCCACGTCTTGTGGTGCTGCTGCGTCATCCGGGTTCCGGCACCATCGGCCGCAAAGGCATAGGCAATCGCCCGTGCCGCTGCCGCTACCGCAGGTGCCTGAATCGGTCGCTCACTGAGGCGCGCTTCATTGGCGCCGGGCATACCGGTGCCAGGAAGGGCGGAGCCGAGCAGGCAGGTGGCGACGACCGATCGATCGGTCATTTTGATGGTGTTCATGAAGCTGATCATTTGGTCTTCGCCTCCTCTCGGCGTCTCAGGGGACTGGTCGGAACCAGCCCGGGTGTTCAAGTACAACACGGATTCCTCGGATCCCGGAAGGGCCGCTGTCTCCGTGCTCGGAAGGCTATGGGTACGCCCTCCACGCGCGCAAACTATTTTTCCGTCGAGTTCTGCCGAGGGTCACCCGATTGGCTGCCCCCGGCCTCGTCGGCCCCCTCGCCGTCGCGCGCCAAGGGCAGTTCCCGGCCCGCGCACAGCGCGAGAACATCCGCGCCGAACCTGTCGAGTTTCCGTCTTCCGACACCAGAGATGCCGGAGAGCTCCGATTCGGTTCCCGGAACGGCCTCGGCGATCGCGAGCAGTGTCTTGTCGGTGAAGACACAAAAGGCCGGCTGCCCCAACAGCCCCGCCTGCTCCGCCCGCCAGTCGCGCAGCCGCTCGTACAGCGCCTCGTCCAGCTCGGACGGGCAGTCCTCACAGCGCATCAGCTTCATCTCGCCCGCGTCGGTCAGCGTTCTCCCGCAGACCCGGCAGTGGACCGGGCCGCGCCGCTTGCGCACCGCGCCGCCGCCCGTGCCGCCGGCGGCGCCGCGCTCGATCCCGCCGCCCCCGCCCGCCGGGCGGGCGCCCAGGGCCGCGGAGCCGGGCCGCAGCCCGTTCAGAAAGCGGGTGGGGCGACGGGAGGCGCGGCCCCCCGGGGCGCGCGAGAGCGCCCAGGACAGGCTCAGATGGCGGCGGGCCCGGGTGACCCCCACATAGAGCAGCCGGCGCTCCTCCTCGATCTGCTCATCGGTCTTGGCGTAGGTGATCGGCACCATGCCCTCGGTGAGACCCACCAGAAAGACCGCGTCCCACTCCAGCCCCTTGGCCGCGTGCAGTGAGGCGAGCGTCACACCCTCGACGGTCGGGGCGTGCTGCGCCGCCGCCCGCTCGTCGAGCTCCGCCACCAGATCGGACAGGGTGGCCCCGGGCCGGGCCCGGACGAAGTCCTCGGCGAGCCGCACCAGGGCGGCCAGGGACTCCCAGCGGTCACGCACCGCGCCGGACCCCGCCAGGGGCTCGGCCGTCCAGCCACGGGTGGACAGCACGGCCCGCACCTGGGACGGAACGTCCTCGTCCGCCAGCTCCGGATCGGCGCTTCCCGCGCGGGCCGCGCCCCGCAGCAGCAGCCCCGCCTCGCGCACCTCGGGCCGCTCGAAGAACCGCTCGGCGCCGCGCAGCTGATAGGGCACCTGGGCATCGGCCAGCGCCTGCTCATAGAGCTCCGACTGGGCGTTGACCCGGTAGAGGACCGCGATCTGGCTCGCCGGGACGCCACCGCCGCCCCGCTCGACCGGGGTGATCAGCTCACGGATCCGGTGGGCCGTGGCCTCGGCCTCGGCCGGCTCGTCCGGATAAGCGGCATAGACCGGGTCGGGGCCCGCCTCCCGCTGCGAGACCAGCTCCAACCGGTGTTCGGCGGCCCGGCCGCGGGCCTGGGAGAGCAGACCGTTGGCCAGATGGACGACCTGCGGGGTGGAGCGGTAGTCACGGATCAGCTTGACCACCGTGGCCCGGGGGTGGCGGGCGCGGAAGTTCAGCAGATGGTCGGGGGTGGCGCCGGTGAAGGAGTAGATGGTCTGGCTGGCGTCACCGACCACGCACAGGCTCTCCCGGTCGCCGAGCCACAGGTCCAGCAGCCGCTGCTGAAGAGGGCTGACGTCCTGGTACTCGTCGACCACGAAGTGCTGGTACTGACGGCGCACCTGGTCGGCGATGTCCTGCCGCTCCTGGAGCACCCCGACCGTCAGCAGCAGGACGTCCTCGAAGTCGATCACGCCCCGGTCGCGCTTCAGCTGCTCATAGGTGGCATAGATCCGGCCGATCTCGGCGGGGTCGCGGGGGGCCTCCCGGCCGGACTTGGCGGCCACGGCCGGATAGTCCTCGGGCACGGTCTGGGTGACCTTCGACCATTCGATCTCGCCGGTCACATCCCGCAGCTCATTGCGGTCCAGCCGGATCCGGCAGCGCGCGGCGGCCTCGGCGACCAGCTGCACCTTCCGCTCGACCAGCCGCGGAACCTCCCCCCCGACCGCCTTGGGCCAGAAGTACTGCAGCTGGCGCAGGGCCGCCGAGTGGAAGGTGCGCGCCTGCACCCCGCCCGCGCCGAGCTGCCGCAGCCGGCCGCGCATCTCGCCCGCCGCGCGGTTGGTAAAGGTGACGGCGAGCACACTGGCCGGCTGGAGTATCCCCGCGCGCACTCCGTAGGCGATCCGGTGGGTGATCGCGCGCGTCTTGCCGGTGCCGGCCCCGGCCAGCACGCACACCGCGCCGTGCAGGGCCGTCGCCACCTCGCGCTGCTCGGGGTCGAGCCCCTCGAGCACCGCGTCGGCATCACGCGGCGTGGCCGCGTACCCACCCGGCGTGGAGCCTTGCGGGAACAGAGGGGAGGACGTTGCTGCTGTCACCCCGCCATGCTGCCAGGTCCCCTGAGACCCCCGTGCCGGTTGTCCACAGCCGTGCCCGCCCGGTCGTACGAATCCCGCTCAGCCCGCCGGGAATGACCCGAGGGGGGTAAGCGTTCTCCCTCTGCCCACCCCACCGAGCCTCCAGGAGAGCGAAGACCCATGTCCGGCACTGTGACGATGTACAGCACCACCTGGTGCGGATACTGCCGCCGCCTCAAGGGCCAGATGGACCGCGAGGGAATCGCGTACACCGAGATCAACATCGAGCAGGACCCGGAGTCCGCGGCCTTCGTCGAGAAGGCGAACGGCGGGAATCAGACGGTGCCGACGGTTCTGGTAGTTCCCGCCCAGGGCGGCTCTGAGGTCGTCATGACGAACCCGAGCCTTGCCCAGGTGAAGCAGGCCCTCAGCGCCTGACCCTCGCGCTACACGACCCCCGACGACCTCAATGGCTGATCGGGGGTTTTGTGTGCCCTGCGTACTTCTTTCCTGTTCTGGAAAGCCGGCGATCTTGACCTTGCTGTCCGCGGGTCGGAAGCATCGAACGCGACAAAGACTGTCGACGTGAGGGGGAAGCCGTGGGCGCACCGCTGCGGAAGCTGTCGGGAGACCCGGAGTGCAAGAACGGCACGTGCCCCACGCTGTGGGGTACCGAGGACAGTAAGGACTACGTCGTGCAGGGATACGTGATCACCGACCCTGAGCGGCTGGCACAGCTCGACCTCCCCGAGGGCGAGGCGGCCGTCATGGTCCCGGCCGCGGTGCTGGAGGAGTACTTCAGTGCTCGCAGGTGAGGAGTTCGGCTGTCTCTTCGAGACCTTCGAGCGGACCGCGTTCCGGCTGGAAACGCTCGACGAGTACGACGTGGAAGAGGAGCGGGAGGAAATCGCGCGCTTCCTCGCCGGCGAGGACATGGGCCCGGAGTGGCACGACAACCCATGGGTGCGCTCGATGACCGACAAGGGCAAGAACGTGTCCCGCGTTCACGTCCTGCGCTCTCCCTTGACCGACTACCTGTGTTTCGAGTTGTCGGCCTACCCCGGCAACATCAAAGCCGGGGAGTCCATCGGGATCATCGACGTTGCCGAGCAGGAAGTGACCGGCCTCCTGATCACGACCTCTGGCTCTTCGATGATCGCGACGTGTACCGGATGCACTACACCCCCGAGGGCAAGTTCGTCGGTGGCGAGCTCCTGCCCTCCGACCGGCTCGCGGAGTACTACGGTTACCGCGACGTGGCGCTCACCAATGCCCTGCCGTTCGCGACTACTGGGAGCGGCACCACTGACCACGGAGTCGATCGGGAGAGCCCTTCGGGCGCTGCGGGAGGCATCGGGACTGACCGGTGACGCGGTGGCCCGCAGGGCTTCCATGTCCGCAGGGAAGCTCTCGAAGATCGAGAACCGCCGGACCCTGCCCACCGTTCAGGACGTCGACCTCATCCTGTCCGCGTTCGGCGTCTCGGAGGCAGTGAAGGAACAGTTCCTCGCGACTGCGCGAGCCGAGGTCACGGAGGCCACAGCGTGGCGCCTCCTGCGCCGCATGGGTCCGTGGAAGCACCAGAACACCATCAAGGCCATCGAAGCCAGCACAGCCGTTCTCAGAAATGGAGTTCACGCGGGTTCCTCTGTGGTCTTGGTGCGGGGATCAGCGCAAGTGAGGAGGTGAGAGTTACCGGTCAGCCGGAGGACGGCGATGCACGCGGCTCCGGCGAGGCTGAGGACAGTGGCCTGGCCGATGTCCAGGTGCTCCAGCGGCGTGCCGCTGCACAGACCCATGCCGTCGATGAGCAGGGCTTCTACCTGGAAACCGTGTCGGAGTACTTGTGGGCCCGGGACGTTGCGGGATTTGCTCCCACAACCCTGGAGAAGCGGAACGGCACGCACCCCTTCAGTATCTGA
Organism: Streptomyces sp. NPDC005393; assembly: GCF_040606675.1. NCBI lineage: Bacteria > Bacillati > Actinomycetota > Actinomycetes > Kitasatosporales > Streptomycetaceae > Streptomyces > Streptomyces sp. NPDC005393. Next base: position 122,120 of record NZ_JBEXFG010000001.1, on the reverse strand, counting down.
CTCGCTGTCAGATGATCTCGGAAACTCTCGCTTGACCTATCGGCGTTGCTCAGCTACGGCGAGTGCGTACCCTTGACCGTGAGGTGGTGCCGATGTCCACAGGCCTGGCGGAAAACGTCAAGAAGTACCGGCGCACGGCCGGACTGAGCCAAGAGGGGTTGGCGGAAGCGGCTGATCTCTCGCTCAGCACGGTCCGCAAGGCAGAGCAAGGCGGGCACGTCAGCATGGACACTCTTGCCGCGCTTGCCCGCGCACTGGGGGTGTCCACTTCCGACTTGTTCGCAAGCGAAGCGCCTAGGTCCGTGGTCGGCACGGAGGATGAGGCCAACCGGCGCTATCTGGCAGAGCTGAGGCGCGCTCTCATGCCCCCTGTGGGGCTCTCTGCGCCCCTGTCGGAGCCTGGTGAGGCTGGGGGACTGTCCATCATCCGGCAGGGCGTACAAGACGGCCACGCGCTCTACCAGGCTGACCGGTACACGTCCGTAGCGCGGAAGCTGCCCGGCCTGCTGCGTTCCTCTGAAGCCGCCGTAGCCATTCTTGAAGGCGAAGAGCAGCAACACGCCATGATTGCCCGCGCTCACGCGCTGCTGCTCACGGGCAAGTACCTCACTCAGGTACGGCAGTACGACATGGCTTACTTCGCGCTGGCTGAGGCAATCCGGCTTGCCCGTGAGACTGTTCAAACTCAGTTGGTTGCAACGGGAGTTGTGGGACTGGGCTGGCTTTTGCTGCGGCAGGACCGATTCGACGAAAGCGAACAGCTTGCAGCGCAGACGGCAGCGGAGATCGAACCGCGCATGTCTCAGGCGAGCCCCGCACAGCTTGCTGTCTGGGGTGAGTTGTGGCTCAGGGTTGCCGCTGCTGCACGGAGGAACAACCGGCCGGATGTGGCAAAGCACGCCCGACGAATGGCGGCGACCGCCGGGGGAGCGCTGGAGCGGGAACACACGGACTTCCCGTCACACTGGAGCGCATTCGGCCCTGTGACCGCTGAGGCAAAGGCCGTTGAGGACCTTTCCCTTGTGGGTGACGCGCGCGGTGTTCTCCGTCGAGCCGATGAAGGCCCCCTGAGCCCCAAAGCGGTGAAGAATTTCGGGCGCTTGAGCACCAACAATTGGGGCCGTCACCGACTGGACGTTGCCCGCGCTCACGTCGTGCTTGGGTCTCATCAGGACGCCATGGATGAGCTGATCAACCTTCGCGAGACGGCCGATGTGTGGCTGACGCATCAGCCCATGGCGCGACGCGTGATGGGGGACATCCTCAAGACCCGTAAGCGGACGCTGACGCAAGAGATGCGCAGCATGGCAGCTCATCTTGGGCTTGCCGGGTAACTACTGCGGAGCGTGGTAGTTCGGCACGCTGGTTCGCTGAACTACCGCTCCGCACACGTAGATTGACGTCCTATCCGCTTATACGGTCCCCCTTACTGACCGACGGCGAAGGGGGCCGAAGCAATGCAGAGAACGGAAGGCGACCGGCAGCGACGGCAGCACCTTGCCGACGTGTCAACGGGACACACGCTCCGGTTGCTGCCCTGGGTGACTGAGGACGGCAAGCGGTGCTTGTTGAGCACTAGCGACGAAGGCGGCTTCCTGTCTCGGCTCGCTGACGATTTTGAGGCCGTGCAGCTTGCCGTGGGTGAGGACGTTCTCAAGCAAGCCCGCAAGGCGCTGGAAGACCCCATGACTCCCAACGCTGAGGTCAGGTACACGGCTGTGCGCCTGTCGGAGTGCCTGACTGACGCGCTGCGAATCGCTGAGAGTCGAGGGCTCCGCCTGCCCGCGCCGGACACCAGCGAGGATGACGACGAAGACCCGGCAACGTCCGCTGAGGCAGTCGAATGAGCCGCGCGGTTCTCCGGTTCGTCCAGCACACCATTCGGCATGTGCCCGAAGGCGGGTGGATCTTCGAAGCCTTCTGCATGTCGAAGCCGGGCGAGTGCCAGGAGACATCCGGCCCCCAGGGTGAGCAGGAAGACGCACAGGACTGGTGCCTTCGCCATACCGGTCGGACTGGTCATGCCCTCTTCCGCCGTGTCGTCACGGACCATGCCCGTGTATCGCGGGACGAATGACCCCGGCTCGCTGAGAGACGGCGAATCAAGGCTCAGCGTGTCGGCTGCCCCGTCTGTGCGTTGCTCCCCCATGGCGCATAGGCGGGGCATTGCTTGTTTGCGAGACAGGCATTCACCGGGGGTGATCCACCGTAAAGTGCCCGTCATGCCACGCGACCTAGACAGGATCAGCAGAATCGGCGACGCACTCAGCGAACTCGCCTACGTCAAGGGCTTGTACCTGAGCCAACTACCTGTTCCCATTCCAAGGTCATCCGCCGAGCTTAGACTTGCCAGGGCTTCGAAAAACAGGCACTCATGCATCCCTCATCGGGCTGAACCCGAGCGCCTTTCCCCTCGCGGAGCCACCGCCACCCGCAGGTTCGGCACACACCAGCGTTCAGATTCCGCGAACCCGCTGGTTTCGCTGTTCCAGGGGCAACTCATCCCCGGACTCCTCCAGACACCGGAGTACGCCTCGTCAGTGTTCTCACTGCCGCCCGCGCTCCCGGACGAGACCAGGGCCCGGACAGTGGCGGCGAGAATGGAGCGGCAGGCGACGCTCTACGAAGACGGCCGGTCATTCCACTTCGTGATCTGTGAGCACGTCCTAAGTGGTCGGCTCCGGAGGTTCTTCGGGGGTTGAGTCCGGAGTCGCTGGTGTGTCTGTTGCTTGGTCAGAGTTCGGGTCCGGCGAGGTGGCGGTGGCAGGCGCAGTCGAGTGCGTCTTCGGGGGTGCCGGCGAAGGCGCCGGTGGGTAGCAGGGCGTCCTCGTAGCGGTCGCTGCTGGCGTAGTAGAGGGCGAAGCCCCATCGGCTGGCGGTGCCGCTGTAGCGCAGGCGCATCAGTTTGACCCGTTCGCCGTCGGGCAGTTTCGCCTTCCACGTAGGCGAACTGCCCTCGGTGGCGGATGTGCAGGTCCGTCAGTTGTGGTCAGGCGGTGCGGGCGTGTTCGGTCAGCCGCTGGGCGAATGACAGTTGGGTCTACTCCGGCGTCGTGGGCATGGCGGCCATCCCGCCGGATCTGTGCCTTGTCTCCGCAGTCGCCGTGTGCGGTTGGGTTCGTGTTGCGTTTGAGGTGGTCGACTGCGGGTGCGGCGTTCGTGATGCTGGTTGCTGCTTGTGTGGCGATAAGGTCGGGGCATCTGTGATCGACTTCACTGTCGCGTGTTGTGTCAGCATGGTCCGACGACCTTCTGTCGTGTTGCGGGAGGCGAGTGACATTCGCGTTCCGGGCAGCGGCCGCGCGCATTCGGAGGATCTCGTTTGGTCCGCGCCTCGTCCTCGACGGACACCCGGTAGTACGCCCTACTTCGGGGCCTGGAAGCCGCCGATCTTCTGCTCGAGCAGTTCGGCCAGCCGCAGCGGGGTGCGGTCCTCGAACATCGGACCGATGAGCTGCACTCCCACCGGCAGGCCCTCGGGGGACGGGCCCGTTGGTATGGCGGTGGCGGGTAGGCCGGGCATGGTGGCCAGACCGGCCCAGACGAGTTGGTCGAAGTACGGGTACTCGACGCCGTCGATGTCGATCCGGCGTTTCATCAGGTCGGGGTTGTGGTCGTGCGGGAACGCGGGGGTGGGCGTGATGGGACACACCACGGCGTCGAACTCGGCGAAGAACTGCCGCCAGCAGTGGCGGTGGAGCTCGCGAAAGCTGTTCGCCTCGATCCAGTCGCGGTGGCTGAACACCATGCCGCGCAGCCGCGCAGCATCCAGACTCTGGTCGTCTGCGCTCAGTCCGGCGGCGCGGGCCTGCAGCTGCTCGTACGCTTCGACGGGAAAACGTGCAACGGAGCCCGAAAACAGGAACTGCGTGTAGAGCACCGCGGCTTCGGTCAGATCGGGCAGCAGCGGACTGTGCCGTTCGACGCGGGCGCCGCCGTCGATAAGCGCGTCGGCCACCCGGTTCACGCCCGCCCGCACAGCGGCCCCGGTCGGAATGAACGGATGCTCGTCGAGGACCAGGACCCGGAAGTCGCTCAGCCGCTGGTGGCGTGCGGGCGGCAGGGTCAACTCGTACGCCACGCCGAGCGTCAGCGGGTCCGGTCCGGCCATGACGTCGAGCAGGAGCGTGAGGTCGCGGGCGGTGCGCGCCATCGGACCGACGACGGCGAGGTCAGCATCGGCCGGCAATGCCGGCGCAGACGGCGGGACCATGCCGCGGATCGCCGCCAGCCCGAGCGTCGGCTTGTGTGCGTAGACACCGCAGAAATGTGCGGGGGTACGCAACGAACCGGCGATGTCGGAGCCGATGGACAGCGCGCCGAATCCGGACGCCAGGGCCGCCGCTGATCCGCCGGAGGATCCACCCGGAGTGCGACCGTGATCCCACGGGTTGTTGGTGGTGCCGTAGATCTCGTTGAAGCTCTGCATATCTTGCAGCCCCAAGGGCACATTGGTCTTACCGAGCACCACCGCGCCTGCGGCCTTGAGCCGCGACACCTGCACCGCGTCCTCGGCCGGCATGTAGTTCCGGTGTAGCGGCATGCCCCAGGTCGTGGGCAGCCCGGCGACGTTGTAGGACTCTTTGACCGTCACCGGAATGCCGAGCAGCGGCCGGTCCTCACCGCGGGCACGCGCCTGGTCGGCACCGCGCGCGGCGGCCCGTGCACGGTCGAAGTCCGGCACACAGATCGCGTTGATCGCCTTGTCGTCCAGCTCGATACGGGCGATCGCCTCGTCGGTCAGTTCCGCCGAGGTCACTTCACCGGCACGCAAGGCAGCCGCAAGTTCTTCGGCCGTCTGAAAATTCCACTCCATGAATCCGACCGTACCGACCCCTGGGACAGGCCATGAAATGCCGCTTCGCACAACGGGATGGACGGCTCTATACTCATCATCTTCCTCTCCGGCCACAGACAATTCGCCCGACCGCCGGCGATGGCGACACGCGGCGGGATTGGTGTCGGCCTGGGAGTTCAGGAGACCTTCATCGGACACCCGCGCGTACTTCGCGAGGCTGCGAACCGACGTACGCCCGGACAGCTTCATCGGCACCGGCGTGGAAGCGCCCTTCTCCGCAGCGTGGGTCAACCGCGAGTGGCAGAGGATGCGGCAGGCTGCGGCCCATCGTGATCCACTTCTCCCGGTCGGCCCGCCTGCCATGCCCGTTGCCCCGGCCCGCCCAATATTCCCGACCGCTGCCGAGCGCGAGCGGTTGAAGAAGATGGCCTACGGCCACAAGACCGAGCACCGGCTGCGGATGCGCGCGCAGGTCGTCCTGCACGCGGCGCCGGGGGCGCTCCAACGCGCGGATCGCCCGCGAGACGGGCCTGCACCTGGATACGGTTCGTGCCTGGCGCGGCCGGTTCGCCGACGGCGGGCTGCCGGCCTTGGCCGACCGCAAACGCTCCGGGCGCCCCGCGTGTTTCACCCCCGTGCAGGTCGCCGAGGCCAAGGCGCTGGCCTGCCAACTCCCCGCCGAGACCGGCGTACCGCTGTCGCGCTGGTCCTGCCCGGAGCTGGCCGCCGAACTGATCGCGCGCGGGATCACCGACAGCGTCTCCGCGTCCACGGTGCGCCGCTGGTTGCGCGAGGACGCGCTCAAGCCCTGGCAGTAGCGGTCCTGGATCTTCATCCGCGACCCCAACTTCCGCGCCAAGGCCCAGCGCGTCCTGGACCTGTACGCCCGCACGTTCGAGGGCGTCCCGCTGGGCGAGGACGAGTACGTCCTCTCCAGCGACGAGAAGACCTCAATCCAGGCCGGCTGCACTGCCATCTGACCCTGGCCCCGGGCCGGGCCCGGGCGATGCGCGTCAACCACGAGTACGGCCGCGGCGGCGCGCTGGCCTACCTGGCCGCCTACGACATCCACCGCGCGAAGGTCTTCGGCCGCTGCGAGCCCAAGACCGGCATCATGCCGTTCATGGCCCTGGTCGAGCAGGTCATGACCCAGGAGCCCCACGCCAGCGCGAAACGCGCCTTCTGGGTCGTCGACAACGGCTCCTCCCACCGCGGCCAGCGGGCTATCGACCGCCTGGCCAGCAGGTTCCCGAACGCGGCGATGATCCACACCCCCGTCCACGCCTCCTGGTTGAACCAGGTGGAGATCTACTTCTCCGTCGTCCAGCGCAAGGTCGTCCAACCCAACGACTTCCCCGACCTGACCCAAGTCGGGGACCGGCTCCGAGCATTCGAAGACCGCTACAACGCCACGGCACAGCCGTTCCAGTGGAAGTTCACCACCTCCGACGTGGACGATCTGCTGGCCCGGCTCGACCGACACACACCCGCCGACCGACAAGAAGAATCCTCCGTCGCCCTGGCAGCCTGATCAACCCCCGAAGGATTTCCAGAGCCGACCACTAAGGTGGCTGATCTGTGAGCCGGCCGTCATGGCAATCCAGCTCGATCGGCTCGTGTCCCTGTCCAGGCTCCCCTACGTGACTGTTGGGGTGGTGCCTCTGGCCGGTCGGATGCCGGACTTCCCCATGACGTGCTTCAGCGTCCACGATGACCGGCTCGTGATCGTCGAGACGTTCCACTCGGAGATCACGACACGCGATCCCAGGGACGTTCAGACGTACGTCGACACCTTCCAGCGCTTCGCCGACGTGGCGCTCTACGGCGATGACATGCGCGCTCTCGTCGAGGGCATCCGAGACGGGTTCTTGCCTCAATAGGAAAGGTCATTGCGGACCACGGTGCCGTTGGCTCGTACGTACTCACCGAGCAGCGACCGGCTCGTCAGCACAGCTTGGACAGTGGTTGCCATCCACCGGCTTCCTCGGGGCTTCGGGGCGGCCAGCCGCGTAGTGCTCTCCCCCGCCGCGGCACGGATGCGAGCGATGTCCTGAGCCGTGGGCACGCCTTGCTCGTTCGGCCAGTCAGCTACAGCTGAGAAGCTCGGCTTGGCGATGAATCGCCGGATCATCTCGATCAGCCTCGGTCCGTACTCCGGATCGAGCTCCAGGGTGCACCCTTCTTCGCCCTTCACCGCTCTGCGCCCGAACGGGACAAAGCCGCCCGGCCAGCGCCCCGTCCTCCGCATGGTCTCCCGAGAAGCCTTGTTACGGGCTTTGATGGCGTCCAGCTCCGCCTCGGCGACCACAGCAAGGATCTTGGCGATCGTCTTGCCCCACGGCTTCGAGAGGTCGAATCCCTCCTCGCAGGAGATCAGGCCCTTACCGTTCGCTTCGCACCACTCGATGATGTCCGAGAGATGGCGGACCGATCGGGCGATGCGGTCGATCTTCAGGATGATGATGTGGTCGAACTGGTCTCTCTTGTTGTTGAGCCAGTCCCCCAGGGACGGGCGCATCCATGGTGAGATCGACGCCGACACGTCGATGTCTACGGCGAAGTCGACCAGCTCCATCTCTTCGGCGTCCGCCCGTTTGCTGATCCGCGTGCGCTGCGTTTCCTCGCCGGTCTGGTTTTCGTTACCGACGGACAGACGGACCATGCCAAGAGCCCTGGGCTTCTCGCTCACGCTCTTCCCACCCCTGCACAGACCGTGCCGACTGTCCTCTTCCCCGATGGCTCGACGTTGACCAACCCCTCCCTCGCCCAGGTCAAGGCGAAGGTCGGGGGCTGAGTCACCCCCGGGGCGGGAGTTACCCCCAGGCCCGGGTCACTCCGGGCCCGAGTCACTCCGGGTCCGGGTCGCCTCAGGACCCGGCTACCCCAGGGCGCGACTCACCCCCAGGGCCCGACTCACCCCCGCGGCAGCGGCTCGCCGTACCAGAGCTCGATCAGCCGGGCAGCGATCGAGATACCGGACGGAGGCAGCACCTCCCCGGACTCGATCGCGGCCCGCAGATCGTCCCGGGAGAACCAGCGCGCCTCGTGGATCTCCTCCCCGTCCACCTGGATCAGGGAGGATGTGGCGCGCGCCATGAAGCCGAGCATCAGGCTGGACGGGAACGGCCACGGCTGGCTGGCCACGTACTCGACCTCGCCGACCCTGACGCCCGCCTCCTCCGTCACCTCGCGGACCACGGCCTGCTCGATCGACTCGCCCGGCTCCACGAAGCCCGCCAGCGTCGAGAAGCGCCCTTCCGGCCAGTGCACCTGCCGCCCCAGCAGCGCCCGGTCCAGCTCGTCCGTCACCAGCATGATCACGGCCGGGTCGGTCCGCGGGTAGTGCTCGGCCCCACACGCCGGACAGCGGCGGATATGGCCCGCCGCCGCGATCACGGTGCGCTCACCGCAGCGTGAACAGAAGCGGTGCAGCCGCTGCCAGTTCTCCAGCGCGACCGCGTGCACCAGCAGCCCCGCGTCCCGCTCGGACAGCAGTGCGCCCGCCTCGCGCAGCCCCGCGGGGCGCGCCGACTGGTCCATCCGCCCCGGCAGGACGTCCTTCTGGAGTGCGAAATAGCGCACACCCTCCTGGTCGGTGCCCAGGAAGTAGCGGTGCGTCTCGGTGGGCGGGGCGTCGAAGGACGGGGTCATGACGAGCTCGGTACGCCCGTCCGGGGTGTCGTCGACCAGGGCCTGGCCGCCGGAGACCACGAAGACGCGCGTCGTCGGGTGGCTCCACGCCGCGGCCAGCCACGCCTCGTCCAAGCGGTGGTGCGCGGCGCGGTCGATACCGCTCGCTGCGCTGAGCGTGATCGGCCGGCTGGCGGCGCGGTCGGTCCAGGTGGTCACGGCTGCTTCCAACTCCCCCTGAGAAACGGGTGGTTTACATACATACGCGAGCTATGCCCGTCCATTCTCCGCCAGGTCGCCCCAGAGGTACGCGGCCGTCTCGGCGCCCTTCATCAGGAGGTCGAGTTCGACCTTCTCGTTCGGCGCGTGCCAGCCGTCGGACGGCACCGAGATGCCCAGGAAGAGCACCGGTGCGCCCAGGACGTCCTGCAGATCGGCGGCGGGCCCCGAGCCGCCCTCGCGGGTGAAGCGGATCTTCTGACCGAAGGCGCGCCCCATGGCCCGTACGACCGACTGGAGGGCAGGGTGGTCCAGCGGGGTCAGACAGGGGCGGGTCGCGCCCCAGAAGGTGATCTCGTGGCGGATACCGGCCGGAAGCCGGTCGGCCACCCAGTCCCGCACGGCGGCCTGGACCTTCTCCGCGTCCTGGCCAGCCACCAGCCGGAAGGACAGCTTCAGCTGGGCGGCCGACGGCACAATGGTCTTTCCGCCCGGCCCCTGGTAGCCCCCGGCGATCCCGTTGACCTCGGCGGTCGGACGGGCCCAGATCCGCTCCAGGGTGGAGTACGCCGCCTCGCCGAGCGTGGCGTGCGAATGCGCGGTGCGCAGCCAGCCCGCCTCGTCGAAGGGCAGCTCGGCGAAGAGCTCGCGCTCGCGGTCGGTCAGCTCCACGACGCCGTCGTAGAAGCCCGGGATCGCCACCCGGCGGTCGGTGTCGTGCAGGGCGGCGGCCAGCCGGGCGGCCTCGGTGGCCGGGTTGGGGACCGCGCCGCCGAAGGAGCCGGAGTGGATGTCCTGGTCGGGGCCGTGGAGATCGATCTGGCAGTCGGTGAGGCCCCGCATGCCCGTGCAGACGGTCGGGGTGTCCTCGGACCACATACCGGTGTCGGAGACGATCACGGTGTCGCAGGTGAGCCGGTCGGCGCGCGCCCGGATCAGGTCGGGGAAGTGCGGGGAGCCGGACTCCTCCTCGCCCTCGATCAGCAGCTTGAGGTTGACGGCGGGCGCACCGCGTCCGGTCGCGGCCAGATGGGCGCGTATCCCCAGGGTGTGGAAGAGGACCTGCCCCTTGTCGTCGGCGGCGCCGCGGGCGTAGAGCCTGCCGTCCTTGATGACGGGCTCGAACGGATCGGTGTGCCAGCCGTCCTCACGGGCGGCGGGCTGGACGTCGTGATGGCCGTAGACGAGCACCGTAGGAGCGCCCGGATCGCCGGACGGCCACTCGGCGAAGACGGCCGGGGCACCGGCGGTCTCCCATGTCTCGACCACCGGAAAGCCCGTCGCGGTGAGGTTCGCCGTCAGCCACTGGGCGCTGCGGCGGACGTCGTCGGCGCGGGCGGGGTCGGCGGATACGGACGGGATGCGCAGCCACTCGGAGAGATCGTCGAGGAAGGCTGGGCGATGACCGTCCACATAGGCGCGGACAGCGTTGTCCGAATCCGGGGTGTTGCTCATGCATGTGAGCCTATCCGGCCCGCGCGGAAGCGAGAGCCGGGGCCTCCGCGCCGCTCATATGCGCTCACTCTCCGTCAGCGAATGGGCGTCGATGTTGTCGTTTTCGGTCTCCGTGCCGGTCTCGCCGAGCAGGATGCGCTCAAGCTCCGCGCGGCCGGGCAGCGCGGCCGGGCGGACGACCTCGCCGCTGCGTACGTACACAAAGGCCGCCGTGACCGCCGACAGGGGCAGATCGTGCTGTTCGGCCCAGGCGAGGCGGTAGACGGCCAGCTGGAGCGGGTCGGCGTCCTGGGAGCGGCCTGTCTTCCAGTCGACGATCTCGTATCCGCCGCCCCGCTCGCCCTCGGCGCCCGCCTCCGCCGGCTCGCGGTACACGGCATCGATCCGGCCACGGATCGTACGGCCCGCCAGGGTCAGCTGGAACGGCGCCTCGACGCGATGCGGGGTGCGCCGGGCGTACGGCGTGCGCGCGAACGCCTCCTTGAGCGCGGCCAGGTCCCGCTCGTCCGCGATCTCCGCCTCGTCGTCCTCGCCGCCCGGCAGCTCGTCCGGGCCGAGGAAGGGCAGCGGCAGCGTCTCGAAGCGCGACTCGACCCAGGCGTGGAAGCGGGTGCCGCGGCGCGCGGCGGGCCGCGGCGGCCGTGGCATGGGGCGGGCCAGCTCCCGTGCGAAGCCGTCCGGATCCGCGGCGAGCCGCAGCAACTGTGAGGCGCTCAGGGTGTGCGGCACGGGCACCTCGTGCACGGTCGCGCGGGCGCGGCGCAGCTCTCCGGCGAGCGCGTCGAGATCGCGGTCCCAGGAGTCGGCCAGCCGCGCCTCCTCGGGCAGCAGACCGCCGCCCGGCGCCGGGCCGGGCTCCGGTTCGCCGTAGGGGCCGCCGCCCGGGTCGCCGTCCGGGGCCTCGTCCGGGTCGCCGTTCGGGTCGCCGTTCGGGGCCTTGTTCGGGTCGCTGTTCGGGGCCTTGTTCGGGTCGCTGTTCGGGGCCTTGTTCGGGTCGCTGTTCGGGGCGTCGTACGAGTCGTCGTACGGATCCGGGGAGGAGGGCTCGTCGGGGTACGGGCCGTCGTGCACGCCGTAGTACGGATCCTCGTACGCCTCGTCGGGCGGCTCGGGCCACTCCGGGTCGTCCACAGGCCCGGGCATCCGGTCCCGTCCGGCCGAGGGGTGTCCCGCGTCATGCCCGGACGGCCCGTCCGCGGCCTCCGCGTCCTCCCCCGGGCCCTCCCCCTCCGCCTCGATGCGCGCCAGATGGGCGAGGACCACCTCGGCGGCGCGGCGGCGGTGGGCCAGGGCGGCCGGGTCGAGCGGCAGCGGCCATGCCCGGTCGGCCGCCGCCTCCCGCAGGGCCGGGTTCTCCGCGCCCTCCTCCGGTGCCGGTGCCCATGCCTCGACCTCGCCGTACCCCTCCTCGCAGTGCTCGCGCAGCGCGTCCAGAAAGGCGGAGGGGCCGCGCGGCCGCTTCTGGGCCGGGCCCCACCAGTGGCCGGAGCCGAGCAGCAGGGAGCGGGGCCGGGTGAAGGTCACATAGCCCAGACGCAGCTCCTCGGTCCGCTGATGCTCCTTCATGGCGTCCTTGAAAGCGGCGATCCCCTTGCTGTCCCAGTCCATGACGTCCGGCAGGGTCTCCGCGTCGCCGCGCAGCTCATGCGGCAGGACCCTGGCGCTCGCCGTCCAGGACTCGCGGGCCTGTTCGCTCGGGAACTGCTTGGCGACCAGTCCGGGCACCGCCACCACATCCCACTCCAGCCCCTTGGACTTGTGCGCGGTGAGCACCTTGACCGTGTTCTCCCCGCCGGGGAGGGAGTTGTCGAGCCCCTTCTCGTACTGGGCGGCCGTGCGCAGAAAGCCGATGAAGCCGAGGAGCGTGGCCTCGCCCTCCACGGGGGCGCCCTGCCGGCCGGCGAAGGCCGCGGCGACGTCCAGGAAATTGCCGAGCGTCTCGCGGCGGCGGGCGGCCAGGGCGTGCGGCGAGGCGGACAGCTCGACCTCCAGACCGGTGGCGGCCAGCACCCGGTGGAGGACGTCCATGAGCGGATCGGCCAGCGAGCGGCGCAGATCGCGCAGCTCGGCGGCGAGACGGGCGAACCGCACCCGGGCCTCGGCCGAGAAGGGCAGTCCGTCGTCCGGGCCGCCGCCCGACTCCAGGAAGGTGTCGAGGGCGTCGGCGAGCGAGATCACCTCGGACGGGTCGACGCCCTCGACGGCCTCGGCGAGCCGGCGGTCCGGGTCGTCCTCGGCGTCGCCGGGGCCGCCGTAGGAGACCAGCGCGCGGGCGCGGCGGCCGAGCAGCGCCAGATCGCGGGGGCCGATCCGCCAGCGCGGCCCGGTGAGCAGACGGACCAGCGCGGCGTTGGCCCCCGGGTCCTGCAGGACCTCGCAGACGGCCACGAGATCGGCGATCTCCGGCAGATGCAGCAGCCCCGAAAGCCCCACGACCTCCACCGGAATGTCCCGCTCCACCAGCGCGCCCTGGATCTGGGCGAAGTCACCGGCCGTACGACACAGGACCGCGATCTCACCGGGCGGGGTGCCCGTGCGCACCAGATGGGCGATCGAGTCGGCGAGCCAGGTCAGCTCCTCGGCGTGGGTGGGCAGCAGCGCGCAGCGCACCACGCCGTCCCGCTCGGCCCCGGGGGCGGGGCGCAGCGCCTCGACGCCCTCGTGCAGCGCGCGCAGCGGGGCGGCCAGCCCGTTGGCGAGGTCCAGGAGACGGCCGCCGCTGCGCCGGTTCTCGCTGAGCGCGAAGCGGTGCGCGGGGCGGCCGTCGGCGTGCGGGAAGTGCTCGGGGAAGTCGTCGAGGTTGGCCACGGAGGCGCCGCGCCAGCCGTAGATGGCCTGGCAGGGGTCGCCGACGGCGGTGACGGGATGGCCGGTGCCGCCGCCGAAGAGCCCGGACAGCAGCAGCCGCTGGGCGACGGAGGTGTCCTGGTACTCATCGAGGAGGACGACCGCGAACTGCTCGCGCAGGATCCGGCCGACCTCCGTACTGGTGCGGGCGAGGGTGGCCGCGTACGCGATCTGGTCGCCGAAGTCGAGCAGATCGCGGCGGCGCTTCTCCTCGCGGTACGCCTCGACGAGGCCCAGCAGCTCCCAGCGGGCCCGGGCGGCCTCGGGCACCTTGCGCAGCGCGTCGTTGGTCAGCCGCACCCCGTCCAGCATCCGCAGCAGCTCGGTGTCGTAGGCACGCAGCCGCTCGGCGGGAACGAGGTGCTCGGCGAGCTCCCCGTCGAGCGCGAGCAGATCGGTGACCAGGTCGGCGAAGGGGCGCACGAGCGCCGGATACGGGCCGGGGGCCGAGCGCAGGACGCGCGCGGCGAGCTGGAAGCGGGTGGCGTCGGCGAGCAGCCGGGCGCTCGGCTCCAGGCCGATGCGCAGCCCGTGCTCCTTGAGCAGCTGTCCGGCGAAGGCGTGGTACGTGGAGATGCTGGGCGCGCCCGCTCCCTCCCCGCCCGCGCCCGGATCCGGGTCCGTGGCTGGGTCCGTGTCGACGACACCTGCCTTGACGAGGGCCTTGCGCACCCGCTCCGCCAGCTCGCCGGCGGCCTTGTTGGTGAAGGTGAGGCCGAGCACCCGCTCGGGCGCGACCTGCCCGGTGCCCACCAGCCACACGACGCGGGCGGCCATCACCGTGGTCTTGCCGGAGCCGGCTCCGGCGACGATCACCTGCGGGGCGGGCGGCGCGGTGATGCACGCCATCTGCTCCGGGGTGAACGGGATCCCGAGAAGCTCCTTGAGCTCTTCGGGATCGGTGATGCGGGCTGACACCCCAGAGAGGCTATCGGTGCCCACTGACAACGGCCCCGCCCCGTCCCCGGCCCCCGGTCCTGGGACCTCAGTCCACCACGTGGCGGCCTTCCGCGCGGGCGCTGCACGAGCCGCGGAAGGCACAGCGGTTGCAGTGCTCCCCCGTGCTCGGGGTGAACCGCTCGTCGAGGACGCGCCCGGCCGCCGTGGCGAGCAGCTCGCCGACCCAGTCCCCGTCCGGCGGGTCCTGGGCCTGGACCTTGGGCACGGTCTCGCCGCCGTCCTTCTTGGCGGCGCCCTGCCGCAGCTGGACGAGCTCCGCGCCGCCCGGCTCGGGCCTGGCGCCGTCGAAGAGGTCGTCGACGGCGCCCTCGCGCACCGCCAGCTGATAGACCGCGAGCTGGGGGTGGCGTTCGACGTCGCCGCGCGTCACGGCCTGCTTGCCGGTCTTGAAGTCGACGACGTACGCACGCCCCTCGGCGTCCCGCTCGACGCGGTCCATACTGCCGCGGATGCGCACCTCATAGGCGTCCGCTTCGAGGGTGACGTCGAAGCCGTGCTCCGTGGCGACCGGGGTGCGGCCACCGCGCTCCATCACATGCCAGCGCAGAAATCGTTCCAGCGCCGCCCGCGCGTGCTCCTTCTCCTGCCGTGACTTCCACGGCGCGTCGAAGGCGAGCGCGTCCCATACGGAGTCCAGCCGCTCCATCAGGACCGCGAGGTCCGCCGGGGTGCGGCCGGAGGCGACCTCGTCGGCCAGGACATGGACGACGTTGCCGAAGCCCTGGGCGGCCGTCGAGGGGGCGTCCGCCTTCACCTCGCGCCCCAGGAACCACTGGAGCGAGCAAGTGTTGACGAGCTGGTCGAGCGCGCTGCCGGACAGGGCCACGGGCCGGTCGCGGTCGCGCAGCGGCACCTCGCTGTGGGTCGGCTCGTACAGCCCCCACCAGCGAGAGGGGTGGGCCGCCGGGACGAGCGGCTGACCGTCCTCGTCGCGCAGCGCCGCGAGCCGTGCCAGGCGCCGCGCGGCGGCGTCCCGCAGCGCCTCCGAGGCGTCCGGGTCGACGGTGGTGGCGCGCAGCTCGGCCACGAGCGCGGCGACGGTCAGCGGGCGGCGCGGCCGCTGGGTGACATCGGCCGGCGGGACACCCAGCTCGGTCAGGAAGCGGGAGGGCTGGTCCCCGTCGTCGGAGGCGGCCTTGACGGCGGTGACCACGAGCCGGTCCTTCGCCCGGGTCGCCGCCACATAGAACAGCCGCCGCTCCTCGGCCAGCAGCGCGCCCGGCGGCAGCGGCTCGGCCAGCCCGTCCCGGCCGATCCGGTCGGCCTCCAGCAGCGAGCCGCGCCGCCGCAGATCGGGCCACAGCCCCTCCTGCACGCCCGCGACCACCACCAGCCGCCACTCCAGCCCCTTGGAGCGGTGGGCGGTCATCAGCCGTACGGCGTCGGGGCGGACCATCCGGCGCGAGAGGGTGTCGGCGGCGATGTCCTGGGCCTCGATCTCCTCCAGGAAGTTGAGCGCGCCACGGCCGCCGGTGCGCTCCTCCGCGCGCGCGGCGGTCTCGAACAGCGCGCAGACCGCGTCGAGGTCACGGTCTGCGTTCCGCCCGGCGGCCCCGCCGCGCTGCGTGGCCCGCTCCAGCCGGGCGGGCCAGGGGGTGCCGTCCCACAGCTCCCACAGCGCCTGTTCGGCGGTGCCGCCCCGGGCCAGCGTCTCGCGCGCCGTGCGCAGCAGCAGCCCGAGCCGCTGGGCGCCGCGCGCGTACGCCGGGTCGTGGGCGACCAGCCGCTCGGGCTCGGCCAGTGCCTCGGCGAGCAGCTCGTCGGAGGGGCGCGGCACGGCGCGTCCGGCGGACCGCTCCTCCTCGCGCAGCGCGCGGCCGAGGCGGCGCAGATCGGCGGCGTCCATACCGCCGAGCGGCGAGGTGAGCAGGGTGAGGGCGGTCTCGATGTCGAGGGACAGCCCACCGCCGTCCGGCAGCGCGGCCGTGGCGGCGGCGCGCAGCGCCGTCAGCAGGGGGGCCACCGCGGGCTCGTGGCGCAGCGGGATGTCGTCGCCGTCCACCTCGACGGGGACCCCGGCGGAGGTGAGCGCCCGGCGCACACCAGGGATCGAGCGGCCCCCGGCGCGCACCAGAACGGCCATCTCGCGCCAGGGCACGCCGTCCTCCAGATGGGCACGGCGCAGGATGTCGGCGATGTTGTCGAGTTCGGCGCCCGGGGTCGGATACGTGTACGCCTCGACGCGGCCGCCGTCGTGGACGGGCGACAGCTCCCGGTGCGCGCGTACGGCGTCCGCGGGCAGCCGGGTGAGCGGCATCCGGCGGGCGATCAGCCGGGTGGCCGCGAGCAGGGCGGCGCCCGAGCGGCGGGAGGTGGTGAGGACCTTCACATCCGCCGGTGCGCCGTCCGCCCGCGGGAACGCGTCGGGGAAGCCGAGGATGCCGCCCACATCCGCGCCGCGGAAGGCGTAGATCGACTGGTCGGGGTCGCCGAAGGCCACAAGGGTTCGCCCACCCGTCACCCGGCCACCACCCCGGGGCGACGCGGTTCGCTCGGCCCCTTTGAAGCCCGCCAGCGCCCGCAGCAGCCGCGTCTGGGCCGCGTCCGTGTCCTGGTACTCGTCGACGAACACGGCGTCGTAGCGCGCGGCCAGCTCCGCCGCCGTGCCGGGCCGCTCGGCGAGCAGCACCGCGCGGTGCACCAGCTCCGCGTAGTCCAGCACCCCCTGGGCGTCCAGGACATCGAGATACTCGGCCAGGAAGGCGGCCGCGGCTCCCCAGTCGGGGCGCCCGGTGCGCGCCGCGAAGTCCCCCAGCGCCCGTGGCCCCAGGCCCAGTTCCCGGCTGCGGGCGAGCACCGCGCGGACCTCGTCGGCGAAGCCGCGGGTGGTCAGGCAGGCGCGCAGCTCATCCGGCCAGCGGGCGAAGGCGCGCCCCTCGCGCGCGAGCTCGGCCTCGCCCGCGAGCAGTTCGCGGACGACGACGTCCTGCTCCGGTCCGGAGAGCAGCCGCAGCGGATCGGCGAAGAGATCGACGTCCTGGTGGGCGCGGACCAGGGCGTAGCAGAACGAGTGGAAGGTCGTGGCCTGCGGCCCGGTCGCGCCGCCCAGCCGCACGGCCATCCGGTCGCGCAGCTCGACGGCCGCCTTACGGCTGAAGGTGAGCACCAGGATCCGCTCCGGGTCCCCGCCGTCGCGCACCCGCCGGGCGACCGCCTCCACGAGCGTCGTCGTCTTGCCCGTGCCGGGTCCGGCGAGCACCAGCAAAGGACCGCCCCGGTGCTCAACCACAGCGCGCTGCCGTGCGTCCAGGACAGGAAGGGCACCGGGCTCCGGCCGCTGCCGGAGCAGGCGGTAGACGCCCGGGGACGGCTGCCACGCCTGCCGCTGCCGTGGAAGGGACGAGGAGGAACTCACGTTGGATCGCCGGTCCTGGTGGGTTGGCTGGGTGCGGGACAGCCTCTCATGTGACGCGGGGCGTCACCCGAATGGCTGTGGACAGCTCCGGGGGCCCGCCGTTCCACTAGGGCGTGCCGCCGCCGTCCCAGCGCGCCCTGGCCATGTCGATCCGCGGCACGTGGCCCTCGGCCGAGCGCGCCGCCGCGCGCAGCGGAGTGCCCTCCTCGCGGTAGTGGTCGAGGGCGCGCAGCTCGTGGCCGGGCAGCAGCACCCCGTCCGCCCGCACCACGCGCCACCACGGCACGGCGCCCCCGTAGAGCGCCATCACTCGCCCCACCTGGCGCGGCCCGCCCTCCTCCAGCCACTCGGCGACGTCCCCATAGGTCATCACGCGGCCCGCCGGAATCAGCTCGGCCACCTCCAGCACTCGCTCCGCGTACGCGGGCAGCTCGTCCGCGGCCCCCGGCTCCTGGCTCTCCCGGCTCATCCGGTCCATCCTGCCCCACCCCACCGACGATCCCGCCCAGAGCGCCGTGAACGGTGCCGACCGAGCTTCTCCGGGCGGCGGCGGGGTTCGATCACTCAGCGTGCGGGAATCCATAACAGGGCGTACGGTCCAAGGCTCACGCCCCCGAAATGCACCCTGATGCCCTCCTGCACAGCCCGGGCATGCCACCATCTTCCGGGCGGTGACTGGTGATACGAGACCAAGAAGAGACAGCGAAGCAGCAGGGTGCGCAGCCTCCGGAGGAGGAGGCACGCACCCCTGAGGCGTTGTCGCGCTCCGACGCCCGCCCCGACGCCCAGCCCGGCGCCCGCGACGACGGCAAGGACCCGGACGCCCGCGACGACGCCCGGGAGCCGGACGGCCACGACGAGGACCAGGACCCGGACGGTCATGACGACGCCCGCGGCGACGGCCACGACGACGCCCGGGGCTCGGGCGACTGTGACGAACCCGACTCGCCCAAGGGGCCTGTCGACCGGGTCTCGGGCGATGAGCCGCTGCTGCCCGCCCGCGTCCACCGCCCCGCCGATCTGCTGCGGCTGCTGCTCGGCATCGTCGGCATCGGCGTCGTCCTGGCCATCGCGGCCTTCGCCCACGGCACCACCGCGGGCCTGGAGAAGGACATCGGCCACGGCGCCAACCAGGCGCCCCCGCTGCTGATCGACTTCGCGGGGCTCACGGCCAGCGTCGCCGTCCTCGTCCTCCCGGTGGCCTTCGCCTTCGAGCGGCTGATCAAACGGGACGGGCTGCGTATCGCCGACGGCGTGCTGGCCGCGGTCCTCGCCCACGGGGTGTCCCTCACCACCGATCTCTGGGTCGCGCGCGGTGCGCCCCCCTCGATCCGCGAGGCGCTCACCCAGACCGCGCCCGGCGGCGCCCTGAGCGACCCCGTGCACGGCTATCTCGCCCCCGTCATCGCCTATATGACGGCCGTCGGCATGGCCCGGCGCCCGCACTGGCGGGTGGCCATGTGGTGCGTGCTGCTGCTCGACGCCTTCGCGGTGCTGGTCGGCGGCTACACCACCCCGTTCTCGATCATCATTACGGTGCTGATCGGCTGGACGGTCGCCTACGGCACGCTCTACGCCGTCGGCTCCCCCAACGTCCGCCCCACCGGTCAGAATCTGCTCGCCGGGCTGCGCCGCGTCGGCTTCCACCCGGTCAGCGCGATGCGCGCCGAGGAACCCGCGGACGACGACGGCAACCACGGCGACCGGGGCCGCCGCTATCTGGTCACCCTGGAGGACGGCCCGCCGCTGGATGTCACGGTCGTCGACCGCGAACAGCAGGCCCAGGGGTTCTTCTACAGCGTGTGGCAGCGGCTGACGCTGCGGACGATCACCCCGCCCCGCAGCCTCCAGTCGCTGCGCCAGGCGCTCGAACAGGAGGCGCTGCTCGCGTACGCGGCCATCGCGGCCGGTGCCAACGCGCCCAAGCTGATCGCCACCTCCGAGCTCGGCCCGGACGCCGTGATGCTCGTCTACGAGCACATCGGCGGCCGTCCGCTCTACGCCGTGCCGGACGAGGCGATCACCGACGAGCTGCTGGCCGGGGCCTGGAACCAGGTGCAGGCGCTCCAGTCGCGGCGGATCGCCCATCGGCGGCTGGACAGCGACGCCCTGCTGGTCGACCGCTCCGGCACGGTCATCCTGACCGATCTGCGCGGCGGTGAGATCGCAGCCGGCGATCTGGTGCTGCGGATGGACGTCGCGCAGCTGCTCACCACCCTCGGTCTGCGCGTCGGCGCCGAGCGTTCGGTGGCCGCCGCGGTCGCGGTCCTCGGCCCGGACGCGGTCGCCGACAGCCTTCCGCTGCTGCAGCCCCTCGCGCTCGGCCGCGGCACCCGGGCGACCCTGCGCCAGCTGGCGCGGGAGCGCGCCCAGCGCCAGCGGGAAGCCGTCCTGGAGGCGTCCCGCGCCGCCAAGGAGGCCAAGGAGGCCCGCGAGGCGGAGGCCAGGGAGGCCGCGGAGGCCCAGCGGGTGGAGGCGGCCACCAGCGGCCGCAAGATCCAGAAGGCCGAGAAGCAGGCGGAGAAGCGGGCGATCGAGGAGGCCCTGGAGGACGCCCGCGAGGAGGATCTGCTCGCCCAGATCCGGCAGCAGGTGCTGCTGGTGCGGCCGCAGGCGCCGATAGAGCCCGTACGGCTGGAGCGCATCAAGCCGCGCACCCTGGTCAGCTTCTGCGCGGGCGCCTTCGCCGCGTACTTCCTGCTGTCCCAGTTCACCCATATCAAGCTGGGCGCCGTGGTCGGCGAGGCGAACTGGATCTGGGTGCTGTTCGCGCTCGCCTTCTCGGCGCTGACCTATGTGGCCGCGGCCATGAGCCTGCTGGGCTTCGTCCCGGAGAAGGTGTCCTTCTGGCGTACGGTGCAGGCGCAGGTCGCCGCCTCGTTCGTGAAGCTGGTGGCGCCCGCCGCGGTCGGCGGCGTCGCGCTCAACACCCGCTTCCTGCAGCGCGCGGGGGTGCGGCCGGGGCTCGCGGTGGCCAGCGTCGGCGCCTCCCAGCTGTTCGGCCTCGCCAGCCATATCGTGCTGCTGCTGACCTTCGGCTACATCACCGGCACCGAGCGCACCCCGACGCTCTCGCCGTCCCGGACCGTGATCGCCGGGCTGTTGACGGCCGCCGTACTGGCGCTTGTGGTGACTGCCGTTCCCGTCCTGCGGAAGTTCGTTTCCACGCGGGTGCGGTCGCTGTTCGCGGGCGTCGTGCCGCGCATGCTGGACGTCCTGCAGCGGCCCAAGAAGCTGTTCGTCGGCATCGGCGGCATGCTGCTGCTGACCGCCGCGAACGTGATGTGTCTCGACTCGGCGATCCGGGCGTTCGGCGGCGATCTGAGCTACGCGAGCATCGCGGTCGTCTTCCTCGCGGGCAACGCCCTGGGGTCGGCCGCGCCCACCCCCGGCGGCGTCGGCGCGGTGGAGGCCGCCCTGATCGCGGGTCTGACCTTCGCCGGGCTGCCGTACGAGACCGCCGCGCCCGCCGTGCTGCTCTTCCGGCTGACGGTCTTCTGGCTGCCGGTGCTGCCCGGCTGGGTGGCCTTCACCCACCTCACCCGCAAAGAGGCGCTGTAGGGCCGCTCAAGGCGCCACAGGGCCCTCGGCGGTCCGCGGGCGGACCCCTCACCCGTACGCCCGCGCTGTGCGCGCGGGCTGCCGTCGGGCCCCTCAGGATGGCGGTACGCCGCCACCCCCGGGAGAGCCGCCGTGTCCCGACCCCTTCGCACCGGTGCGCTGTCCGCCGCCGCCCTGCTGCTGGCCGCCTCAGCCACCGGGTGCGGCGGGGGCGGCGGCCGGCCGGACACCTCCGCCCGCCAGAAGCTCGACTGGGCCACCTGCCCCACCCCCTCCGACAGCGAGGACGCGGCCGCCACCAAGCCCCCGGGCAAGGAGTGGGAGTGCGCGACGCTCCATGTCCCGCTCGACTACCGGAAGCCGCACGGCGACGCCGTCGGCATCGCCATGATCCGCGCCAAGGCCACCGACCGCCGCCATCGCATCGGCTCACTGATCTTCAACTTCGGCGGCCCCGGCGGCTCGGGCGTGGCCACCCTCCCGGCCCTCGGCCACAGCTACCAGCAGCTGCGCACCCGCTATGACCTGGTCAGCTTCGATCCGCGCGGGGTCGGCCGCAGCAGCGGCGTGCGCTGTCTGAGCGACAGGCAGCTCGACGCCTACTACGCCGCCGACTCGACCCCGGACAACGGCTCCGAGGTGAAGGGACTGATCCGTCGGGTCAAGACGTATGCCGCCGGCTGCGAGCAGCACTCCGGCAAGATCCTTCCCGATGTCGGCACCACCAACGCCGCCCGCGACGTGGACCTCATGCGCCGCGTCCTCGGCGACAAGAAGCTGCACTACTTCGGCATCTCCTACGGCACGGAACTCGGCGGCGTCTACGCCCACCTCTACCCCAGGAACGTCGGGCGCGCGCTCTTCGACGGCGTCGTCGATCCCCAGCAGACACCCGAACAGGGCGCACTCGGCCAGGCCAAGGGGTTTCAACTCGCGCTGGCCGACTATCTGAAGGCGTGTCACAAGAGCGCCGACGCCACCTGTCCCACCCAGGCTGAGATCCTCAGGCTGCTGAAGCGGCTGGACACCCATCCGGTGCGCGGCATCGGCGGCCGGAAGCTGACCCAGTCGCTGGCCGCCGCGGGCATCGCGCAGTCCCTCTACTCACGGGACTACTGGCAGTACCTCACCCAGGGGATCGCGAACGCCGAGCAGGGCGACGGCAGGATCCTGCTGGCCCTCGGCGACGCCATGAACGGACGCGACCCGGACGGCGACTACAGCACCCTTCAGTCCTCCCTGACCGCCATCACCTGCGCCGACTACAAAGAGCGCTATACGGTCCACCACGTCGAGCGGAAGCTGCCCACCTTCCGCGGAGCGTCCCCGGTCTTCGGCGACTTCATGGCCTGGAGCCTCACCCAGTGCACCGACTGGCCGGTCCGCGGCACCTGGACGACGCCCGACGTCAGCGCCCCGGGCGCCGCGCCGATCCTGGTCATCGGCAACACCGGCGACCCGGCCACGCCGTACTCGGGGGCGCGGAAGATGGCGGACGAGCTGGGGCCCGGGGTCGGGGTGGAGCTCACCTACAAGGGCGAGGGCCATGGGGCGTACGACAGTGGAAGCAGCTGCGTACGGAACACCGCCAACGCCTATCTGCTGAACGGCAAAGTGCCGGAAAAGGGCAAAGTCTGCACCTAGACCCAGGGCGAACCGTGACGGCATTGAGAAGATGCGCGGACACTCCCCTCATACCGTCCTCATAGGATCACCGGCTATGTCGAGTTCCCTACGCACCATACGGACCAGGGCGCTGGTCTCCGCGACCGCCCTGGTCGCCCTGGTCACTGTCGCGGGCTGCGACGGCGACGGCGGAAGCGAGCGGGGCAAGGCGTCGTCCAGTCCCTCGGCGCCGGCTCCGGCCGGTCCGTCGGACGCCGGTCCGTCGGGCTCCGGTCTGCCGGGCTCGCTCACCGGTCAGAAGCTCGACTGGGCCTCCTGCCCGGCGCCGACCGCCATGCAGGGCACCGGTGAAAAGCCGGGGAGCGATTGGGAATGCGCCACGCTCAAAGCACCGCTGGACTATGCCAAGCCGAAGGGCGAAACGATCGATCTGGCCATGATTCGCGCCAAGGCCACCGGCCCCGGCAAACGGATCGGCTCCCTGGTGTTCAATTTCGGCGGCCCCGGCGGCTCCGGTGTCTCCTCGCTCCCCGGTTTCGCCGGGGATTACTCGAAGCTGCGCTCACGCTATGACCTGGTGAGCTTCGATCCGCGCGGAGTCGGCGAAAGTGCGGGGGTGAAATGCCAGAGCGACAAGGAGATCGAGGCCTCCGACGCCGTCGACAGCACCCCGGACGACGGAGCCGAGACCAAGGCCGCGACGGCGGACGCCAGGAAATTCATCGCCGCCTGTAAGAAGCACTCCGGCGCGGTCCTTCCGCATGTGGACACCGTCAGCGCCGCCCGGGACATGGACCTGATGCGGCAGGTGCTCGGCGACCGGAAGCTCTCGTATTTCGGGATCTCGTACGGCACCGAACTCGGCGGCGTCTACGCCCATCTCTTCCCCGGGCATGTGGGACGCGCGGTCCTGGACGCCGTCGTCGACCCGACCGAGGACCCCGAACAGGGCTCCTACGGCCAGGCCAAGGGGTTCCAGCTCGCGCTCGACAACTACCTGAAGGACTGCGCCAAGAAGGGTCCCGCCTGCCCGGCCGGCGACGACCCGGCGGCGGGCGATGACAAGATCGTCGCGTTTCTGAAGCGGCTCGACAAGAAGCCGCTGTCCACCGAAAGCGGCCGGAAGCTCACCCAGGACGGCGCGCTGGGCGGTATCGCCGCCGCGCTCTACGACCGGGAGAGCTGGAAATACCTGACGCTGGGGCTTCAGGAGGCGATGAACCTCGGCAAGGGCAATCTGCTCCTCGCGATGTCGGATTCCATGTCCGGCCGCGACGAGGACGGCCGGTACAGCAATATCAACGCCGCCAATATGGCCATCAACTGCGTGGACGACACACAGCGTTACACCATCACCGATGTGAAGGCGCAGCTGCCGCGCTTCCGCAAGGCATCGCCCGTCTTCGGCGAATATCTGGCCTGGGGCATGCTCGGCTGCACCGACTGGCCGGTGGCCGGCAAGACCGACACCCCGGACGTCAGCGCCAAGGGCTCGGCGCCGATCCTGGTCGTGGGCAACACCGGCGACCCGGCCACGCCGTACGCGGGAGCGCGGAAGATGGTCGAGGAACTGGGCAAGGGCGTGGGCGTCGAGGTCACCTACAAGGGGCAGGGCCATGGCGCGTACAACAGCGGCAACGCCTGTATGGCGAAGACCGTGAACGCCTATCTGCTCGACGGAAAGGTGCCGGCGGGCGGCACCACCTGCGCGTAGGGGCATAGGGGCATACGGAAGGGGGCCGGACCGCCGACGTGACGGCGGTCCGGCCCCCCTTTCGGACGACCTCTTAGTAGACCGGCTTCTCGGGCTCGATCTGGTTGACCCAGCCGATCACCCCGCCGCCGACATGGACGGCGTCCGAGAAGCCCGCGGACTTCAGGACCGCCAGGACTTCCGCCGATCGGACGCCCGTCTTGCAATGCAAGACGATCTTCTTGTCCTGCGGAAGGTCCTGGAGGGCGCCGCCCATCAGGAACTCGTTCTTCGGGATCAGCCGGGCGCCCGGGATCGAGACGATCTCGTACTCGTTCGGCTCGCGGACATCGATGATGTCGATGTCCTCGCCCTCGTCGATCCACTCCTTGAGCTGCTTGGGAGTGATCGTCGAACCGGCCGCCGCCTCCTGGGCCTCCTCCGACACCACACCGCAGAACGCCTCGTAGTCGATCAGCTCGGTGACGGTCGGGTTCGGGCCGCAGACCGCGCAGTCCGGGTCCTTGCGGACCTTGACCTGCCGGTAGGTCATCTCCAGGGCGTCGTAGATCATCAGCCGGCCGACCAGCGCGTCGCCGGTGCCGGTGAGCACCTTGATGGCCTCGGTGACCTGGATCGAGCCGATGGAGGCGCACAGCACGCCCAGCACACCGCCCTCGGCGCAGGACGGGACCATACCAGGCGGCGGGGGCTCCGGGTACAGGCAGCGGTAGCAGGGGCCGTGCTCGGACCAGAAGACGGACGCCTGGCCGTCGAAACGGTAGATCGAGCCCCAGACGTACGGCTTGTTCAGCAGCACGCACGCGTCATTGACCAGATAGCGGGTGGCGAAGTTGTCGGTGCCGTCCACGATCAGGTCGTACTGGGAGAAGATCTCCATCACGTTGTCGGCCTCGAGGCGCCCCTCGTGCAGCACGACGTTGACATACGGGTTGATGCCGAGCACCGAGTCGCGCGCCGACTCGGCCTTGGAGCGGCCGATGTCCGACTGGCTGTGGATGATCTGGCGCTGCAGGTTCGACTCGTCGACCTCGTCGAACTCCACGATGCCGAGGGTGCCCACGCCGGCCGCGGCGAGGTACATCAGGGCAGGGGAGCCGAGGCCGCCCGCGCCCACACAGAGCACCTTGGCGTTCTTCAGCCGCTTCTGCCCGTCCATCCCGACATCCGGGATGATCAGATGGCGTGAGTACCTGCGGACCTCGTCGACGGTGAGCTCGGCAGCCGGCTCGACCAGGGGTGGCAGCGACACGGGGACTCCGTAAGGGAAGGGAGCAGTCGGAACGCACCCCGCGTGAGCGGGGAGGTTTTCTTCTCGTAACACTGCCACGCCCCATCTCATTCCATGACACGTAGTCCGATGCGCGAGACGATTTCGTCCCAGTAGCCGGGCAGCGTCTCCCACGGGGCCGCCGCGCCCGTCCGCTGCCCCGGGTGGGCCGTACGGTCCGTGAAGTAGATCGTGCCCGCGCCCTGCCAGCGGGCGATGCGCAGCGCCTCCTCCAGATGGGGACGGGGGACGCCGTGCACCAGATGGCAGAATCGTTCGGGCGGATACCCCGCCGTCCACTCCGCCACCTGGGACCAACGGTAGTCGGCCCACGCGCCACGGAAGGTCACCAGCTGGTCGGCGATCTCCATATAGCCCTGATACGGATGGGCGCCCTGGCCGAGCACCACATACGCCCCGCCCAGCATCGCGCGCAGCGTGGTGACCGTACGGGCGGTCTCCGGCAGATCCGGGCGGTCCACCGGGCAGCGGTCCATATAGAAGCCGTCGACCTGGTACCAGTCCAGGAAGCGGTCGGCGTCGGAGACCAGCTCACCGAACGGGCGGGTGCCGCACCGCAGGTCCAGATGGCCCAGCACCCGCACCCCCGCGGCGCGCAGCCGGGCCGCCGCCGTGAGGCAGTGCGGGTCCCGGCGCGAGCCGGGGCCGCGCGCCACATTGAGGACCGCCCAGTGCAGGGGGGTGCCGGGACGGATGAGCTCGGCCCACTCGGTGGGCGCGACCAGGGGGTGGGCACAGCCCGGCACTCCGCAGCCCAGCCCGGTGGCGGCCGCCGGGGCGTCGCGCGAGGGGCCCTCGGAGATCAGATGCGACATGCCGCCTCCATCCAGATGTCGGCCAGCGACTCCTCCAGCGGGATCCTGGAGCGCCAGCCGAGGCGGTCGCGCGCGGTGCGCACATCCGCCTGCTGCCAGGTGCCGCAGCCGTCCGGGTACGGGTAGGTGGCCGCGCTGCCGCCGGCGCCGTGCTCGGCCGCCCCCGTCGGGTGGCCGGGGCCATGGCCCGGTCCGGGGCCGTGAGAGGGCGGATGACCGTGGGCCGGGGCCGGGACATGGGGCACCGAGGCGACCGGGGTGTGGTGCAGCGCCCCGCGCCCCGGCGGGGTGTCGATCTCATGCAGGGTGCCGCCGAACCCCGCCACACGGGCCAGGACGGTGGCCGCCTCACGCAGCCGGACGGCGCGCCCGGTGCCGATGTTGACGACGCCCTGCGCGGCCGACAGCGAGGCCGCGTGCACCGCGCGTGCCACGTCCCGGACGTCCACGAAGTCCCGCTGCACACCGAGCCCGCTCAGCTTCAGCTCGCTCTCCCCGGACTGCATGGCGCGCCGCATCGCCTCGGCGAGCCGGCCCAGCGGCGAACCGGCCGGGGTGCCGGGCCCTACGGGTGAGAAGACGCGCAGTACTACGGCGTCCAGCCCCGAGCCCAGCACCAGCTCGGTCGCGGCGAGCTTGCTCACCCCGTACGGACCGCCGGGGCGCGGCACGGCGTCCTCGGCGGTCGACGAGCCCGGCTGCGAGGGCCCGTACTCCGAGGAGCAGCCGAGCTGGACGAGGCGGGCGCCGCAGCCGCTGCGGCGCAGTGACTCGCAGACGGTCGCGACGGCGACGGTGTTGTGCCGGGTGAGCTCACGGGCGCCGCCACGGGTCGCGCCCGCGCAATTGATCACGACGCCGGGGTGGACCGCGTTCAGGAAGCGGGTGAGCGCGCCGGGGCTTCCGCTGGAGAGGTCGAACCGCACATCGGCGTCGTCGCCGCGGCCGAGCGCGGTGAGCTGGACGGCGGGGTCGGCGAGCAGGTGTTCGGCGACATAGCGGCCGAGATATCCACCGGATCCGAGCAACAGGACTCTCATCGGGCACGCCTCCCCGTGCGGGCTCGTGGATCGGTCATGTCGTCCCTCATGTGGTTGCTCCTCGTAGGGATGGGAGTGGGGGCGGCGGGGGGTGGCGGGTTCACTGGGGCGCCTCGCAGGGCGCGGTGGGGGTGTGGTGCGTACGGGGGCCGCTGTGGGCGGACGCGCGGGACAGGGCGCCGACCGCGTACGTCCCCAGCGCGAGCGCGGCTGCGCCGCAGGCGGCCGCGGGGACGGTGGCCGCGCCGTGGGCGGCGATCAGCCGCGCCAGGGGCTCGCCGAGCGGCGCTCCGCCCGGCAGCCGGGCGGCCAGGGCGGTAGCGAGCGCCGCCGCTTCGGCCGCGCAGGCCGCGGCGGTGCCGATGAGCGCGGCCCTTCGGAAGCCGTGGACGGCGAGCAGCCGGGCGAGGAAGAGCAGCCCGCCCAGCGCGGCGACGGCCACCTCGGGCGTCGCGACCGGGCCCTGTGGCGGCTCGGACAGGGTGAGCCGGGCCGCGGGCACGAGCGGCACCAGACCGAGGAGGAAGGCCGCCACGGCCCCCGCGCACAGCGGCCGCGCCCCCGCCGCGAACTCCTCGAGCCCACGGCTCGCCGCCAGCCTGCGCCGCGCCCGTACGGCGAACCAGCGGGCGCACCACGCGGCGGGCGCGACGGCGAGGGCGAGGACGACGGCGGCCTCGGCCGCGGGCGCGGCGTCGTACGGTCCGGGCGTGCCGCCTAGGCCCCCGATGAGCAGCCAGTCGCCGCAGGCGGCGTAGGAGAGGAGCCAGCCGGCGCACAGCGGCCCCGCGAGCCGCGCCCGTCGCGTGCTCCCGCGCCCGCCGACCCGCAGGGGCCCTCGGCACAGGCACCGCCACAACGCGACCGCCACCAGGACGGCACCGACCGCCGCGACGGCGATACGGACGGCGGCCTCGGTGCTGAAGAGGCCGTAGACGGTCGCCGCGCACAGCGCCCCGGGCAGC
Organism: Streptomyces sp. NPDC005393; assembly: GCF_040606675.1. Classification (NCBI taxonomy): domain Bacteria; kingdom Bacillati; phylum Actinomycetota; class Actinomycetes; order Kitasatosporales; family Streptomycetaceae; genus Streptomyces; species Streptomyces sp. NPDC005393. The sequence goes on along the minus strand of NZ_JBEXFG010000001.1, from coordinate 93,844 downwards.
AGCCACAGCGCCCCTCGGGCCATCCGCCGCCCCGCCGTCCCGGTCGGCGCGGGGACCGGGGGTGCGGGCTCCTCGGCGCGCGGTACGCGGGCGTACAGCTCCTCGGCGAGCGAGAACACATCGCGATGCCGGAAGCGGGCGGCGGTACGGTCCGTCACCCCGTGGGCCTCGAGCCCGGCGGCGATCTCCAGCGGATCGACGGCCCGCGCGCACAGCTCCCGATGCCGGTGCATCAGCCCCCGCACCGGATCCACCGGCCCCCGCCGCGCCTGGCCTCCTGCGGCGCCGTCCCGAGGGGCCGCCTCATCCGGGCGCCGGGCGGCGAGCAGTGCGCGGGAGCGGGGGGACCGGCCGCCGGGTGAGGCGGGGGTCCGGGGGGTGTCGCGGGGGGCGGGGCCGGGTGACGGGTGGGACATGCTCATGCGCCCTCCTCGGACACGTGGCCCTGCGGGCCCACGCCCAGGGGTTCGCGCGGGGGCGGGGTGGCTGAGGGGCGGGGGGCCGCCCAGGTGGGGGTGTGGTCCGGGGTGGGGCGGGGGTCCGCCGGGCCGGGGAGCCGGCCGACGGTCCAGCGGCCCGGGATGTGGGCCTCCGGCGGGCGGGCGAAGGGCAGCGGTTCGCCGTCCTCGCCGACCTCCTCGCGCCGTACCGGGCAGTGCGACATCAGCTCCAGATAGATGCCGCGGAAGGCCGCGACGTTCTGCTCGGCGGTGAAGAGCTCCAGTGCGCGGGCGCGTGCGGCGGCGCCGAGGCGCGCTCGGCGCGCGGGGTCGCGCAACAGCGCGAGGCAGGCGTCCGCAAGCGCCCGGGGGTTGCGCGGGGGCACCACGAGGCCGGTGCCGCCGATGACCTCGCACACGGCGCCCACATCCGTCGAGACCGTGGCCCGCGCGCAGAACATCGCCTCGACGAGTCCGACCGGAAAGCCCTCGACGACGCTGGACAGCACGACGACGCCGCCCGCCGCGTACGCCTCCGGCAGGGACGGCACCTCGGGGTCGCCGAGCCGTTCGAAGGAGACCGGGTTGTCACCGGCGGTGTGGACGTCCGCCGCCTCGTCGGGGAAGAGATGCTCGGCGAGCGCCCGGCAGTGGTCCGGGTAGCCGTCCGCGTCCGGGTCCGTGGCGCGCCGGGTCTCGATGATGCGCAGCCGCGCGTCCGGCTGCCACCGCCGCACCTCCGCGAAGGCGTGCAGCAGGGCGATGACGTCCTTGGGGGGCTCGATACGGCCCACCCACACCAGCGTCCGGTCGTCGCCGCCGGCGGCCGCGCCCTCGCCGACCTCGGCGAAGCGGGCCGCGTCCATGCCCGGATAGACGGTGCGCAGCCGCTCGCGGTCGGCGCCGCACCGCTCCTGCCAGCGCCGCGCATGGGTGTTGCCGGGGGTGATGAGGGCGGCCTGGGCGTACGCCTCGGCGGCCAGCAGGCCCTGGAAGCGGGCCAGCAGGGTGCGTACGGGCCCGGTCGCCCCCGCTCCCGCCGCGCTCTGTCGGTAGTGCTCGCGCAGCCGTACGCCGTACTCGGTGACCAGCAGCGGCGTACCGAAGGAGCGCTTGGCCAGGAGCCCGGGGAGCGCGGCGGTGCCGCCGGAGGCGGCATGGCACAGGTCCACCGCCGACAGCCCCGGATCGCTCCCGTCGCCGCCGTACCAGTCCAGCGACAGCGGGCGCAGCGCGCGCTCCAGCGCCTCGGTCACGGCCAGCAGATCGGTGACCCGCGCCTGGTGCGCGCCGCGCGGCGCCCCGGGGGTGTGACAGGCGCGCTCCAGCGTGCGCACGGCCGTCTCGGAGCGGAGCGCGACGGGCAGCCCGCCGTGCTCACGGGCCAGCTCGGCAAGGCCGTAGAGACCACTGGCGAAACGGTCCGCCTGAGTGGCGGAGCCGTCGGCCGCCCCCGCGCTGTCGGGCGCGCTGATCGCCGCCGCGAGCTCCCCGAAGTGCTCGGCGAACCGGCGTCGCTGCCGCCGTCCGCCCAGACCGCCCTTGCCGCTCCGCCGCGCCCGGCCCGCCGGTTCGCCCCACAGCGGCGCGTTGCGCACCCGGCGCACCTGCTCGGGGAGTTCGGCCCAGCCGCCGGCCTCCTGGCGGGCGCTCCCGCTCAGCGCGTAGACCTCGAACTCGTGCTGGGCGAGCCCCCGCACCAGCCGGTCGCACCACACCCGCGCATCACCGGTCGCGTACGGATATCCACCCTCCGTAAGCAGTCCCACGCGCATGAGCGCACCCCCGATCTCCCGTGTGGGCCGTCCGTCCCGCCGCCGTCGTCGGCGACGGCCGCCGTCAGGCAGCGGGAGCACGTTATGCGCGCATGGCCATAGCGCGACGGACGGTTGTCCGTCGCACCACCGGAAGGGGTGAAAGCCCGTGACCTATTGGGAATTCAGGCGTTGTCGAGCGCCGTACGACCCGTCAGGGGTATGCCGGATTGCCGGATCCGCCCTTGGGGTACGGCCAGGCGTTCGGCCGGCAGCCGACCCCGTCGGTCGCCAGGAACTTGGTCTGCTGCATCATCACCGGCGCGAGGGCGCCCTGTTTCTTGCAGGTCTCGTGGTTGTGCCCGAGCCGGTGGCCGACCTCGTGGTTGATGAGCATCTGGCGGTAGGGGTGCATCTTGTCGTCGCCGAAGGTCTTGGCGCCCTGCGCCCACCGATAGGCGTTGATCATGACGCGCTCGGTCGACGCCGAGTCGCACGAGACATTGTCCTCGGTGGTGTCGAGACCGGACTTCCCGCACCACACCGCGGTGGTTCCGGGGCTCGCGAGAGTGATCACGAAGTCGGCATGCCCGGACGAGACCCGCTCAAAGGTGCGAATGCCGCCGTGCCCCCAACTGCGATCGTCGTTGAGCGTCTTGTGCACGGCCTCGGCGAACAGCTTGCCGTCGAGCGGCAGCCCCTTCTCCACATCCACGCGATAGCGCAGTACCTGGCCCCGGCCGGGCGCCTTGTCGTGCCCGGCCACGGTCGCGAACGCACCGGACCCGCGCAGCTTCGGGTCGAGCGGGTACACGGCCGCCATCTTCGCCTGGTACGTGGCGGGGGCCACCGAGGCCGTGGAGCGGGCCGCCGGGGCCCGCCCGTCGTCAGGTGCGCCGACGTCTTCGCCGCCGCGCTCCGTGCCGCCCTTGGCCTGCGCCTTGCCGCCGTCCTGCGGCCCGCTCGCCACCTGCCCGGCCACCACGACGGCCAGCACGGTGGTCACGGCCGCGGCGGCGACACCGGTGAAGGTCCGCCCCTTGCCGCCCTTGGCGACGCCGCGCGCGCCCTTGCCCGCGGGGTCGTCCCCGTCCGCGTACGGACCGGCGCCCCCGCCGGCGCCCGCGCCGCCGCCGTCGGAACGCGTGGCGGCCTGGCTCTCACGGCGTGGCGGCGGCACCGCTCCCGGCGCACCGGCGGAGAAGACGTCGTCGCCGTCGCAGTCCACGGCGTCGGGGCTGTCGAACGCCTCGAGGTACTCCTTGCGCGGGCCGGGCATCAGACCGGCCGCCCCGCCCGTGCCGCCCGTCGTGGGGCGCCGCGGCGCGTCCATGGTCCGCATGCCGGAGGACGCCCGCGGGCCGCCGGGACCGCCCGGTCCGGCGGCCTGGCCGCCGAAGACGCCCCAGCCGCCGCCCGGTTCGCGGTGCTCGGGGTGGCCGCCTCTGGTGTGCGCCATGGGGGTGCCGGGGTGGTGCGGCAGGCGCGGCATGCCCTGCGGCGGCGTCACACCGGGATCCGCGGCGCCCTGGCCGCCGCGCCGCCGACGGCCCGTCCCCGGCACTCCGCCGGCCATATTGGGCCCGCTGGGCGCGACGTACTCCACGAAGCCCGGACCGGAATCGGGACCCGGACCGGGATCGGGACCCGGACCGGAGCCCGGGGTGGCAGACCGGCCGTCCCGGTTCTCCCGGCTGCCACGTGCGCTGTGCTTACCCACGCGCCGCACCGCTCCCGTCCGCGCCGGGCACCGCTACGGCGGCCCGTGCCTCCCGGCTGTCCCGGTCATCTCTTCCGTCTGCATCCTCGAGCAGCTCGCGCATCCCGCGCGCCACTGCTTCGGGATACTCCATCATCGCGACATGCCCGGCGTCCAACAGCGTCAACAGACGCGCGTCGCGGAAGGTGGCGCTCGCCCGCCGCGCCATCCGGATGGACACCAATTGGTCGCGCCCGCCGTAGACGAGCAGCGTCGGCGCGAGCACGCGCTCGGCCTGCCGCCACAGGGAGTGCTGGCCGCCCAGGGTGTACGCGTCGACGACACCGCGCGCCGAGCGGGCGAGCGCGTCCCAGAAGTACGGCAGCGTGAGCCGGCGCTCGAACTCCTCCACCGCCAGTGCGAAGTCCTCCCGGCTGATCCGCCTGGGGTCGCCGTAGGTGAGCATCATCACTTCGCGGGTACGCCGCTCCGCGTCCCAGTCCTTGGTCATGCGGGTGAAGAGCCGGGTCACGCCGGGCACCGCGAGCAGCCCGGTGGGCACCGCGGCGCGCTGCGGGCGCAGCTCGGGCAGTGCGGGCGAGACCAGGGTGAGGGTGCGCACCAGATCGGGCCGCACCGCCGCGACGCGCGTGGTGATCGCGCCGCCCATCGAGTTGCCGATGAGATGGACGGGGCCGCGGCCGCTCGCGTCGAGGTAGCGGATCACGGCGCGCGCATGGCCGGTGATGGAGTAGTCGCCGTCGTCCGGGGGCGGGGAGTCGCCGAAGCCGGGCAGGTCGAGGGCCTCGCCGTCCACCCGGTCGGCGAGCTGCTCCATCAGCGCGGACCAGTTCTGCGAGGAGCCGCCGAGCCCGTGGACGAACAGTGCGGGCGGCACATCGGGGGCGGTCGGCGGGCGCGAACGCACGGTCATGGTGAGACCGGGCAGACTGGTAGTCCGCAGTCTTTCGCCGGCCCCGACCCGCACGGACCGCGCGGGGGGCACCGCGGCAATGATGCGGGCTCCCGGCGGCTCGGTCGAAGACATGCGGCAATGTTACGAGACGATCACGCGCACGAGCGTGTGTTCGCCCTCACAGACCGCGTAGCGTCCGAAAGTGACCTCTCCTAGGCTCGGAGGCACAGGGGCGATCGCACCTCTGGGAAGGGGAGTACATGTCAGCCGACCGGAACCACCCCGAGCCCTACGAGAAGGACGTCGAAGACGTCTTCGAGGACCCCTTGGTGAACATCGACGAGTCCGCCGAATTCAGTATCGAGGCCCCCGAGGCGGACGCCGCCGAACAGCACTACGAGCTGGTCCCCCACCGTGATGAGCCGGTGTCCGGCGATGAGCTGATGGAGGCCAACGAGGCCGACCGCGCTGAGCAGGCCCGTGTCGTCGAGGTGAACGAGAATGAGGAGGACTACCGGTGACCAGCACCCTTTGTGGGCTTTTCATAGAGTCCGGTCCGTGAAATTCTCCGCACGGACCGCGCGCGGCCCTGTTACCCAAAAGTACGATGGCGGGCGCGGTGGACACCGTGCACGGAACATTCATTGGGAGGCGGCGTGACAGCCATCGAGCAGACCGAGGCGCGCCCGCGGGGTACGCGCCTGCCGCGCCGAGCCCGACGCAATCAGCTCCTGGGCGCCGCCCAGGAAGTCTTCGTCGCCCAGGGCTACCACGCCGCCGCGATGGATGACATCGCCGAGCGCGCGGGAGTCAGCAAGCCCGTGCTCTACCAGCACTTCCCGGGCAAGCTCGAGCTGTATCTGGCCCTGCTCGACCAGCACTGCGAGGCCCTGCTGCAGGCGGTGCGCACCGCGCTCGCCTCGACGACCGAGAACAAGCAGCGGGTCGCCGCGACCATGGACGCCTACTTCGCGTACGTCGAGGAGGAGGGCGGCGCCTTCCGGCTCGTCTTCGAGTCCGATCTGACCAATGAACCCGCCGTGCGCGAGCGCGTGGACCGGGTCTCGCTCCAGTGCGCCGAGGCGATCAGCGAGGTGATCGCCGAGGACACCGGGCTGTCCAAGGACGAATCGATGCTGCTGGCCGTCGGGCTCGGCGGGGTCTCCCAGGTGGTCGCGCGCTACTGGCTCTCCAGCGGAATCGCGGTCCCGCGGGATACGGCTGTGCAGTTGCTCACCTCGCTCGCCTGGCGGGGCATCGCGGGCTTCCCGCTGCACGGGGCCGAGGGCGGTCAAGGCGGGCGCTGAGCCCCCGGCGCCATCCGGGGCCGCGAGGGCGCGTGTTCGCACCGGCGGGCGTGTTCGCTGCGGGCGTTGCGCCCGCGGCCCCCTGGCGGTCTCCGTCCCCGGCTAATGTGTGCTGCGTACGGCGCGGCTGACCGCGCACCCAACTGACCGTCGGAGGGACAAAGCCGTGGAGGTCAAGATCGGCGTGCAGCACGCGCCCCGCGAGATCATCTTGGAGAGCGGGCAGTCTGCCGAGGAGGTCGAGCGCGCGGTGGCTGACGCGCTCGGTGGCAAGGCTCAGGTGCTGACCCTGGTGGACGACCACGGCCGCAAGGTCCTGGTTCCGTCCGACCAGCTCGCGTACGTCGAGCTCGGTGAGCCGACCGCCCGCAAGGTCGGTTTCGGCGCGCTCTGAGCGGTCCGCTCGCATAACGGCGGGGCCCGGTGGAACTCTCCACCGGGCCCCGCCGTCGCGTTGGCGGCCGCGCCCCGCTGCCTGAGCCCCGGACCGCTCCCGCCAAAAGGGTTGCCCCCGCGTGGGCCCGGGTAGGACGGGCACGACCGACGCGTGATCACGCATCGGTTCCGATCCGCTCACGGGAAGGACGCGCCATGGTCATCTGGGAAGCGCTCGGCTCGGTACTGATCGGTCTCGCCGTCGCGTACGGCGCCAGTCGCTGGCGCCCCCACAGGCTGCCCGCTCGGCCCCTTGTGCTGTCCACCGGCCCCGGCGCGGCGCTCCTCGGCGCCCTGATCGCCCATACGGTGCTGGGCTCCGGCCATGCGGTGGCCGTGCTGACCGTCGCTCTCGGCTTCGCGGCGGCCCTGCTGTCGCTGCTCATCCGCCCGGCCCCCAGGACCCGCCGCCGGCGCTCGGTGCCGGCGTAAGCGGCAGGGCTCCGGCGCGACCGGCGCCGGAGCCCTGCCGTCTTCTCGGGCGGTTCTACGCGGCCAGGCCCAGCGCCGCCATCCGCTTGGTGTGCGCCTCGGTGATCCGCGAGAACATCCGGCCCACCTCCGCCAGGTCGAAGCCGTCGGCCAGGCCGCCCACCAGCATCGTGGACAGGGCGTCGCGGTCCGCTACCACCCGCTGCGCCTGCGACAGCGCCTCGCCCATCAGCCGCCGCGCCCACAGCGCCAGCCGTCCGCCGACCCGCGGATCGGCCTCGATCGCGGCGCGCACCTTCTCGACCGCGAAGCTCGCGTGGCCGGTGTCGTCGAGCACCTGGAGCACCAGACCGCGGGTGTCGGAGTCCAGCCGGGCCGCCACCTCGCGGTAGAAGTCGCTGGCGATCGAGTCGCCCACGTACGCCTTGACCAGGCCCTCCAGCCAGTCGGACGGCGCGGTCTGGCGGTGGAACCCGTCCAGCGCCGCGGCGAACGGCTCCATGGCCGCCGTCGGCTCCTCGCCGACCGCCGACAGCCGGTCCCGCAACCGCTCGAAATGGTGGAACTCGGCAGACGCCATCTTCGCCAGCTCCGCCTTGTCCTCCAGCGTGGGCGCCAGCTTGGCGTCCTCCGCCAGCCGCTCGAAGGCGGCGAGCTCGCCGTAGGCGAGGGCGCCGAGCAGATCCACCACGGCCGCCCGGTACTGCGGGTCGGCGGCGGCGCGGTCCCAGTCCTGGGCGGCGATCCCGGTGGGCGCCGCGGCCTTCTCCTCGCCGCTCCCCGTGGCGTGGTCCTCGGCGCTGGCGGCGGCTTTCTCCGACGTGTCAGGCGTGTCAGGCGTCTCCATGAACCGCACAATAGCCCGCTCAGCGCCCCGGGGAAGGCCCTGGTCAGCCCCGACCGGCGACGCCCCGCATCCGGTGCCCGGTCACAGATGCGCACTTCCGGGGTACAGTGGTATTTGCGCCCGCCGAGTATCGGCGGGTCTTCCACGAATGCGGATGCCCGGTCGGTGGCCCGATCGGCTCCAAACCGACCGCCCTCCGCGCGGCGCGCACCTTATATGCGCACGGCAGGAGGGACCCGCTCGCGGCGTGAGCGCTTGAGCGAGGGCAGTGGTCCCGCGCCGAATCGGCCGCCTTAGGCCAGTGCACCCAGGCGCCGTGCGACCCCCCTTCGCCGCCTCCCGCCGCGTCTCACAGAAGAGGCAAGCATCCTGACCACGTTCCGAGAACTCGGGATCCTCCCCGAGACAGCCGAGGCCCTGGAGGCCGTTGGCATCACGTCCCCGTTCCCCATCCAAGAGATGACGCTTCCGGTGGCCCTCTCCGGCTCCGACGTCATCGGCCAGGCCAAGACCGGCACCGGTAAGACGCTGGGCTTCGGCCTCCCCCTGCTGGAGCGCGTCGTCTGCGCCGCGGACGTCGAGGCGGGCCGGGCCAAGCCCGAGCAGCTCACCGACGCCCCGCAGGCGCTCGTGGTCGTCCCCACCCGCGAGCTGTGCCAGCAGGTCACCAACGATCTGCTGACCGCCGGCAAGGTCCGTGCCGTCCGCGTCCTGTCGATCTACGGCGGCCGTGCGTACGAGCCGCAGGTCGAGGCTCTGAAGAAGGGCGTCGACGTGGTCGTCGGCACCCCGGGCCGGCTCCTCGACCTGGCGGGCCAGAAGAAGCTGCGGCTCTCCTCCGTCAAGGCACTCGTCCTCGACGAGGCCGACGAGATGCTCGACCTGGGCTTCCTGCCCGACGTCGAGAAGATCATCAACATGCTTCCGGCCAAGCGCCAGACCATGCTGTTCTCGGCCACCATGCCGGGCGCCGTCATCGGCCTGGCCCGCCGCTACATGTCGCAGCCCACGCATATCAGCGCCACCTCGCCGGACGACGCGGGCGCGACCGTGGCCAACATCACCCAGCATGTCTTCCGCGCCCACTCCATGGACAAGCCGGAGGTCGTCTCGCGGGTGCTCCAGGCCGAGGGCCGGGGCCTCGTGATGATCTTCTGCCGTACGAAGCGGACCGCGGCCGACATCGCCGATCAGCTCTCCCGCCGCGGCTTCGCCTCCGGCGCGGTCCACGGCGACCTCGGCCAGGGAGCACGCGAGCAGGCGCTGCGCGCCTTCCGTAACGGCAAGGTCGACGTGCTCGTCTGCACCGATGTCGCCGCGCGCGGCATCGATGTCGAGGGCGTCACGCATGTGATCAACTACCAGTCGCCCGAGGACGAGAAGACCTATCTGCACCGCATCGGCCGTACGGGCCGCGCGGGCGCGTCGGGTACGGCCATCACCCTGGTCGACTGGGACGACATTCCGCGCTGGCAGCTGATCAACAAGGCGCTGGACCTGCCGTTCAGCGATCCGGAGGAGACGTACTCCACCTCCGAACACCTCTACGAGCTGCTGAACATCCCGGAAGGCACCACCGGCGTGCTGCCGCGCGCCGAGCGCACCCGGGCCGGGCTGGCCGCCGAGGAGATCGAGGACCTGGGCGAGACCGGAGGCCGTGGCGGCCGCGGCCGTAAGGCCGCCGCCCCGGCGGAGGAGCGCCCCGCGCGTACCCGCACCCCCCGGGCGCGGCGCCGCACCCGCGGCGGCTTGACCGTGGACGGCGCGACCGCGCCGGAGGCGGCGACGGCAGCCGAGTCCACCGCCGGCACCACCGACACCGCCGAGGGCGCGACCGCGCCGCGGCAGCCCCGCCGCCGACGCCGCACGCGTGGCAGCGCGGCGCCGGCCGAGGCGGCCGTCGCCGCTGTCGACACGGCGGAGGCGGCGCAACCGGAGGCGGAGACCACGGAGGCCACTGCCGCCGCCAAGCCCCGTCGCCGGCGCACCCGCGGCAGCGCCAAGGCCACCGAGGCCCCGGCCGAGGTCGCCACCGCCGCCGAGGCGGCCGTCGAGACGGCCGAGGGCAGCACCGAGACGGCGGACGCCGCCCCGGCCAAGCCCCGCCGCCGCACCCGCGCCAAGGCCACGGAGACCGTCGAGACGGCCGAAGCCGCCGAGGCACAGCCGGAAGCCACTGAGGCCCCCGCCGAGCCCCGCCGCCGCACCCGGGCCGCCGTCACGGCCGACGCGGCCGCGGAGGCGGCCGTCGGCACGGCCGAGGGCAGCACCGAGACGGCGGACGCCGCCCCGGCCAAGCCCCGCCGCCGCACCCGCGCCAAGGCCGCCGAGGCAGCCGAGACGGCCGCGGCCGAGGCGCCCGCCGAGGGCGAGGCCAAGCCGGTCCGCCGCCGTCGCACCCGCGCGGCGGCCCAGCCCGAGGCCACGCCCGAGGGCTGAGCGCACCATCTCACGGCCCGGGGGCCCGATCCGCGAAAGAACGGATCGGGCCCCCGGGCCGTTCACGTTCCGTTCCCCGCGCTCTGTATAGCCTCATCTCCATGAGCAGGCCGCCGTTTCTCACACTGCCCGCGGGCGCCCGCGCGCACCGCCTCAGGACCGCGCGCGGGGAGTTCGCCGTGCATGATGTGCGGCCCTTTTCGGCCGCGCGCGGGACCGTACTCCTGCTGCCGGGGTTCACCGGGAGCAAGGAGGACTTCATCGCGCTGCTGGAGCCGATCGCCGCGGCGGGCTTCCGGGCCGTGGCCGTCGACGGCCGGGGGCAGTACGAGAGTCCCGGCCCCCGGCAGGAGGCGGCGTACCAGCAGGACGAGCTGGCCAAGGACGCGCTCGCGCAGGCCACCGCGCTCACCGCCACGACCGAGGACCCCGTCCATCTGCTCGGTCACTCGCTCGGCGGACTGATCGCGCGCGCCGCCCTCCTGCGCGACCCGGGCGCCTTCGCGTCGCTGACGATCATGAGTTCGGGCCCGGCGGCCATCTCGGCCACGCAGCAGGCCCGGACCAAGCTGCTGATCGACGCGCTGACCGTGATGGACATGGAGTCCGTCTGGCAGGCGATGCGCGAGCTGGATCCGCCCGAGGCGGCCGACGAGGCGAGCCCGCCCGACGTACGGGAGTTCCTCCATCAGCGCTGGATCGGCACCGTACCCGAGCAGCTGATCGCGACGGGGCGGCAGCTGAACGGCGAGCCGGACCGGGTCGGGGAGCTGGTGGGGGTACGGATGCCGACGCATGTGCTCTCCGGCGAGGTGGACTACGCCTGGCCGGTTGCGCTGATGGACGAGATGGCCGAGCGGCTGTCCGCCCGCCGGACCGTGATCGCGGGCGCCGGGCACTCCCCCAACGCCGAGGAGCCGCAGGCCACGGCCGAGGCGCTGACCGCCTTCTGGCGGAGCCTCGGCTGAAACCTTCGGGCCCCGCGCAGAAAGCCCCGCACCGCAAGCCCCGCGCAGCAAGCGGCTCACGGAAAGCCCGTACAGAAACCTTCCGGCAGCAGCGCTCAGTACTGCGCCTGCAGATGCTCCCAGAAGCCGTCCCGCAGCGCCCGCCGCAGATCGGCGTGGGCGCGCAGCGAGAGCCGCAGCATCCCCTCCGCGTCGATCAGCAGCTCCTGGTCGACCGAGCCGGGCAGATACGGATGGCCCGGAAGCAGCTCCGCGAGGGTCTCCCGGCCGCGCGAGGAGAGCCACTGGGCGGCGATCTGCGCACCGACGAAGCGCACCTCGTCCCGGGTCGGGGCGGACCCGCACAGCGCCGTCTCGCCGTTCGGCTCGCAGCCCGTCGCCCGCCGGGTGACGTACGGCTTGCAGAAGTCGAGGTCGAAGGTGCGCTGGCTGTCGACCTCCCACAGCAGCGGCTCGGCCTGGTTGCGTCCGTCGACGGCCTCGATGCCCCACAGATGCACGCGCGCCCCGTAGCCCTGGGCCGCCTCGACGGCGGACACGAGGTCCTCGTCCCCGCCGATCAGCACGGCGTCGCCGATGGCGCGGTGCCGGGCGAGGGATTCGAGATCGGAGCGGATGAGTGAGTCGACGCCCTTCTGCTGGTTGTTGGCGTTGAGGTTGCCGAGCCGGACCTTGACGTCGGGCAGCTCCGCGATGCCCTGCTGCTCCGGGGTGTGGATACGGCGCCGGGCGCCGTCGAACCAGTAGACGCGCAGCAGCCTGCTGTCTGGGAAGATCGTGCGCGCCTTGTCGATGAACGCCTCGATGAGCCCCTCGGCGTCGAGCTCGAAGGCCCGGCGATCCTCCGTTCCGGCGACGAGCCGGCCGGCCGCGGCGTAGACGTACCCGGCGTCGGCGAAGATCGCGTGGGTAGAGGGCGTGGTCGCGACCTCGGCGAGTACGCGCTGCAGCAGCTCGTTGGTGCGCTCGATCCCCACGACGATCGAGGCGAGATCTGGTTGGCCCGGAGGCATGGCTTCACTCATACGCGGTTCATTCTCCGGGCGGCTGTGTGAGGGGCACAACCGGACTGCTACCAGCGGATACTTAGTCTGGCGAAAAATTTCATTAGCGTAGGGAATCTTTTCGGGGGACACTCTCGTTGAAGAGGTACAGGAGCACACGGCAGCGCGGCCGGGTCGCTCCGTACACATAGTTCTCCTCAGGAGGATCAGACGAAGGGAGAAGCCTTGCGCTTCGAGATCATGCGCCTTGACGACGTCGACGGCACCGCCGTGGACAGCACCGTTGTGGACGCCGCCTCCGTCAACCGGATCGTGCAGCAGGCCGCCGCTATCGGCCAGCGCATCTACATCCGTCCAGCCGATACCGCAGCCCGGTAGTGCCGCGAGGCTTCTCCCGGCTCACCGCGGAGCGCCCCCGTACGGATCGTACGGGGGCGCTTTCGCGTCGCGTCAGGCGGTCTGCACCACCTGGATGACACCGTTGATGATCTGCTGCACCGCCAGCGCGGAGAGCATCATCCCGGCCAGCCGCGTGACCAGCACCACTCCCCCCTCCTTGATCACGCGAATGATCAGCAGCGAGTAGCGCATGGTCAGCCACAGCACCACATGCATGGCCGCGATCGCCGACCACACCGAGAGGTGACCGCTGACCCCGTGCGCGTGCTGCACGGCGAGGATCACCGAGACGATCGCACCCGGCCCGGCGAGCAGCGGCATGCCCAGCGGTACGAGGGCGACATTGACGTCCTTGGTCTGGGTCGGCTCGTCGTTCTTGCCGGTCAGCAGGTCGAGCGCGATGAGGAGAAGCAGCAGCCCGCCCGCGATCATCAGCGCGGGGACCGAGACATGCAGATAGTCGAGGATCTGCTGACCGCCGACCCCGAAGACGGCGATGACACCGAAGGCGACGGCCGCCGCCTGGCCGGCCATCCGGCGCTGGACCTTGGCGGGGCGGCCGGAGGTCAGCGCCAGAAAGATGGGCGTGATGCCCGGCGGGTCCATGATGACAAAAAGGGTGAGAAAAAGGGATCCGAAGACAGCGAGGTCGAACACGGTGATGGCCTTGCAGGGGAGAGCGGGCGGTACGGGGCGAGGACGGTGAAGGTGAAGGAGGGTGAGACGGCGGGACGGGGGGTGCGCTCAGCCGCCCGCGCCCGGCACCGGGAACGCCCCGGTCGCCCGGCGCACGATCTCGCCGTAGATCTCGGGATCGGTCGTGTTCTCACCGAGCCGGCAGGTCTTGCGGCTGCCGTGGTAGTCGCTGGAGCCGGTGGGCAGCAGCCCGTGCTCGGCGGCGAGGACGCGCAGCCGCGCGCGCGTGGGCTCGTCGTGGTCCATATGGTCGACCTCGATGCCGTCGAGCCCGGCGGCGGCCAGCTCGCCGATCGCGCTCTCCGGTACGCACTGACCGCGCTTGACGGCCAGCGGATGCGCGAAGACGGTGACCCCGCCCGCGCCCTTGACCAGCCGGATCGCCTCGAAAGGGTCCAGCTCGTGCTTCTCTACATACGCACGGCCGCCGTTGGAAAGCCACTCGGAGCCGAAGGCGTCCGAGACGCTGTCGACGACGCCCAGTTCGACGAGCGCGGTGGCGATGTGCGGCCGTCCGACGGCCCCGTCCCCGGCGATCTCGGCGACCCGCTCCCAGGTGACCGGCACGCCCAGCTCGCGCAACTTCCCGACCATCGCCTTCGCGCGCGGCACCCGGTCGTCGCGCACCAGCTCGCGCTCGCGCGACAGCTCGGGCTCGGCCGGATCGAAGAGGTACGCCAGCATGTGCAGGCTCACCCCATTCAGACGGCAGGACAGCTCGGCGCCGGTGACCAGGGTCAGCCCGGCGGGCAGCGCCCGGGTCGCCTCCGCGTATCCGCCGACCGTGTCGTGGTCGGTGAGCGCGACGACGTCAAGGCCGGCCGCGGCGGCGTTCCGCACCAGCTCGGCGGGGGTGTCCGTACCGTCCGAGGCAGTGGAGTGGGTGTGCAGATCGATGCGCACGACGCGGACTCCTCACTGCGGTCGGGTGAGCGGACGGGACGCTCAAGGGTAACCGCAGCGCCGGACATGCCCGCGTCAGGGGGAGAGGGCCACCGCGGCCGGCAGGGCAGGACAGCGGCCGGCAGGTCAGCACACCGGAAGGTCAGGACAGCAGCCGCGGCGACAGCGCACCGCACGGCACCAGGTCCACCTCGGCCCCGGCGTCCCGCAGATCGGTCAGCACCATCTCGTCGTACATCAGCAGCCCGGTCTGCTCGGGCCAGACGATCGCCCACAGCCACAGCCCGCACGCCTCGCCCGCGAAGACCGCACGGTCGTCCGGGGTGCCCTCGACGTGCCACAGCGGGGTGGGCCGCCCGGCGGCCAGCACCTTGACGTGCGGCGGCTTGTCGACCCGCATCCCGGGCCCCGGGTCGGGGCCGGGGATGCCCGCGTAGCGCGCGCCGAGCCCGACGCCCAGCTCCTCCGCGACCAGCAGCAACTCGCCGGGACCGCCCAGCGGTCCGGGGCCCGAGCAGGCCACGGCGGTGGCACGGCCGCCGCTGCGGTCGTCGCCCGCGCACGCGACCCCGGTGAACAGCCAGCCCACCGGCAGTGGCCATGGCATCCATACGGGCACCCGGGCGCGGTTGGTGACCACCACGAGTGCTTCCACGCTCGGCGGGACGACCGGCTGGAGGGGGTGCACGGTGCCGTGCACGCCGCACTGCCAGGAGTCGGCGAAGAGACCGGGCGCTCGCACCCGGCCACCGCACTTCGGGCAACTGGGTTCGCCCCTCATAGGCCCCCACGGTCCTCCCCGGCCGTCCTCGCGTCAAGGACGATCACCCGTCCGGAGGCCGCCGGGCCGGAAGAGCTTCCGCGCGGCCGACGCCCGGCGTACGGCCTCAGCTCGCCAACGGCACCTCGGAGCGCACCGGGTCGCGCAGATCCGTACCGTGCCGCAGCCAGCGGTCCTGCAGCGCGCCCGCGCCATGGACCCGCTTCCAGGCCGCCTCGTTCCCGGTCATCGGCAGCAGCGGCAGAAAGCGCACCGGCTCCATCGGCTCCAGCAGCTCCAAGTCCTCGACCAGTCCGTCCGGTTCGGCGACGAGGACGGAGGTGAAGGGCGCCCCGGTCCACAGCGGCTCTCCGAGGTCCAGTGACGCGCCGGGCTTCACCACCACGCCCTCGACCTGAGGGGAGGCGGCCAGCACGGCGAGCGGGCGCAGCACCTCGTCGAGGACGGAGATCCCGGGGCCGACTCCGCCGGTCCGTACGGTCAGCACGAGCTCGGCGCGCGGTCCGCACAGGGGGTCGGCGACGGCGGCGGTCGGGTCGGTCATCGGACGGTCCGACATACCGAGTGTGGCGTAGCGCACCACATCCCTCTCGCCGCGGAATCGCAGCACTTCCATGCGGTCCGTACCGAGAAAAGTGATGGCGGCGCGGGCGTCCGGCTCGCCCAGCGCGGTGATCAACCGGGCCTCGACCAGCTGAAGTACGTCTGACATGCGGTGAGCATAGATCGCGTATCGAACAGGCAAAGCGGCGACGTAACGGTTCTGCCGACTGATAGCCTTTACGCCTGCCCAGGGAGTTAGACGTCGTCCCTCACGGGGGACCGGCCGGAGGAGGTGGGGCTGCGGTGGATCCAAGTCGACCGTGCAGTACCGACAGTTCTCCCGTCGTTTCCCCTTGGTATGCAGCTCCATGATCTGAAACCTTCCGTACCCCACCGCCTCGCGGTGAAACACGCGAAGTCTTCTCGCATCCAGGGCATCTGACGGTAGAGCGCCTTCGTTCCGCTTTGTTCTGTTTTCTCCGCGAACATCCGTCAGCGCCATCGCACGGAGCGCCGCCCGCTTTGCGGACGTACGAGTACCGGAACGCCGTACGTCCACCTTCCGGGCGCAGCGCTGCGCCGCGCGCCCGTCGCTGACGGCCGGCCCGTGAAGGAGCCCGTCATGTCGATGATCCGTGACCTGCGTGCAGCCGTCCGACCCGCCCTGCGCCGCACTCGCGCCACCAGCAACTACGACGCCACCCGCGACCCGTCCATGACCAGCGCGGTGGTCGACTGCGCCGTCTACCGCGACGGGAAGCGGGTCAGCGACCATGTGAGCCCGGCGCGGGCCATGGAGCGGGTGCGGGCCGAGGGCGGCTTCGCCTGGATCGGTCTGCATGAGCCGACCGAGCGCGAGTTCGCGGTCATCGCACAGGAGTTCGGACTGCACCCGCTGGCCGTGGAGGACGCCGTCCACGCCCACCAGCGGCCCAAGCTCGAGCGGTACGACGACTCCCTCTTCACCGTCTTCAAGACGATCCACTACGTCGAGCACACCGAACTCACCGCGACCAGCGAGGTGGTGGAGACCGGTGAGGTGATGTGTTTCACGGGCCGGGACTTCATCGTGACCGTGCGGCACGGCGGCCAGGGCTCGCTGCGCGCCCTGCGCCACCGGCTCCAGGAGGACCCCGAGCTGCTCGCCAAGGGCCCCTCGGCCGTGCTGCACGCCATCGCCGACCAGGTCGTCGACGGCTATCTCGCGGTCGCCGACGCCGTCCAGGACGACATCGACGAGGTCGAGATCGACGTCTTCTCGGCCGGCACCTCCCGGCGGGGCGGCGACGCGGGGCGGATCTACCAGCTCAAGCGGGAGGTCCTGGAGTTCAAGCGGGCCGTCTCGCCGCTGCTGCGGCCGATGCAGCTGCTCAGCGAGCGGCCGATGCGGCTGGTGGACCCGGACATCCAGACGTACTTCCGGGATGTCGCGGACCATCTGGCGCGCGTCAACGAGCAGGTGCTCGCCTTCGACGACCTGCTGAACTCGATCCTCCAGGCCAATCTGGCACAGGCGACCGTCGCCCAGAACGAGGACATGCGCAAGATCACCTCCTGGGCGGCGATCTTCGCTGTCCCGACGATGATCGCGGGGATCTACGGCATGAACTTCGACTACATGCCGGAGCTGCACTGGAAGTTCGGCTATCCGGCCGTGCTCGCCGTCACGGTGGGGATCTGCGTCGCCATCCACCGCGGCTTCAAGCGCAACGGCTGGCTGTAGCTAGGCCCTGTCCGGGCTCTCCTTGCTCCGGCCCGCCATGATGACGAGCGCGAGCCCGGCGAGGATCACCGCGAGCGCCGGGTAGGCGGCGACGGGCGGCAGCTGACCCAGCCACAGGGCCGCGATCAGCGCCGCCCCCGGTGTCTCCAGGAGGATCGCGGTCGAGGTGACGGACGGGCCCAGGCCCTTGACCACCCGGTTGATGAGCGTGTGCCCCAGCAGTTGCGCGGTCAGCGTCAGCGCGGCCAGCCGCAGCCAGGTGACATCGGTGTAGCCGCCGAGCGCCGTGCCCGAGGCCAGACAGGTCAGCAGCAGAAGCACGCTGGTCGTCGAATAACACACGTAGGTGTACGCGGTCGTGCTGACCGACCGGCGCACCTCCGCCCCGAGCACCACATAGCCGGCCGCCGCCACGCCGCCCACCAGCGCGAGCGCGTCGCCCAGCAGCGCGCGCGGAGAGGTCGACAGGTCGACCCCGGTGAGGATCACCACACCGAGGAGGGCGAGCCCCATGCCCAGCCACGCCGCCGCGGGCGGGCGGTGCCCGCGCAGCCGCAGCAGCAGGGCGGTCCAGATCGGGGTCGTGGTCACCAGCGCGGTGGAGGAGGCGATGGAGGTCATCCGCAGGCTCGGCAGCCAGACCCCGAAGTGCAGCGCGAGCAGCGCCCCCGCCCCGACCGACAGCACTACCGCCCGGCGCCCCATCCCGCGCAACTCGCCCCGGTGGCGCCACAGCGCGAACGGGGTGAGGGCGCCGACCGCCATGGCGTTGCGCCAGAAGGCGACGGCCAGGGCGGGCGCCGCCGTCGCGGCGGCGAGCGGTGCGGACAGCGAGACCCCGGCGACGGCGACCGCGAGCAGCGCGGCGTCCAGGGGGACGGGGGCACGGGGGTCGCCGCCGTCGAGGGGTGCGGTGGGGGCGGCGGTGCCGTCAGTAGTACGGGCGCCGCGAGCGGGAGACACCACAGCAGCGTAAGGCGCATGAGCAGTATATGGAACTGTCATTCCGCCGGCTGGGACGGCGTGCGGCTGGCCTAAGCTGTCCCCATGACGACGCAGACGCCGATGGACCGTGCTCTTGTCGAGGAGGCGGCCAAGAAGTCCGCCCTCATCTGGGTCCAGGGCACCGAGGGTGCCCCCCGTGCGCTGTGGCACGTCTGGCACGAGGGCGCGGCCTGTCTCGTGGGGGACGGGCCCCAGGAGCAGCCCCTGCAGGGCCTCGGCCTCACCGACGGCGGCAGCGCCACGGTGACCGTGCGCAGCAAGGACAAGGGCGGACGCCTGGTCAGCTGGCCCGCGCGGGTGGTCGAACTCACCCCCGGCGGCGAGGCGTGGACCGCGGCGGTCGACGAACTCAAGGGCAAGCGGCTGAACGCGCCGGACGCGGAGCGGATCGCGGAGCGGTGGGCGCGGGAGTGCCGGGTGCTCCGCCTGGAGCCCGCGCCCGGGGCGTTCGCCGAGCCTCCTGCCGACTCCCTGGCGGCGGCCCCGCTGCCGACCCCCGCCACCACCCGCCGCCCCGTGCCGGCCGCGCTGCCGAAGCTGCTGGCCCGCGGCAAGCGGGCCCGAAAGAGCTAGCCGCTACGTCCCGTCGGGGATCTGCCGGCCGTAGTCGAGGATGTGGCTCTTGTCCGGGGCCGTCAGCTTGAAGTCCTTGTTCCAGTCCGCGAGGCGGATCACTCCCGCGCCGCCCGCCCGGTGGAGTCGCAGCGGATAGGGGCGGCCCTCCAAGGAGACGTCCAGCGATCCGCCCTCGCCCGCCTTGCCGGCTCGGACGCGGATCGTCCGTACGCCGTCCACCTGGCCGCGGTCGCCTGTGGTGATCTTGCCGTGCAGCCCGAGCAGCCCGTCGAGCAGCACGCTCTTGTCCGTGAAGCCGCTGAGCCGCTGGTACGACGGGTCGCCGGACGGGATCTTCACATACTTGTCGTCGAGCGTGTCGGCCGCGCCCCCGGCACCGCTCTGGGCGGCGCTCTGGCCGTCTCCGGAGGACCCCTTGTGCGCCCAGAATCCCGCGTCCGCCTTCAGATAGAGCTCCTTGCCGATGCGCAGGAGCTCGAAGGTGGAGCCCTCGGTGGAGACCTGGCCGGTGCCGCCGTCGCCCTTGAGCCGCATGTCGAGCTTGTAGGTGCGCCCCTTGGTGACGAGATTGCCGGACAGCCGAACCGCGTCCGCGCTGCCGGCCGCCGTACGGGCCCTGGTCTCGATCTTCGCGGCGGGGAGCTTGCCGACGCCGTTGGTTCCCGCGTCGGGGTCCTTTTCCCCACCGCCGCCGCCGCACGCGGCGAGCGTCGCGGCCAACCCCGCGCACATCGCCGCAACGAGAGCCGTGTTCCGGGTGCGCACGTCCGCTCTGCCTCCTGATGCCGGTGCAGTAGGGCAGCGTACCGGTGCCGTAGCGCGGTGTCCGCAGGGTGGCGCACCCCCGCTCGTCCGGCGGCAGGACAGGACCGGGCACGTTAGCCTGAACTCGGCGAAAGGCGAGGAAATCCCACATAAGAGGAGGCGCGCGACATGCCGGCAGGCGCCTCCCGGATCTTTGTCTCACACCTCGCGGGCGTCGCCGTCTTCGACCCGAACGGCGACCAGGTGGGGCGGGTGCGCGATGTCGTGGCGATGCTGCGGCTGCGCGGCCGGCCGCCGCGGGTGCTCGGTCTGGTGGTCGAGGTGGTCGGCCGCCGCCGGATCTTCCTGCCCATGACGCGGGTGACGGGAGTGGAGTCCGGCCAGGTCATCACGACCGGCGTGCTCAATATGCGCCGCTTCGAACAGCGCCCGACCGAGACCCTGGTCCTCGGCGAGCTGCTCGACCGCACCGTACGGCTGGTGGAGACCGGTGAAGAGGTGACGGTCCTCGATGTGGCGATGGCGCAGCTGCCCGCGCGCCGCGAATGGGAGATCGACAAGGTCCATGTACGGCGCGGCAGGACCGGCGCGCTGCGCCGCCGCGGCGAGACGCTGACCGTGGACTGGTCGGCGGTCACCGGGTTCTCGCTGGAGGAGCACGGGCAGGGCGCGGAGAGCCTGCTGGCCACCTTCGAGCAGCTACGCCCCGCCGACCTGGCCAATGTTATGCACCACCTCTCCGCCAAGCGCCGGGGCGAGGTGGCGGCGGCGCTGGACGACGAACGGCTCGCGGACGTCCTGGAGGAGCTGCCCGACGACGACCAGGTGGAGATCCTGGGCAAGCTCAAGGAGGAGCGCGCGGCCGACGTCCTGGAGGCGATGGACCCGGATGACGCGGCCGATCTGCTCTCCGAGCTGCCCGAGCAGGACAAGGAGCGACTGCTGGCGCTGATGCGCCCCCGGGACGCGGCGGACATGCGCCGGCTGATGTCGTACGAGGAGGGGTCGGCGGGCGGGCTGATGACGACCGAGCCGATCGTGCTGCGGCCGGACTCCACGGTGGCGGACGCGCTCGCACGGGTGCGCAACCAGGACCTCACCCCCGCGCTCGCCGCCCAGGTGTATGTGTGCCGCCCGCCGGACGAGACGCCCACCGGCCGCTATCTGGGCACCATTCACTTCCAACGGCTGCTGCGCGACCCGCCGTTCACCCTCGTCGGCGCGGTCGTCGACACCGACCTGCGGCCGCTGCCACCGGACACCCCGCTGCCCGTCGTCACCAGCCATCTGGCGACCTACAACCTGCTCGCGGCGCCGGTCGTGGACGAGAGCGGCTCGCTGCTCGGCGCGGTGACCGTCGACGACGTCCTGGACCATCTGCTGCCGCCCGACTGGCGCGAGCGCGAGCTGCACGGCGCCGCGGACCTCCCGGGGGTCTCCGATGCCGGGTGAAGCGAGCCGTCTGGACCGGCCGAAGGAGCCCCGCCTCACTCCGCTGCCCAGGTGGGACCCGGAGGCGTTCGGCAGGGCGTCGGAGCACATCGCCCGCTTCCTGGGCACGGGCCGCTTCATCGCGTGGATGACGGTCTTCGTCATCCTGTGGCTGGCCTGGAACACCCTGGCGCCCCGGCATCTGCGGTTCGACCCCTTCCCGTTCATCTTCCTGACGCTGATGCTGTCGCTGCAGGCTTCCTACGCGGCGCCACTGATCCTCCTCGCCCAGTACCGGCAGGCCGACCGCGACCGCGTCGCCGTCGAACAGGACCGCGCGCGGGACGAGCGCTCCATCGCCGACACCGAGTTCCTCACCCGGGAGATCGCGGCGCTGCGCACGGGGCTCGGCGAGGTCGCCACCCGCGACTGGATCCGCTCCGAGTTCGAGGACCTGGTCAAAGGGTTGGACGAGGAGCGGAACGCCCAGGCGCCGAGTGAGGAACGCGACCGCTGACGACCATCCCGGAGCGTGCCCGCGGCGCCGTACCATCGTGCGTATGGCAACCGACACCCTCCCAGCACCGAGCGAAGACGCGGTGCGCGCCGCACTCGCGACGGTCAACGACCCGGAGATCCACAAGCCGATCACCGACCTTGGCATGGTCAAATCCGTCGAGATCGCGGCGGACGGCTCGGTCGCGGTCGTGGTCTATCTCACGGTCTCCGGCTGTCCCATGCGGGAGACGATCACCAGCAGCGTGCGGGACGCGGTCGCCGGGGTCGAGGGGGTGACCGGTGTCACGGTCGAACTCGATGTGATGAGCGATGAGCAGCGGCGCGAGCTGGCCACCTCGCTGCGCGGCGGCAAGGCCGAGCGCGAGGTCCCCTTCTCCCAGCCCGGCTCGCTGACCCGGGTCTACGCGGTCGCCTCCGGCAAGGGCGGCGTCGGCAAGTCCTCGGTGACGGTGAACCTGGCCGCGGCGATGGCCGCCGACGGTCTGAAGGTCGGCGTCGTGGACGCCGACATCTACGGCCACTCGGTGCCCCGGATGCTGGGCGCCGAGGGACGGCCCACCCAGGTCGAGAACATGATCATGCCGCCGTCGGCGAACGGTGTGAAGGTGATCTCGATCGGGATGTTCACCCCGGGCAACGCCCCGGTGGTGTGGCGCGGACCGATGCTGCACCGCGCGCTCCAGCAGTTCCTGGCCGATGTCTACTGGGGCGACCTCGATGTGCTGCTCCTCGACCTTCCCCCGGGCACCGGCGATATCGCGATCTCCGTCGCCCAGCTCGTCCCCAATGCCGAGATCCTGGTCGTCACGACGCCGCAGCAGGCCGCCGCCGAGGTCGCCGAGCGAGCCGGCTCGATCGCCGTCCAGACCCATCAGAAGATCGTCGGTGTAGTCGAGAACATGTCCGGGCTGCCCTGCCCGCACTGCGACGAGATGGTCGACGTCTTCGGCACGGGCGGCGGCCAGGTGGTCGCCGACGGGCTCAGCCGGACCACCGGCACGACGGTGCCCGTGCTGGGCTCCATCCCGATCGACGTACGGCTGCGCGAGGGCAGCGACGAGGGGAAGCCGGTCGTGCTGACCGACCCCGACTCCCCCGCGGGCAGCGCGCTCAAGGCGATCGCCGGCAAGATCGGCGGGCGGCAGCGCGGGCTCGCGGGCATGTCGCTGGGCGTCACGCCGCGCAACAAGTTCTGAGCGGGCATACGGCAGGGGCGGCCTCGGATGAGGCCGCCCCTGCCCCGTTCCCGCGCCCGCCTACGCGTCGTAGGCGGTGATGTCCTTGACCACCGAGAAGCCCAGTCCGTACGCGCTCATGCCACGCCCGTACGCACCGATGTGCCCCCCCTCGCTCGCGGACCCGGCCAGCACCCAGCCGTACTCCGACTCGCGGTAGTGGAAGTCGGTCGGCACCCCGTCCACCGGCAGCGACAGCTGCGACCAGCCCTCGCCGCCCAGGTCGTCCGCCAGCTCCCAGGCGATCGCGGTCTGCTGGTCCAGCCAGTCCTGGCGCAGCGCCCGCTCCATCCGGGTCGGCCAGGTGCATGACAGCAGCCCCGAGCCGGCCAGCCAGGCGGCCGAGGAGACCGAGGTGGCCTCCAGCTTGCCCGTGCCGTCCGCGCTGTCCCGCACCGGGCGGCTGGCGACGGTGACGACCACCGTGAAGCGCTGCTGGTCCATATCGGTCTCGACCCTCAGCGACGGCTCCTCACCATGGCCGGTCGAGCCGTACTCGACCGTGCCGTCGGCGGCCGCTCCCACCTGCATCAGCCAGCGGGGGCCCGTGAACGCCTCGTCAAGCCCGTACCAGGGGAAAGCGGCCATCAGATACCCGTCGACGCTCCGCCGGGCGTCTGCGGGCATCCCCTGCGCGGCTGCGGCCGCTCCTTGCACCCCTAGCCGACTTGTCGTCTCCATGTGCGCGCGGCCTCCTCGTTGCCCTGCGTCGTGGGCGGCCCGCCCCCCTTCAGGCGACCTCACCCCGGACAAAGGGAGGATAGCCATACGGGTCAACCAGCCCGGGCATACGGGGGGATCAAGTGGCGTCGGAGTCGAATGGGGGATGATCGTCGCGGCGCGGCTCATCACGCTCGCGCAGCAGGTCAGGGGTGGTGGAATCGCCCTTGGACAGGGACGGCGGGGTGGCGCCGGACGCCCCGGAAGGCCCCGGTGCGGGGTCACTCTCCCGGCCGTGCACCGCGTCGGCGACCTCCGCCATCTCCTTGCGGAGGTCGAAGCCGTTACGGATCTCCTTCAGACCGAGCTCATCCGAATCCATCACATGCTTGCGGACAAAGGTCTTGGGGTTCAGGTCCTCGAACTCGAAGTCCTTGAACTCGGGCCCCAGCTCGGACCGGATGTCCTCTTTCGCGCTGTCGGAGAACTCCCGGATCTTCCGGATGAACTGCGACACGTCCCGAATCACCTTCGGGAGCTTTTCCGGGCCGAAGACGAGCACCGCAAGGACAACGAGCGCGACAAGCTCGAGTGGTCCTATGTCCAACACCTTGCAGCTCCTCAAGACGTCTGTGGCCACGGCCTGGGCCACTCAACACCGTACCTGGCGGCGGGGCCGGCGTGGGAGACGCACGGACCAACATCAGCCGTCAGCGGTCGCCGCTCGCCGAGCCGAGGGTCAGGTCCACGGTGCGCTCGTCGCCGTCGCGCTTGACCGTCAGCCGGAGCCGGTCGCCGGGGCGATGGCTGCGGATCTTGACGATCAGCTCCTGTCCGCTGTGCACCCGGACGCCGTCCACCTCCATGATCACATCGCCGGACTCGATCCCCGCCTTGTCGCCGGGGCCGCCCCGAGTGACCGGCGGGCCGTCCGCGCCCTTGGTATTCACCCGCGCTCCGTCGCCCGTGTAGCCCATGTCGAGCCTGACGCCGATGACGGGGTGGGTGGCCTTGCCGGTGTTGATCAGCTCCTCGGCGACCCGTTTGCCCTGGTTGATCGGGATCGCGAAGCCCAGCCCGATGCTGCCGCCCTGGCCGCCGCCGAAGTCGGAGCCGTCGTCGGCCGCCCGGATCGCGCTGTTGATCCCGATGACCCGCGCCTTGCCGTCGACCAGGGGGCCGCCGGAGTTGCCCGGGTTGATCGGGGCGTCGGTCTGCAGCGCGTCCACATAGCTGACGTCGCTGCCGTCCTCCTTCTCGCCGCCCGCGGTGATGGGGCGCTCCTTGGCGCTGATGATCCCGGAGGTGACCGTACCCGCCAGGTCGAAGGGGGCGCCGATCGCCACGACGGGGTCGCCGACGCGGACGGAGTCGGAGTTGCCGAGCGGCAGCGGGCGGAACCCGGAGACCCCCTCGACCTTGATGACCGCCAGGTCATAGCCGGCGTCGCGGCCGATGACCTTGGCGTCGGCGGACTGGCCGCCGTTGAAGGTCACCGATATGTCGCCGTCCGAGCCGGCGGGCTGCACCACGTGATTGTTGGTGAGGATATGGCCCTGTTTGTCGAGCACGAACCCGGTGCCGGTGCCCTCCGCCGAGCTGCCCCGCACATGGATGGTCACCACCCCGGGCAGCGAGCTGGCGGCGATCCCGGCGATGCTGCCCGGGGCCCTGGCCTCCTTCTCGGCGGGAGCCTGCGGAAGCTTCACATCGATGTCCCCGGCAGCGTTGTCATGCTCCACATACGCGCCGATACCGCCGCCGAGGCACCCCGCGATCAGGGCGATCAGCAGCGCGGTGATCCAGGTACGGCGGCGGGAGCCCGACCGTGGGGCGGCAGGCGGCCGGGCCACGGTCCAGGGGTCGTACTGCTGCCACTGGACCGTCTGCGGGGCCTGAGGGGCCTGCGGAGCCCCGGGCTGGGGCTCGCCGAGACGCGGCGGCAGTGGGGTGCGTGGGGTGCCCTGGGGCGGGGTCATCCCGGGGGGCGGCAAGGGCTGCGTCGCGGCCTGCGGCGGTACGGGCCCGGCGGGCGCGGCGACGGAAGGCAGCCGGGTGCCGTGCGCCGGAGTCGCCCCGGGCGGCACATGCGTACCGTGCGCCGGAGTCGCGGCCGGGTGCTGTACGGGGGGTGCGGGGGCCCAGGGGCCGGGGCCCCCGTAGGGCGGGGTGCTGTACGGGTCGGGCTCGTGCAGCGGGCGGGTGGACCGCTCCACCGGCGCATCCGGCCCGGACGTGAGGGGCTCGGCCGCCCGGCCGGCGCCCGGCTCGGACGCCGCCGCCGGTTCCGCCGCCGGTTCCGCCGCCGCCTCGGCGGCCGTGTCGTCCACCGTGGGCCGCTCGGCGTCCCGCCCCGCGTCGGTCGTCCGGTCGCCGGGTCGTGCGGCCGGACGGCTCCACCACTTCGGCTTCGGCTTGGGCCCAGGGGCCTTCAGCTCGTCCATGATCTCCCCAAGTTCCCGCGACACGGCACGGACTGCGCCGCCTCGGGGCATACGTCACCGTCACCATTTTGAGGCTCGGTTCGCCTCCGGGGCGCCTCAGTCGCTGTCGACGGTCGACCGCGCTCGGCCACTCGTTCCTCGCGGCCTCCGCGCGCTCTCCCTTTCGACAGCGCCGCGCCCCTTCGGTTCACTCGCCCGGGTCACGCTGCCCGGAAGCGATTCAATCAGGTCCGCCGATGCTCGCGCAGTGCGGACGGAAGGACCTTGTCATGACCGGCAAAGACGCCTGGGCGGCGATCCGGCCCTACTTCGGGGACGCGCTGGCCCAGAGATACGGCGGGGTCGCGGGCTGGGACGGACCCTCGATCTGAGTCGGCGCGGGGGCCGGAGGCGTCGAGGTCGCGGCCCGCAGCAGCTCCGTGGCCGACAGGATCGGCTGTATCAGCGGATTCAGCGCCACTCCGACGGGCTCATGGGCCGGGGGGTGCGGTGTGGCGGTCGGGGACGCGGTATCGGTCCGTGTCTCCGTGGTGGCCAGCAGCCCGACCTCGCGGCGGGTGCGCTCACGCAGGCCCGTGGTGGACGGGCCGGCGGTGGAATCGGCGCCGGCCGGGGTGACCGCGCGGTCGGAGCCCTCAGCCGTGCTGCCCGGGGAGTCCACCGCAGCCTCCAGCGGAAGGGCGGCGCCCAGTGCGAAGGCGGCCAGGGACATCGCGCCCGCCGCGGCGAAGGCGAACCGGCGGCGTGGTGCGGGCCGCTCGACCTCATGGATGCGGAAGCCCCGCCTACGCGAGGCCGCGGCCGAGGCCGCCGGGGCGATCGCGGCGCCCGGGGGGACCGTGGGCAGAAAGGCGAACGCCCGCTCCCGTCTCTCCTCCGGCTCCCGGACCTCCCTCACCTCGCGCACGCCGAAGACGGCCGAACTGCCGAAAGGGGAACCGCTTCCCCCACCGTCGTCGCCACCGGTGCCCGGCAGGCCCTGCAGGCGCGCCAGGAAGCCCTCGGACGGCGCCGGGGGCGCCGTATCGGCGAACACACTTTTCAGCCGACGCTGCGCGTCGGCCTCCGCCTTGCACTTGCAGCACGTCGCGAGATGCGCGAGCACGCGCTCACGCGCATCGTGCCCCAGCTCGCCGTCGACCAGAGCCGCAAGGCGGTCGCCGAGATGCTGCTCGGCGGGGGACGGACCGCCTGATCGGGTCACGCGATTCTGACCTCCCCGCTCAGCCGCGGGCCGGCGACGCGCGGGGCCACCGCGGTGACCTCCTGCTGCGCGGCCCGAGTCGCGGGGGCGCGGTGCTGCAGCGCCTTGCGCAGATGCGAGCGGCCGCGGTGGATACGGCTGCGCACCGTGCCGAGCTTGACACCCAGGGTCGCGGCGATCTCCTCGTAGGAGAGCCCCTCGATGTCGCAGAGCACGACGGCCGCGCGGAACTCCGGCGCGAGGGTGTCGAGCGCCTGCTGCACATCGGCGTCGAAGTGGGTGTCGTTGAAGTGCTGTTGGGGAGAGGGCTCGCGGCTGGGGAGCCGCTCCGCCGCGTCCTCGCCGAGCGCGTCGAAGCGGATGCGCTGCCGGCGGCGGACCATGTCGAGGAAGAGATTGGTGGTGATGCGGTGCAGCCAGCCCTCGAACGTGCCCGGGGTGTACGTCGACAGCGAGCGGAAGACGCGGACGAAGACCTCCTGGGTGAGGTCCTCGGCATCGTGCTGGTTACCCGTGAGTCGATAGGCGAGGCGGTAGACCCGTGTGCTGTGGGTGCTGACGATCTCCTCCCAGGTGGGAGGCGTCCACGCCGGAGAGTCCCCCTCTTTACCGAACGACGCAGTCGTGGCGAAGGTCGCGGTCGTGGTGGACTCGGCGGAACGGGAATGGTCAGCAGTGTCGGTCACGGATTTCGGCTCGCCCGCTGACCTGCGAAAGCGCCTCAGCACTCCCCGGTCACCGGCCGTAGCCGCACCTCCCCTGTCGGCTCTGGTGGTGTCCAGTAGAGCCCCTACCATATCCACCTCGCCCGTTAGCTCCGGATAAGTATTTTTGACCTGCATTTGGCCGCGATCCATACTCTTCCCCCCTCCCTGTTTAACGCCTGGTCCCATCTGCGGGTTCCCGTGCGCAGCGGCTACAGTCACCGTTGCGCCAACTAAGGGGACAGGAGAGGGTCATTACCGGCAACCGGCAGACGAGCTGGGCGTTCGCCGACGCGTTCGTCGCCGAGGACGAAGCCCTTCACTGGGCCCGCGACCGGGCCCGGGAGGCAGGGCTGCGCTCGGTGTCGGCCGGCACCGGCGCGGCGCTGCGGCTGCTCGCCGCCGCCGCGGACGCCAAGGCCGTCGCCGAGATCGGCACCGGGACCGGCGTCTCCGGCATCCATCTGCTGCACGGCATGCGCCCGGACGGCGTGCTGACCACCGTGGACACCGAGCCGGAGATGCAGCAGTTCGCCCGGCAGGCGTTCCGGGCCGCCGGCTTCACCGGGAACCGGGCGCGTTTCATCCCCGGCCACGCCCTCGAGGTGCTGCCCCGGCTGGCCGACGGCGGATACGACCTGGTGTTCTGCGACGGCGACCGGCTGGAGTGCCTGGACTACCTCGAGGAATCGTTGCGCCTGCTGCGGCCGGGGGGCCTGGTCTGCTTCGAGGGAGTCTTTGCCAACGGCCGGACCGTGGACTCCGCGGCGCAGCCCGCCGAGGTGCTGCGCCTGCGTGAGCTGCTGCGGACCGTGCGGGAGTCCAGCGTGCTGCAGTCGTCCCTGCTGCCGGTCGGCGACGGGCTGCTCTGCGCGGTCAAGCGCGGCTGACACCCACGGCCCCCGGTACGCACCGCGACCCCCGGCAAGCACCCCCGCACAGCACTGCCCCGGCGCCCGGTACCTTCGTACCGGACGCCGGGGCAGCACTCGGGTGATGGTGGGGCCTATGCCTCAGCCGACAACCTTCTTCAGCGCGTCGCCGAGCGCGTCGGCCTCGTCGGGTGTCAGCTCGACGACGAGCCGACCGCCGCCTTCGAGCGGAACGCGCATGACGATGCCCCGCCCCTCCTTGGTCACCTCGAGCGGGCCGTCACCCGTTCGCGGCTTCATGGCCGCCATGCTCGTTCCCCTTCCTGAAACCAGCTCATCGCAGCCGACAACCCAGGTGTCACCGGCATCGAACACGTTGCTTCTCTGCCATTATCCCGCATGGCACGACCCGATGACCAACATCGGTCGGCAACCCCTGTGCACGGCACACCCCCAAACCCACCCAATTCGGGGAGGGGGCCGCGATTGCGTACGGCCGCCGCTACCGACCGAAGGGTCGGTTCTTTGACGCAGGTCACATGTCGGCCGGTCATGATCTCCGGCATGCTGTGCGCTGACCGCCGCGGCGGGCCGGTGTACCGGGCCCGCCGGTGCGGCACCGCCCGAGCCGCGACCCAGCCTCACCTCCGGAGGACCGCCATGGCCGACACCGTGCTCTACGAGCTTGACCACGGACTCGCGACGATCACCCTCAACCGTCCCGACGCCATGAACGCGCTGAACATCGACACCAAGGTGGCGCTCCGCGACACACTGCTGCAAGCCGCCGAGGATCCGCGGGTACGGGCCGTCCTGCTCACCGGCTCCGGCCGTGCCTTCTGCGTCGGCCAGGACCTCAAGGAGCACATCGGACTGCTGGCGGCGGACCGCGAGGGCAGCGGCGAGGGCTCGACCATGAGCACGGTCGCGCTGCACTACAACCCGATCGTCACCGCGATCACGGGGATGCCGAAGCCGGTGGTCGCCGCGGTCAACGGGGTCGCGGCGGGCGCCGGGGCCGGTTTCGCCTTCGCCGCCGACTACCGGATCGTCGCCGACACCGCCTCCTTCAACACCTCCTTCGCCGGGGTCGCCCTGACCGCCGACTCCGGCGTCTCCTGGACCCTCCAGCGCCTGATCGGCCACGGCCGCGCCGCCGATCTGCTGCTCTTCCCCCGCAACATCAGCGCCCAGGACGCGCTCGACCTGGGCATCGCGAACCACGTCGTCCCGGCCGCGGACCTCCCCACGGAGGCCGCGGTGATCGCCCGCCGGCTGGCCGAGGGGCCCACGGCGGCCTATGCGGCGATCAAGGAATCCCTCGCCTTCGCGGCCGGCCACAGCCTCACCGAGTCCCTGGCCAAGGAGGACGAACTCCAGCGCCGCGCGGGAGCGTCGGAGGACCATGCGACCGCGGTCGACGCCTTCGTGAAGAAGGAACGGCCGACCTTCACGGGCCGCTGACGCGTCCGGCGGAGTCGGGGGCGAGTGAGCCGAAGGGGCGCGCCGCTGTCGAAAGGGAGAGCCCGCGAGGCCCCTCGGGCTCCCATCCGGTATGGGGTGCCCGCCCGGCTGGGGCACCTCCCAGCGGTAGCTGGGGGCGAGCCGTGCGTTCGACCCCGCGCCGGTGTTCCGGCCGGGGGCACCTCCCAGCGGTAGCTGGGGGCGAGCCGTGCGTTCGACCCCGCGCCGGTGTTCGGCTGGGGGCACCTCCCAGCGGTAGCTGAGGGCGAGCCGTGCGTTCGACCCCGCGCCGGTGTTCCGGCCGGGGGCACCTCCCAGCGGTAGCTGGGGGCGAGCCGTGCGTTCGACCCCGCGCCGGTGTTCCGGCCGGGGGCACCTCCCAGCGGTAGCTGGGGGCGAGCCGTGCGTTCGACCCCGCGCCGGTGTTCGGCTGGGGGCACCTCCCAGCGGTAGCTGGGCGCGAGCCGAAGGGGCGCGCCGCTGTCGAAAGGGAGAGCGCGCGGAGGCCGCGAGGGCTGCGATCGATATGCGGCTACCGCCGCGCGAGTGGCCGAGCACGGTCGACCGTCGACAGGGGGCACCCCCGGCCGAAGGCTGGGGGAGGCTAAGGCGCCCCGGAGGCGAACCGAGCCCTAAAAAGTGCGGGCGTGGCAGTCGGCCAGGTGGTCGTTGACCAGGCCGCAGGCCTGCATCAGGGCGTAGGCCGTCGTGGGGCCGACGAAGCGGAAGCCGTGCTTCTTGAGGGCGAGGCTGAGGGCCGTCGACTCCGGGGTGATCGCGGGGACATCGGCCGTGGTGCGGGGGACCGGGCGGCCGTCGGGCGCCGGGGCGTGGGACCAGATGAGCCGGTCCAGCTCCCCCGGTGCCAGCTCCGCCGCGGCCCGTGCGTTGGCGATCGAGGCCGCGATCTTGGCCCGGTTGCGGATGATGCCGGCGTCGGCGAGCAGTCGCTGCTCGTCGGCCTCGGTGAACTCCGCGACCTTCTTGATCGTGAAGTCGGCGAAGGCGGCCCGGAAGCCCTCACGGCGGCGCAGGATCGTCAGCCAGGACAGCCCGGACTGGAACGCCTCCAGACAGATCCGCTCATAAAGGGCGTCATCGCCGTGGACCGGACGCCCCCACTCCGTGTCGTGGTAGCCGCGGTAGTCCGCCATGGTCTCGGCCTCAAGACCCCAGGGGCAGCGCGGCAGTCCGTCCGGCCCCGGGACCGTGCCCTGCCCGCTCATGCCCCGCTCCCGAACTCGCCCCGGAACTCGGTCCCCTCGAAGTCGCCGCCCGCGTCGGGGCGCCGCCGCGGGGCCGGTCCCGCCTGGCCCTGCGATCGCGCACCCGCCAGGGCCGTCTCCAGCTCGGCGATCCGGGTGTCGCGCTCGGCGAGCTCGGCGCCGAGTCGGCCCAGCACATCGTCCACGTCCGCCATCCGGTAGCCGCGCAGCGTCATCGGCAGCCGCAGCGCCTCGACGTCGGGACGGCCCACCGGCCGGTCCAGGGGCAGCGGATCGTCCAGCCGGTCCGGGGGCGCCTCGGGCAGCGGACCGCTGTCACCGCCCCCGACGACGGCGAGCGTGACCCCGCCGACCACTACGACCAGCGCGATCAGCAAGAACAAGAACACGGTGATCGTCTCCCCGGGGGTGCATGGTTGAGTCTGGTCCGTCGGCCTCGATATCTGTCTGCCTCGATCGTGCCATGCCCCTGTGACAGTTATCGTCGCTGCCCGCCCCCTGGAAGAAGATGAGGAAGTACGGATGCTGCGGCTGGGACGACGTGAGTTCGGCGAGAACGAGCGGGTGATCATGGCGATCGTGAACCGGACGCCGGATTCCTTCTACGACCAGGGCGCGACCTTCCGCGACGAGCCCGCGCTGGCCCGCGTCGAGCAGGCGATCGCGGACGGCGCGGCCATCATCGACATCGGCGGGGTCAAGGCCGGACCGGGGGACGAGGTGAGCGCCGAGGAGGAGGCACGGCGCACGGTCGGCTTCGTGGCCGAGGTGCGCAGGCGCCATCCGGACGTGGTGATCAGCGTCGACACCTGGCGGCACGAGGTGGGCGAGGCGGTCTGCGCGGCGGGCGCGGATCTGCTCAACGACGCATGGGGCGGGGTGGACCCCAAGCTGGCGGAGGTCGCCGCCCGGCACGGCGCCGGGCTGGTGTGCACCCACGCCGGCGGGGCACGGCCGCGTACCCGGCCGCACCGGGTCACGTACGACGACGTGGTGGCGGACATCCTGCGGGTCACGCTGGAGCTGGCGGAGCGCGCCGTGGAACTGGGGGTACGGCGCGACGGGATCATGATCGACCCGGGCCATGACTTCGGGAAGAACACCCGGCACTCGCTGGAGGCGACCCGGCGGCTGGGCGAGCTGAGGGAGACCGGCTGGCCCGTGCTCGTCTCGCTGTCCAACAAGGACTTCGTGGGCGAGACGCTGGACCGGCCGGTCAAGGAGCGGGTGCTGGGCACGCTCGCGACGACCGCCGTATCCGCCTGGCTCGGCGCTCAGGTCTACCGGGTGCACGAAGTGGCCGAGACCCGTCAGGTGCTGGACATGGTGTCCTCCATCGCGGGCCACCGGCCCCCGGCGGTCGCCCGCCGGGGACTGGCCTGACCCGCCCGTACGGCACCCGCGGCGGACGGCGTCAGGCGCCGGACTCCTTGGTCACCAGGTCGATCACCTCGTCGATGTCGTCGGTGAGGTGGAACAGGTCCAGATCGTGCTGGGACGCCTTGCCCTGGGCGATGAGGGTGTTCTCCAGCCAGTGGACCAGGCCCTGCCAGTAGTCGGTGCCGAAGAGGACGACCGGGAAGCGGGTCACCTTCTTGGTCTGGAGGAGGGTCAGAGCCTCGAAGCACTCGTCGAGGGTGCCGAGCCCGCCGGGCAGCACCACGAACCCCTGGGCGTACTTCACGAACATCGTCTTGCGGACGAAGAAGTAGCGAAAGTTGACCCCGATGTCGACATAGGGATTCAGGCCCTGCTCATAGGGCAGTTCGATGCCGAGACCGACGGAGACGCCGCCCGCCTCGCTCGCGCCGCGGTTGGCGGCCTCCATCGCACCGGGGCCGCCGCCCGTGATCACGCCGAAGCCCGCCTCGGCCAGGGCCCGCCCGATCCGCAACCCGGCCTCGTACTCCGGTGACCCCTCGGGCGTACGGGCGGAGCCGAACACGCTGATCGCCCTGCCCAGTTCCGCCAGGGTGCCGAAGCCCTCGACGAATTCCGCCTGGATACGCATGACGCGGAACGGGTCCTCATGCACCCAGTGCGTGGCGCCCTGGGTGTCCAGCAGCCGCTGATCGGTCGTACCGGGTCGCATCTGGTGGCGACGGCGCACGACCGGGCCCAGACGCTGCTCGTGCAGCGCTCGCTCTTCCTCGGCGTTGCCCACTGTGTGCTCCCTTCGCCAAGACCAAGATCTGTCAAAGATCTGTGGTTCAGGGTAGGCCCCTCGGAGGACGGAAAACCGAAATCCGGGCGACGCTCACCCGCCGAACCGCTGATCACGGCCCCTCGCGCACCCGCCGGCGGCCCTAGCGTGTCAGCCAGGCCCGCAGCCGCTCCTCGGCCATGAGGACGGCGGCGGTCGGCACATGCTCCTCGCGGGTGTGCGCGAGCTTCGGGTCGCCGGGGCCGTAATTGACGGCGGGCACGCCGAGCGCCGAGAAGCGGGCGACGTCGGTCCAGCCGTACTTGGGGGCCAGCTCCGCGCCGAGCGTCTCCACGAAGGCGGCGGCCGAGGGGTGGCTGAGACCGGGCAGGGCGCCGGGCGCGCTGTCGGTGACCTCGGTCGCGAAGCCGTCGAAGACCTCGCGGACGTGCGCGAGCGCCTCCTCCTCCGAACGGTCGGGGGCGAAGCGGTAGTTCACGGTCACCGCGCAGAAGTCCGGGATGACGTTGGTCGCGTGGCCGCCCTCGATCCCCACCGCGTTGAGCCCCTCGCGGTAGGTGAGCCCGTCGATGTCCACGCGCCGCGGCTCATAGGCGGCCAGCCGGTCGAGGATCGGGGCCGCCTTGTGGATGGCGTTCTCGCCGAGCCAGCTGCGCGCGGAGTGCGCCCGCCGCCCCTGCCTGGTCACCCGTACCCGCAGCGTGCCCTGGCAGCCGCCCTCGACCTTGCCCTCGGTGGGCTCCAGCAGGACGGCGAAGTCGCCGGCCAGCCACTCGGGGTGGTTCCTGGCCAGCCGCCCCAGCCCGTTGAGCTCGGCGGCGACCTCCTCGTGGTCGTAGAAGACGAAGGTGAGGTCGTGGTTGGGCTCGGGCACGGTCGCGGCGATCCGCAGCTGTACCGCGACGCCGGACTTCATGTCGGAGGTGCCGCAGCCCCACAGCACGCCGTTCTCGTCGAGCCGGGAGGGCACATTGTCGGCGATCGGCACGGTGTCGAGGTGACCGGCCAGCACGACCCGCTCCGCTCGCCCCAGGTTCGTACGGGCGACGACGGCGTCCCCGTCCCGGTCGACGGCCAGGTGCGGCAGGGCCCGCAGGGCCTGCTCGACGGCGTCGGCGAGCGCCTTCTCGTCGCCGCTGACCGAGGGGAAGTCGACAAGCCGGGCGGTGAGCCGGGCCGCGTCCAGGGACAGGTCGAGTGCGGGGTGTTCCATACCCGCGACCCTAGCTCCTCGGCCCGGCCCGGCCCGGCGGGCCCCGATACGTGGCGTTCCCCACCCCGGGCCCCTTGCCCGGCCGGGCCGCGGGGCCCTCCAGTAACGTGTGGCGCGTGTCCGTCTTCTCCAGCCGTGCCCGTCTGCTCCGAGCCGCGGTCGCCTGTGCCGTGCTCCTGGGGCTGGCCGGATACGTGGCGGTGCATCTGCTGACCGGTGGCACGGGGCCGCCGCGCTGTGTCGTCCGGGCGGACGGCGAGGATGTGCTGCTCGACCCGGAACAGGCGGTGAACGCCGCCACGGTCGAGGCCGTGGCCGCCTCCCGCGGGCTGCCGGAGCGGGCGGTCACCATCGCGCTCGCCACCGCGCTGCAGGAGTCGGGGCTGCGCAACATCCGCCACGGCGACCGGGATTCGCAGGGCCTCTTCCAGCAACGCCCCTCGCAGGGCTGGGGCACCGTGCGGCAGATCCGGAATCCGGTCTACGCCGCCGGGAAGTTCTACGACCATCTGGTGCGGGTGCCCGGCTATTCACGGCTGCCGCTGACGGTGGCCGCGCAGCGGGTGCAGCGCAGCGGTTTCCCGCAGGCGTACGCGAAGCACGAGACGGAGGCGGTGGTGCTGACCGGCGCCCTCACCGGGCGTTCGGCGGGCGCCTTCAGCTGCCCGGGGCCGCCGGACGACGGCCACAGGGGCGATCCGGCGCGCGTACGGGCGGCGCTGAAGCGCGAGTTCGGCGCGGAGGCGCAGTCGCGGCTGGACTCGGCCGGGCACGGCGGCGGAAAACACGCCGCCTCCCCCCATGCGGTGCTCGTTCCGGTGCGGCCGGCGACGGCCCGGGGCGGCGCGGCCCAGCGGGGCTGGGAATTGGCCCACTGGGCGGTGGCTCACTCGGACGAGTTGCGTATCGAACGCGTCTCCTACGGAAATCGCGAATGGAACGCGGGGAATTCCGGGGACGGCTGGCGGTCGGCCAAGGAGGGTTCCGAGGCGGAAGTGCGCATCACCATCGCCCGATAGCGCAGTCCATCACCGCAGTTCAGGACGGTTGGCGCGGTGCCTTGGGGCGTTCATCGGAACATGCTCCGCACTTAATACGCGCAGAAGCGGATAATGCGACGTATTGCCAATTCTTTACCTTGGCGCACCGCAACCTTCGCGCGGCTCACGCGGTATTCACAGCGTCCGATCGCCGGACACCCCATGCCAACTGTCCCTCCCTCAAAGGAGCATCATGTCCCTCCCTCTCACGCGTCGGATCGCTCGGGCCGCGCTGCTGGTCGCGGCGAGTGCGGCGCCCGTGGTCGGTGCCGCCGACGCCGCGAGTGCGGCGGATCAGTCCCTGCCGCAGAGCCCCAAGCTGGGCGGGCTGAGCGCGCTGGACACCGCCGCCGTCGGTGAGGTCACCGACGCCGCCTCGCAGCAGGTCGGGAGCGCGGCGGGTGACCTCAGCGGCAAGGCCGGCCGGACCGTCAAGGAGGTCCTCCCGGGCAAGGCCGCCCCGGCGAAGACCACCCCGGCCAAGCCCGCCAAGCCCGCCAAGCCGGCGAAGACCACCCCGGCCAAGCCCGGGAAGGCGGTCAAGGGCACCGCCGCCAAGGCCGCCCACGCCAAGCACGGCGTCGCCAAGGGTGTCCACGCCAAGGGCAAGGGCCAGGGCAAGGCCACCCACACCAAGGGCAAGAGCGGCGCCCACGCCAAGGGCAAGATGGCGCCGGCCGCCAAGGCCGCCCCGGCCAAGGCCGCTCCCGCGCCGGCCGCGCCCAGCGCCCCGCAGGACGACTCGCTGCCGGTCAAGGGCCTGCCGCTCAAGGGCCTGCCGCTGCTCGGCTGATCGCACCCCACGGGCGCACGGATGCGCGATGGGGCCCGGGGAGCAGGTGTCGCTCCCCGGGCCCCATCGGATGTCCCGGTACCGGAAGCGGATGTCCCGGCCCCGCCCGTGGGCGGGGTCTCAGCCCGCCAGCCGGCGGACCGCCGCCGCCACCCGCTCGTCGGTCGCGGTGAACGCGACCCGCACATGCCGCTCCCCCGCCGCACCGTAGAACTCGCCCGGCGCCACCAGGATGCCCAGCTCGGCCAGGGCGCCGACGGTGTCCCAGCACGGCTCGTCCCGCGTCGCCCACAGATACAGCGACGCCTCGCTGTGCTCGATACGGAAGCCATGGCCCTCCAGCGCCGACCGCAGCGCGGCCCGGCGCCGCTCATAGCGCTCGCGCTGCTCCGCCACATGCTTGTCGTCGCCGAGCGCCGCGACCGTGGCGGCCTGCACCGGCGCGGGCACCATCATCCCGCCGTGCTTGCGGATCTTCAGCAGCTCGCCCAGCACCGCCTCGTCACCGGCGAGGAACGCCGCGCGATAGCCCGCCAGGTTGGACCGCTTGGACAGCGAGTGGACCGCGACCAGCCCTTCGAAGCTCCCCCCGGAGATCTCCGGGTGCAGCACCGACCTCGGGTCCGCCTCCCAGCCCAGCTCCAGATAGCACTCGTCGCTGACGACCAGCACCCCGTGCGCACGGGCCCAGGCGACCGCGGCCCGCAGCTCGTCCTGGTCCAGCACCCGGCCGGTGGGGTTGGACGGGGAGTTCAGCCACAGCAGCCCCAGCCCCGCCGGGTCCAGCTCCGTAGGCTCGTCGTACGGCACCGGCTCGGCACCGGCCAGCCGCGCGCCCACCTCGTACGTCGGGTAGGCCAGCCGCGGGAAGGCGACCCGGTCCCCCGGGCCGAGGCCCAGCTGCGCCGGCAGCGAGGCCACCAGCTCCTTCGACCCGACGACCGGCAGCACCTGGGTGTGCTCGACCCGCGCCGCGCCCAGCCGCCGCTCCACCCAGCCCGCCAGCGCGTCCCGCAGCTCGGCGGTGCCCCAGACGGTCGGATAGCCGGGGCTGTCCGCAGCACCGGCGAGCGCCCTTTGGACCAGCTCGGGAACCGGGTCGACAGGGGTGCCCACCGAAAGGTCGACGATGCCGTCGGGATGGGCGGCGGCGGTCGCCTTGTACGGTTCGAGCCGGTCCCAGGGGAAGACCGGGAGGCGAGCGGAGACGGGTGGCACGGGGTGGCTCACTTTCTTGTTCAGCAGCCCGGGTACGGCGACCCGGGGAACCCGGGGGTGCCCGGGAAAACAGTCCGGCCCCGCAGGCCACAGGCCGTACGGGACCGAGGGCTGCGCCTAGGGCCGCGGCAGGGTCACTCGTTGTGCTCCTGCGGCGGAAGCGCGGCGATGAAGGGGTGGTCGCGCTCGATCAGGCCGAGCTTGCTCGCACCGCCGGGCGAACCGAGCTCGTCGAAGAACTCGACGTTCGCCTTGTAGTAGTCCTTCCACTCCTCCGGAGTGTCATCCTCGTAGAAGATCGCCTCGACCGGGCAGACCGGCTCACAGGCCCCGCAGTCGACGCATTCGTCCGGGTGGATGTACAAGGACCGCTGGCCCTCGTAGATACAGTCGACGGGGCACTCCTCGATGCACGCCTTGTCCTTCAGGTCGACACAAGGCTGCGCGATGACGTAGGTCACGCTGTCGTTCCTCCTCGTTAGGGCTGCTATCGCGCGGGAGCGCGGCGTCGTCGATGCCCGCACCTAGTATCTCCGTTCTTGGGCACCAGACGCACATGAGGGGCTGACAGAGCTGTGGATTTCACCACTGGCGGACGTCTCGAGGTCCGGATCACCCCGGATGACGTGGGAAAACGCGTTTCGGTGCGGCTTTTGACCGGCGCCGGGGCACGCCACGAGAAGTTCACCGACGTGGTAGGAGTTCTCACATCGTGGACCGAGGAGACGCTGTCCATCACCCGGCGCACCGGGGAGGTCGTGGAGATCGCCGAGGCATCGCTGGTGGCCGGCAAGGTGGTGCCCGCCGCCCCGGCCCGCCGCCGCGGCCCGGCCGCGAGCGCCCGTGAGCTGGACCGGGTCGCCGCCCGCGGCTGGCCGCCGGTCGTCAGCGAGCCGCTGGGCGAGTGGGAGCTGCGCGCCTCCGGCGGATTCACCCGGCGCGCCAATTCCGTCCTGCCGCTCGGCGATCCGGGTATGCCGCTGGACGACGCGCTGCGCCGGGTGACCGCCTGGTACGCCGCGCGCGATCTTCCCGCGTACCTCCAGGTCAGCACAGGCGCCGAGGACACCCAGGAGCTGCTCGCCGCGGAGCTCGGCACCCGCGGCTGGACCCGGGAGGTCTCCGCGCAGCTGCGCGTCGCGGCCCTCGCCCCCGTCGGCGACCGGGACGCCGACACCACCGCCGTGGTGCTCTCCCGGCAGCTCGACGACGCCTGGCTGGCCCGCTACCAGCGCTCCGCCCGGCCCTCCCCCGAGGCGCGGGCGGTGCTCTCCGGCGGCCCGTCGGTGTGGTTCGCGACCATACGGTCCGAGGCGGAGGGCAGCGTTCCGGCGGCGATCGGGCGCTGTGTGGTGGACGGCCGCTGGGCCGGGTTCACGGCGATAGAGGTCGCCCCGGAGCGACGGCGGCAGGGTCTGGCCGGCGCCGTGATGACCGCGCTGGCCCGCACGGCGCTGGAGGAGGGCGCCTCGGCCGCGTACCTCCAGGTCGAGACGGATAATGAGGGTGCCCACGCCCTCTACGAGCCCATGGGGTTCACCGTCCACCACACCTACCACCACTGGCGCGCACCCCGAAGCGAGTGAGCCGGCTGATGCACCCCGGAGACTCCGAGGCTTCCCAGCGTTATGGGGCCCCTGGGTTCCCATCGGTATGGGGTCCTAGGATCTTCCGGCCGGGGGCACCTCCCAGTGGTAGCTGGGGGCGAGCGGAAGGGGCGAGCCGCCGTGGAGCCCCCGGGGCCCCGGCGAGTGAGCCGAAGGGGCGCGCCGCTGTCGAAAGGGAGAGCGCGCGGAGGCCCCGAGGAACGAGGGGCCGAGCACGGTCGACCGTCGACAGGGGCTTTAGCGCCCCGGAGGCGAACCGAGCCCCGAAAAAAGGTGGGCCGAGCACGGTCGACCGTCGACAGGGGCTTGAGCGCCCCGGAGGCGAACCGAGCCCCGAAAAAAGGTGGGCCGAGCACGGTCGGCCGTCGACAGGGGCTTGAGCGCCCCGGAGGCGAACCGAGCCACAAAAAAGAGGGGGCCACGCATGAACGACACAGCACGACGGCGGCGGTTCGCCGACGCGGCGCGCGAGGAGCGCCCCGACCTGGCCCTGCTGTGCCTGTTGGTGGGCCTGGAGGCCGACCCCGCGCTGGACGAGACCGGGATCGACGAGGCGCAGATCGAGCTCGACCGGCTGGCCGGTCTGCTCCCCTTCTCCCCCGGCGGCCCCGAGGCCTGGGCCACCGCGCTGGCCCGCCTCCTCGGCGAGCGCTACGACTTCCGGGGCGCCGCGGCCGACTACCGGCGGCTGGAGTCCTCGCTGCTCCATCAGGTGCTGCGGCACCGCCGGGGTCTGCCGATCCTGCTGTCGGTGGTGTGGATCGAGGTGGCGCGGCGGGCGGGCGCGCCGGTGTACGGGGTGGCGCTGCCGGGCCACTTCGTGGTCGGCTTCGGCGATCCGTACGGACAGCATGTGCTGGCCGACCCCTTCGACGGCGGGCGGCCACTGTCGGACGAGGACGCGGCCCTGCTGGTGGCGGGGGCGACCGGCACCCCGCTGTCGCCGTCGATGCTGACCTCGGCCTCTCCGCTGGACATCGTGGCGCGGATCCTCAACAACATCCGCGCCTGGGCCGCCGCCCGCCCCGAGCGCATCGACGTCCAGCTCTGGGCGGTCGAGCTGGCCCTGCTGCTGCCCAGCCATCCGGCCCGGCTGCGCTACGAGCGGGCGCAACTGCTCGTGGAGCGGGGTGACTTCACGGCCGGTGCCAACGAGCTGGAGGATTACGCGGAGGTCGTGGCGGCGGTGGAGCCCGAAGCGGCGGAGGCGGTACGGCGCCAGGCGCGCGCGGCCCGCGCGATGCTCAACTAGGAGCCCTGGCGGCCCGGGCTACAGCCAGCCCTTGTCGCGGGCGATGCGGACCGCCTCGGTGCGGTTGCGGGCGGCGGTCTTCTGGATGGCCGTGGAGAGGTAGTTGCGGACCGTCCCCTGCGACAGGTTCAGGGCGCGGGCCGGCTCCGCGTTGGTCGAGCCGTCCGCCGAGGCCCGCAGCACCCTCGCGCTCCCGCGCGGTCAGCGGGCCGGCGCCGTCCACGAGCGCGGCGGCGGCGAGCGTCGGGCCGATGACCCGCTCGCCGCGCAGCACCCGCCGTATCGCGTCCGCGAGCTGGGCGGCGGGCGCGTCCTTGACCAGGAAGGCGTCGGCTCCTGACCCATGGCTTCGGCGAGCCCGGTCGGGCCGTTGCCGGGCGGGCCCGCGGGGCCCCGGCCGTGGTCGGTGACCGTCAGACAGAGGTCGTCGGCCGTCTCGGTGAGCGTCACCGCGCAGCCGCGCGCGCCGCTGTGCCGCACCACATTGGTGATCGCCTCGCGCAGCGCCCAGGCCAGCGCCTCCTCGCGGTCGGGGGTGAAGTCCGGGTGGTGGACGCCGGCCCGGTCCAGGTCCGGAACATGACGCCACCGGAATGACGGCGCGACGCCGCGTACGACGCGGCCCCCGCCCGGGTGCCGGGCAGGGGCCGTGACCGTCGTACGGGCGGCTCAGTTGTCCTGGCCGATGACGCCGACGCGCTCGCTCGCCGTCTTCCCGACCAGCGCCTGCCGCAGCGCCGCCACCACGTCCTGCGGGGTGACGGGCTTCTTCGAGCCGTTGCCGCGCTCGATCAGCACGCCGTCGAAGGTGCTGCCGTACAGCTGCTTGAGGACGGGCAGATCGTAGTGCTCGGTCAGATGACCGTCGACCACCCGCATGGAGAGGATCTTCCGCAGCGATTTGTCCGGGCCGAACTGAATGGAGTGCTGGGGGTCCGTCTGGACCGTCACCAGGCCCGACATCGCGGGCTTGGCGAAGCTCTTCATCTTCTGGTCGACCTCGGCCTTGCTGACCGTCGGCCGCTTGACGCCGACGGGCAGCGTGATGACCTTGTCCTGGCCGGTCTCGGCCCGCTGGCGGTACGCGTCGGACACGGCCTGCACCGCCTGGTCCACGTCCAGGGCCTTGCCCTCCTTGCCGTACACGGCGACGGCCCGGCCGGACGCGAAGTTGATCGAGCCCTCGCGGGCCGTGCCCGAGGTGCCCGCGAGCCGCTTCAGGGCGTCCCGGAGCTTCTCCTCGTCGACCGTTACGGAGGGGTCGGCCTGGTGGGTGCCGCCGAAGAGCGAGCCGATGACGGTGACCGGGTTGTAGTCCCGGCCCGCGACGCCCCGGACCGTGGCGTCGGTGTCCAGCACCAGGCCCGCTACGGACGGCTTGATCTCCTTCTGCTGGCCGTCGACCGACACCTTCAGCGGGGCGCTGGTGCGGTCGCCGAGCGCGGAGTCGAGCTTGCCGACGGCGACCTCCTTGGAGGTGCCGCCGATGTCGACGCCGAGGACGGTGGTGCCGTTCGGCACATCGGCGTGGTTCATCACCAGGCCCGCGCTGTACGCCCCACCGCCGATCACGAGGAGCAGGGCCACGGCCATGACGATCTTGGAGCGGCCCTTCTTCTTGGGCTTGCCGGCCGCGGGGGCGGACGGCGCCGGGGCGCTGCCGCCGGGCGCGGCGGGCGGGGACGGCGGTCCCTGCCGGCCCTCGGACCGCGGGACCACGGGCACCCCGCTGACCAGCGTGTCGCTGGAGACCTGCTCGGGCGGCACTCCGCCGCTGGGCGTGGGGTCGGGGTCGCGGAACAGCGACGGGCTCGTGTCGAGGTCCCCGCCGAGACCGCCCAGCGGACCCGCGCCCGTGGTGGCGCCGAGGCTGCCGGACAGCGGTGAGCCGCCCGGCGGAGTCGGCGGCTGCGCGCCGGGGCCCGAGGCGTCACCCAGCGGCCCCACACCACCCGGCGTCCGCGGGCCGCCGTCGAACGGGCTGCCCGCGGAGCCCGGTCCGGGCGGGGCCAGCAGATCGTCGTCGCGCCGGCCGGCGCCGGGGCCCCGCGGCGGCATCAGCATGTCGCCGGAGACCGGGCCGGTGGTCGGGCCGTTCGGCTCCCGCGCGGGGAAGCCGCCGGTGGCCGGGGTGTCGGTGAAGTACGGCAGATCGGAGACGGGTCCGCCGCCGCCCAGCGACGGGGCGGGGAACTGCTGGGTGGTCTCCGGGGCCGGGGACACCGGCGGCTTCGGGGTGCTCCCGGTCGTCGACGAGCCGCCCTTGGACCTCCGGGGCGCGAACCAGTCGCTGGTCCGCTCGCCGTCTCCCTTGCCTCCCTTACCCCCCTTGTTCTCCCTGCCCTCCGGGCCGTCCGCCCGCGCCTCGGCCGCCGCGCCGGACTCGGGCGCCGGCGCGAGGCTGGGCCGGGGCGTGCTGCCGGTGCGCTCGGAGGACTCGTCGTCCTCACCGGAGCGGGGGGCGGGCACGCCCTCCTCCGCGACGGGCCTGCGCATGACGACCGGCGGGATGGGCCGCGAACCCGGAATGTTGATCCGGATCCGGGTCGTCAGAGTGGTTTCGGTCTTCGGTTCCTCCGGCTTGGCCGCGGCACGCCCCTCGCCGTCGTCGGCGCCGCCCTGAGGGGCGTCCTGCGCCGGGTTCGGCGACGGGTACTGGCGCGATCCGTACGGCGGGGTGCCCGACGGGTAGGCGGCACCACCGCTACCCCCCCGGGGCCCGGAGGACGAACTGTCAGATTCACGGCTCAAAGCAGGTTCTCCCAGTTAGCTCCGCCGCCCGTCAGACTC
This sequence comes from Streptomyces sp. NPDC005393, assembly GCF_040606675.1. Classification (NCBI taxonomy): domain Bacteria; kingdom Bacillati; phylum Actinomycetota; class Actinomycetes; order Kitasatosporales; family Streptomycetaceae; genus Streptomyces; species Streptomyces sp. NPDC005393. The sequence goes on along the minus strand of NZ_JBEXFG010000001.1, from coordinate 50,376 downwards.
GCGCGGGCGGCTCGGCGGCGCGCACCACCATACTGGGCGTCACGGTCGCGTACTTGACGGCCGCCCTTTCAGCGCACCCTGTGTGCCCATGGCACACCGTCCGGCGCACTCGGAACGCCCCGTCGAGTCCCGGGGACGTCACGCCGAAAACGTCACGTCACTTACCAAGTCGGACCGACGGCCTGCCCGGTTGCGGCACCAAAGGCAACGTGGCGCACATCACACCGGCGAACATTCCGCCCAGGAGGAAAGCGTACGACCCCAGGCCCGCGCCGAAGAGGAAGTCCCCTTCCGGTCGGGCGGATGTGAGCAGAACTACGGCGACCGTCCACGCCCCGGCGGGCACTCCGCCGCCCAGCCTGGTCCCGGTGGCCTTGACCCCGCCGTAGCACACGGCCACGACGCCCAGCAGCGCGAGCAGCAACCCGCCGGGGAACCAGGCGGCTTGGACCAGCGCGCCCGCGATGCCCACCAGCGCCCCGACTACGGCCAGCAGCGCGTAACCTCCCAGCCGCCCGGCGGTCATGCCGTCACCCCCGCGAAGAGGTCGTCCTCGCGGTCCGCGGCGGCCTCGCCCCTGACGAGCCGGTAGTGCTCCTTGACGAACAGCGGCTGACCCAGGTCGTTCGAGAGCGCGAAGAAGGGCCCGTCCACGGCGATCTGGCTGGCGTGGGCGCGCATGGCGGCCGTCTTGGCCGCGGCGTACCCGGTGCCGTCGATCGCCGCGGTCACCTCCGTGTCGTCCACCACCCCCGGGACGTCGTCGACGGTGGCGATCCCTGGGAAGAGCGACTCCCGCCCCGCCGCCCGCAGCCGGGCGAAGCCCTCCTCGACGGCCGAGCGCGGAACGCAGTTCCAGTAGACCTTGGCGATCTCGTGCGGCGCGCCGAGCTCCGGGCGGTGGTCCGGGTCGGCGGCGAGCTCCACCGCGCGCATCGCGACCCGGTGCGCCTGGATGTGGTCGGGGTGGCCGTAGCCCCCATCGCGGTCGTACGCCACCAGGACCTGCGGGCGGACCTCGCGGACCACGGCCACCAGATGGCCCGCGGCCTCGTCGAGGTGGGCCTGCCAGAAACTGTCCGGCCGGTCGTTCTGCGGGGCGCCCATCATCCCGGAGTCGCGGTAGCGGCCGGGTCCGCCCAGGAAGCGGTGGTCCTCGACGCCCAAGGCCTTCATGGCCGCGGCGAGTTCGCCGGTCCGGTGCGGGCCGAGCGCGTCGTCACGGTCGGCGGCGAGATGCGCGAGGGCAGGCGGGATCACCTCGCCCTCCTCGCCGAGGGTGCAGGTCACCAGCGTGACATGAGCGCCCTCGGCGGCGTACTTCGCCATGGTCGCGCCGTTATTGATCGACTCGTCGTCCGGATGCGCGTGGACCAGCAGCAGACGACGGGCGGGAAGAACGGTCATGGGCACAGCCTACGAGTCGCACACCAGTGCCCATGGGTCGTGGCCCCGACACCCATCCCCCGGGGTCAGAGCTTCACGCCGCCGATCATGTCCGCCACATTGGTCGTGAGGTCGTCGATCGTCGGAGCGACCGATGAGCTCGCGAGATAGAAGCCGAGAAGCACACAGATGACCGCGTGCCCCGCCTTCAGCCCTGCCTTGTTGACGAGCATGAAGACGATGATCAGCAGCAGCACTGACAACGAGATCGAGAGCGCCACAGCGGCTCACCTCCAGGTACACGCGCTCGGACGGATAACTTATTGATGCCACGGGAGTCCTACCCACTATGCGCAATCGATCATAACTATGGGTGCGTGCGCACGACTCGGTGCACGGGAGCATGACAGGGGCGCATGCCCGATCGCACCGACTCCCCAGGTCCCGGGGCGACTTCCCGCTGGTTATGCGCCATATCGCCATCGTCGGAGCTGGCTTGATCTGGACGCCTCGACGGCTGGACTGTGCCGTGGGCAACCCCGTTCCCGACGGGCGGGCCGTACGGCCCTTGCGCTCATCCGGAGCCGTACCCTCGCCCTATGACCGGACAGCTCTCCTTCCCTCGGCAGCACGCGCGCACCCAGCGGTTCACCCTTGGAGCGCCGCGGGCCTTCACCGTGGCCCCCGACGACTCACGCGTCGTCTTCCTGCGCTCCCGCACCGGCACCGACCGGACGGGCCTCCTGTGGGTGTACGACCTCGCCGGGCAGCGCGAGTACCCGGCCGCGGACCCGGTCGCACTGCTCGGCGGCGCCGACGAGAAGCTGTCCGCCGAGGAGCGGGCGCGGCGCGAGCGCAGCCGCGAGGGGTCGGCCGGGGTGGTCGGCTACGCGGTGGACACGGCGGTGGAGCGCGCGGCCTTCGCCCTCTCCGGGCGGCTGTTCACCACCGACCTGACCGCCGGCACCACCCGCGAGTTGCGGGCCCGGGGCCCGGTCGTGGATCCGCGCCCGTCGCCCGACGGCCGCCATATCGCCTACGCGGCGGGCGGCGCGCTGCGCGTCACGGGCGCCGACGGCGAGGGCGACCGGGCGCTCGCGGAGCCGGAGGGCGACACGGTCTCCTACGGCCTCGCGGAGTTCATCGCGGCCGAGGAGATGGACCGCTCACGCGGCTTCTGGTGGTCACCGCGGAGCGACGCGCTGCTGGCCGCCCGGGTCGACGACGCCGCCGTACGCCGCTGGTGGATCGCCGACCCCGCCCACCCCGACCGGAAGCCGGCCGAGATCGCGTACCCGGCCGCGGGCACCGCCAACGCCGACGTACGGCTGGTGCTGCTCGGCCTGGACGGCTCCCGTACGGAGATCGAGTGGGACCGGAAGCGCTATCCGTACCTCGCACGGGTGCACTGGTCGTCATACGGCCCGCCGCTGCTGCTGGTCCAGGCGCGGGACCAGCGCAGCCAGCTCTATCTGGCCGTGGACACCGAGTCGGGGCGGACCAGCACGGTCCATGCCGACGAGGACCCGGTTTGGCTGGATCTTTTCCCCGGGGTGCCCGCCTGGACGGAGGATGGCCGGCTCGTCCGCATCGCGGACGAGGGCGGCGCCCGGGTGCTGATGGTCGGCGACCGCAAGCTCACCTCCGGCGCCCTCCAGGTGCGCGCGGTGCTCGGCATCGGCGAGGACGATGTGCTGTTCTCGGCCTCGCCGGGGGCCGAGGCGGAGCTGCCCGAGCGGCCGGGCGAGATCGATGTCCACCGGGCCTGGTTCCGGGGCAGCGGGGATCAGGGCGGCTGGGAGCCGGTCGGCAAGCGGCCCTTCCCTGCGGTGCACTCCGCCGTGCGCGGCGGCGAGGTGGTCGCCCTGTCGTACGCGGGGGTGGACCGGCCCGGGGCCCGGGTGGAGCTGCTGCGGCCCGCGGACCACGGCGCGGCCGAACGGCTCGCCGAGATCGCCTCGTACGCGGAACAGCCCGTCATCACCGCCCGCCCCGAGCTCGTCTTCGCGGGCGGGAACGACATCCCGTGCGCCGTGCTCCTGCCCACGGGCTACCAGGAGGGCGACGGGCCGCTGCCGGTCCTCATGGACCCGTACGGCGGGCCGCACGGCCAGCGCGTGGTCGCCGCGCACAATGCCCATCTCACCTCGCAGTGGTTCGCCGACCAGGGCTTCGCGGTGATCGTCGCCGACGGCCGGGGCACCCCCGGCCGGTCCCCCGGCTGGGAGAAGGCCGTACGCGACAATCTCGCGGGCGTGACGCTCGAGGACCAGGTCGAGGCGGTGACGGCGCTCGCCGAGCGCTATCCGCTGGACCTCGGCCGGGTCGCCATCCGCGGCTGGTCCTACGGCGGCTATCTCGCCGGGCTGGCCGTGCTGCGCCGCCCCGATGTCTTCCACGCGGGCGTGGTGGGCGCGCCGATCACCGATCTGCGGCTGTACGACACCCACTACATGGAGCGGTATCTGGGCCATCCGGACGAACAGCCCGAGGTCTACGCCGCCAACTCGCTGGTGACCGACGAGGGGCTGTCCGGTGCAGCGGACGAGGCCCGGCCGATGATGATCATCCACGGTCTGGCCGACGACAATGTGGTCGTCGCGCACACCCTGCGGCTCTCCTCGGCCCTGCTCGCCGCGGGCCGCCCGCATGAGGTGCTGCCGCTGTCCGGAGTGACCCATATGACCCCGCAGGAGCAGGTCGCGGAGAATCTGCTCCTGCTGCAAGTGGACTTCCTCAAGCGCTCCCTGGGGCCGCGCCAGTCCGCCGGCGGCCCACCCGGCGGCGGCTACCAGCCCGGCGGGGGCGCGGGCGGCGGTGCGGGCGGAGGCGATGACGGCGGAGCCGGGGGCGGCGGGGTCGCGGGCGGCGGTGGGGCATAGACCCCGCCCCCGTAGCCGCCGCTGTCCCCATAGCCCCCGCCCCCGTAGCCGCCACCGGCCCCGTAGCCGTAGCCGCCGTATCCGCCGCCGTACGCCGGGGCCTCGGGCCGCGGCGGGCCGCCCAGCGGCGCCTCGTCCGCGCCCACTCCCCGCCGCGCCAGCGCGACCAGGGCGATCAGCCCCGCCGCCGCCTCGAAGAACGCGCTGAGCACACTCAGCACGCCCACGGTCGGCAGATCGCCCAGATGGTCGACGTACTCCAGCTTGAAGCAGAGCGAGACCTCGCTGATCCCGATGGTCAGCACCAGCGCCGCCGCCGTCATCCCCAGCGGCCGCGACAGCGGCGCCCGCGCCGGCGCCGCGACGGCGGCGGCCAGGCACAGTGCGACCGACGCCCACGCGCTCCAGGCGCCGGGGGCCGAGAGCAGCGTGGCCAGCGTGTGCTTGCCGGTGAGCAGATACTTGTAGAACACCCAGCCGCGCTCCTGGGCCCAGTAGATCTGCCAGGCGCCGATGACGGCCCCGACGGCCCCCAGGGAGAGGGCGGCGGTGACCGCCGCCCCGGGCCCCGGCCGGGCGGGCGGCTGGTCGGCGGGCGACGCCGGGTACGGGCCGAGATCGGCGGGGCGGCGCGCGGCGGCCACGGTCGCCAGCAGGAGACCGCCGAGCACGACGCCCACCCACACGCTCAGGTTCGCCCGGGTCTTCAGATCGTCGGGGACGCCCTGCATCCAGTCCGCGTTCAGATTCCACAGGCTGGGCAGGCGCACCGCGACGGTCACCACGGCGACCGTGCCGAGCGCGCCCGCGGCGGCCGGGGAGCGCAGCGCGGCGATCCCGACGGCCACGTAGACCACCAGCAGGACGAGGTCGAGCAGGGACGAGCCGAAGATCGACCCCGAGGCCCGGAACGGCAGCCCCGACCAGGCCCACCACAGATCGCTCGCCTCGTCGGCCTTGTCCAGGTCACGGATGATCCACGCCAGCGAGATCAGCCCGAGCACAGCGCAGACGAGTGCGCCGAAGACGCGCGCTCCGCGGTTAAGTATCCGTCCTTGCCCCATAGCCGTAGGTTTCCCCCACCTCGCACCCCCGGCAACCGTCGGGGCACGAAGAAATCACGGATGGTGACCGGCCGGGACGACATGGCGCGCCCCGGCCGGTCTACGGCACCCGCACGGCCGCACGCAGTTCAGCCTGGCGCGTCCGTATATCGGTATTGCGACAGTCAAGTTGCCTGTGCGTTAACGCGTTTCATGCTCATAGGCCATGCTTTGTCGGCATACGGAGATCCCTGTCAAGCACGTTGGCACGTCGATCTGCCAAATCTTCGCTCAAGACTCCGATGAGCGGCAGATCCGCCCTCGCCCGCCCCTTGACTGGGCCGTTAATCGGTTGCGACAGTCCGCTCAACCCGACACGCACGCACGGCAGGGCGAGCGGGCAGCGGCATGACGCGCATAGATAAGCGAGTTGACGGTGTGACACCAGTGCGGGGGGCGTGACGCGATGACGAGTCCATCCCGGACCACCGTGGTCGAAAAGACCGCGCCGGTCGCGGAGGGCGGCCAGCCGGCCGGTCTGGCGCCCCGCCAGCTGATGTGGCGTCGCTTCCGGCGCGACCGGACCGGGGTGATCTCCGCCTTCGTCGTGCTGTTCTTCTTCGTCGTCGCCGTCCTGGCCCCGGTGATCGGATGGCTGTACGGCAAGGATCCGTACACCACCTACGGTCTCGACCGCCCCGAGCTGCTGGATCCCATCACGGGCTATCCGATGAAGCCCAACGGCGGTATCGACGGGGAGTTCTGGTTCGGCATCGAGCCCAAGCTCGGCCGTGATGTGCTGATGCAGCTGGTGTACGGCATCCGCACCTCGCTGCTGATCGGGCTGGCCGCGACCCTGCTGTCCACGGTCACCGGCATCGTGATCGGCGTCGTCGCGGGCTATATGGGCGGCCGCACCGACTACTTCCTCGGGCGGCTCATCGATCTGCTGCTGTCGTTCCCGCAGCAGCTGTTCTTCGTCGCCTTCATGCCGGTGGTCACCGCGCTGTTCGTCAGTCCGCAGAAGGAGACACCCACCTATTTCCGGGTGACGGCGCTGGTGGTGGTGTTGTGGCTGCTGGGCTGGATGCAGCTGGCCCGGCTGCTGCGCGGCCAGGTGCTGTCCCTGCGGGAGCGTGAGTTCGTCGAGGCGGCCAAGGTGACCGGTGCCTCGCCGGGGCGGATCGTCCGCAGGGAGCTGCTGCCCAACCTCGGCACCCCGATCCTGGTGCAGTCCACGCTGATGCTGCCGAACTTCGTGACGACGGAGGCGGCGCTGTCCTTCCTCGGCGTCGGCGTGGTCGAGCCGACCCCCGACTGGGGCCGGATGTTCGCCAAGGGCGCGAACTTCTACGAGGGCGACATCACCTACATGTTCTTCCCCGGCATCGCCATGGTGGTCTTCGTGGTCGCCTTCAACCTGCTCGGGGACTCGGTCCGGGACGCGATGGACCCGAAGACCACGCGCTGACGCACAGCCGGCGCCGATCAGTACGGCAGACGCAGAGAACGGCAAGTGTTCCGTCCGATGAGGCAGGTGCAGTGACGACCATGACGTTGACCAGCAGGCGCAGAACGCGCACATACGCCGTCGCCCTGGCCGCGGGCGCCCTGGCGCTCTCGGCGTGCAGCAGCGGGGGCGGCGGCTCCGATCCCAAGGGGTCCAAGGAACCCAAGATGGAGAGCCAGGACATCAGCCTGGGCACCGCCGCCGACTCCACGGGGCCCGCCAAGGACCTGGCGGGCGCCAAGAAGGGCGGCACCGTGTCGGTGCTGCAGCGGGACGCGTTCGAGCATCTGGACCCGGGTCAGATCTACGTCAGCGATGAGCTGATCATGCAGACGCTCTACAACCGCACGCTGACCAACTACCAGGTCGACGACAAGACGGGGAAGGTCAAGCTGGTCGGCGACCTCGCGACCGACACCGGCAAGTCCTCGGACGGCGGCCGCACCTGGACGTACACCCTCAAGGACGGGCTGAAGTTCGAGGACGGCTCGCCCATCACCTCCAAGGACGTACGGCAGGCCGTGGAGCGGCTCTACGCGCCCTTCGAGACCAACGGCCCGACCTATCTCCAGCAGTGGCTCTCCGGCGAGGGCCAGAAGTACCGCAAGGCGCTGCCGGACGGCCCGTACAAGGGCAAGCATCTGCCCACGTCGGTCCTGGACACCCCGGACGACAAGACGGTCGTCTTCCACTTCGACCAGCCGCGCGCCGAGGTGCCCTTCGCGGTGGCCATGCCGAACATCACCGCGGTGCCGCCGGCGAAGGACACCAAGGAGAAGTACGACAAGGCGCCGGTGTCCTCCGGCCCGTACAAGATCAGGAACTTCAAGGCGGGCAAGGGCATCCAGTTCGTCAAGAACGATCAGTGGGACCCCAACACCGACTCGATCCGCCATCAGTACGTCAACACCTTCAACGTCTCCTTCGGCCATCAGTGGGTGGACTCCACCCGCCGGCTCCAGGCCGACAAGGGCGCCGACCGGAACGGCATGACGTTCACCAACGCGGTCGACCCCTCGCAGATCTCCTCGGTCCTCAAGGACAAGGCCGCGATGGCCCGTTCGATGACCAAGACCCAGCCGTATGTGGACGTCGTCTCGATCAACCTGGACCGGGTCAAGGACAAGAAGGTGCGCGAGGCGATCGCCTGGGCCTTCCCCAGCGGCCAGTACCTCCAGCAGTTCGGCGGTCCGAAGGCCGGTGAGGTCGGCGGCGGTCTGGTCGGCCCCACGCTCAAGGGCTACGACCCGTCCTTCGACCCGTTCGAGAAGAAGAAGTACCCGGGCGGCAACGCCAAGAAGGCCAAGGAGCTGCTGAAGGAAGCCGGCAAGGAGGGCTACGAGCTCGTCTACGCCTACGGCAACGGCGAGACCCACCAGGACGCCTCGGTGGTCGTCCAGCAGGCCCTGGAGCGGGCCGGGTTCAAGGTGCAGAAGAAGGAGATCGACCAGACCACGTACTACACGCAGATCGGCAAGGTCGCCAACAAGTACGACCTGTACCGGTCCTCGTGGGGCGCCGACTGGCCGTCGGCCTCGACCGTGGTCCCCCCGGTGTACGGCGGGAAGAACGTCTACGACGACTCCGCGAACTACTCCCACCTCAAGGTCCCGTCGGTCGACAAGGAGATCGACCGGGTCGCGAAGGTCAGCGATCTCAACCAGGCCACCACCGACTGGATCAAGCTCAGCGAGAAGCTCTTCACCGATGAGGTCCCCGCGGTCCCGACCTACTACAACCGGCTGTTCACCCTCTGGGGCTCCGGTCTCGGCGGCGTGAAGTACAACTCGGTCTACGGAGCCGTGGACCCGACGGCCGTCTTCATCAAGTAGCCGCGGCAGCCCAGAGAGCCGCCCGGAGCCCGGCCGCGCCGCAGACGCCGTCACCGCCGTAGTACGGTCGTCGCGGCGCGGCCGGGGCCCGCCCCTAGCGGAAGATCCCCGACGCCATGTTGAGATTCCTCTCCCGCCGGTCCCTCGGCGCGATCGTGATCCTCCTGCTGATCAGCGCGATCACGTTCTTCCTCTTCTTCGCCCTGCCCGCCGAACCCGCCCGGCTCGCCTGCGGCAAGAGCTGCGATCCCACATCGCTCGCGATCATCAACAAGAACCTCGGCCTGGACCAGCCGGTTCCGGTCCAGTACTGGAAGTTCATGGTCGGGATCTTCGTCGGGCGAGACTTCGCGGTCGGACACTGCGACGCCCCCTGCTTCGGCTACTCCTTCGTCAGCCAGGAGCCGGTCTGGGGCACCATCGTCGACCGCTTCCCCACCACCCTCTCGCTCGCCATCGGCGGCGCCGCCGTCTTCCTGGTCTGCGGGATCGGCATCGGCATGATCGCGGCCTGGCGGCGCGGCACCTGGATCGACAAGTTCTTCAGCTCGCTGTCGCTGCTCGGCGCGTCCCTGCAGATCTACTTCGTCGGCGTGCTCTGTCTGGCCTGGTTCGTCAGCGGCCTGGGGATCATGGATCAGCCCGCCTACTACCCCTTCACCGACAATCCGGCGAAGTGGTTCAGCGGGATGCTGCTGCCCTGGCTGGTGCTCTCCCTGATCTTCATGGCCAACTACAGCCGGATGACCCGCTCCCAGATGGTCGAGCAGCTGCAGGAGGACCATGTCCGTACCGCCCGGGCCAAGGGCCTGGCCGGCCGTACGGTCTTCTTCCGCTACGCCTGGCGCGGCGCCATCGCCCCCATCATCACCATCTTCGGCATCGACCTCGGGTCGCTCTTCGGCGGGGCGATGGTCACCGAGTACACCTTCACCCTGCACGGCATCGGACGGCTTGCGGTCGAATCCGTGCAGCTGACCGATCTGCCGATGCTGATGGGCGTGATGCTGGTCAGCGCCGCGGCCATCGTGGTGTTCAACATCCTGGTCGACGCCGCCTACGCCTTCATCGACCCGCGCGTGCGCCTCGCCTGAGAGACCGGGAGCCTGCCGAGATGACCACACTCACCAAGCCCGACGACGGCGCGACGCCGGCTGCCGCCCCCGACGACGGCGCCTTTCTGTCCGTACGCGATCTGTACGTCCGCTTCTCCACCGAGGACGGCGTGGTCAAGGCCGTGGACGGCCTCTCCTTCGACCTCGAACGCGGCCGCACGCTCGGCATCGTCGGCGAGTCCGGCTCCGGGAAGTCCGTCACCAACCTCACCGTGCTCGGCCTCCACGATCCGCGCACCACCGAGATCCGGGGCGAGATCCTGCTGGACGGGCAGGAGCTGACCGGCGCGCCCGAGCGCACTCTGGAGAGGCTGCGCGGCAACAAGATGGCGATGATCTTCCAGGATCCGCTGACCGCCCTGTCGCCGTACTACACGGTGGGCCGCCAGATCGCCGAGCCGTTCCGCAAGCACACCGGCGCCTCCAAGCGGGAGGCGCGATCGCGCGCGATCGCAATGCTGGAGAAGGTCGGCATCCCCAACGCGCGCTTGCGCATGGACGACTATCCGCATCAGTTCTCCGGCGGTATGCGGCAGCGCGCGATGATCGCCATGTCGCTGGTCTGCAACCCCGATCTGCTGATCGCCGACGAGCCGACCACCGCCCTCGACGTCACCGTCCAGGCCCAGATCCTCGATCTGCTCAAGGACCTCCAGCAGGAGTTCGGCTCCGCGATCATCCTCATCACCCACGATCTGGGCGTGGTCGCCAATACCGCCGACGATCTGCTGGTGATGTACGCGGGCCGGGCCGTCGAGCGCGGTACGGTCCGCGAGGTGCTGCGCGCGCCCCAGCATCCGTACACCTGGGGGCTGCTGGGCTCCATGCCGCGGCTCTCCTCCGACATCGACGAGCCGCTGAACCCCATCCCCGGCGCCCCGCCGAGCCTTCTCACCCCACCGACGGGCTGCCCCTTCCATCCGCGCTGCGGCTTCACGGGCGAGGTGGCGGACGGGCGGTGCGTCGGCGAACGGCCCGTCCTGCCCGAGCGGCGGGGCGCCGCCTGCCATCTCACGCCCGAGCGGCAGCAGACCATCTTCATCGAGCAGATCAAGCCCCGGCTGGGCTAGGGCCTAGGGAGCGGTACACATGAGCAGCGCGTCGGGGAAACCGGAACCCCTCCTGGTCACCGAGAGGCTGACCAAGCACTTCCCGATCATGGGCGGCTTTCCGATCAAGCGGAAGGTCGGGGCCGTCCAAGCGGTCGACGGCATCGATCTGACCGTGCACGCGGGCGAGAGCTTCGGCCTGGTCGGCGAGTCCGGCTGCGGCAAGTCCACCACGGGCCGGCTGCTGACCCGGCTGCTGGAGCCGACGGGTGGCACGATCACCTATCGGGGCCAGGACATCACCCACGCGGACCGCAAGGCGCTCGCGCCGGTCCGCTCCGAGATCCAGATGATCTTCCAGGATCCGTACTCCTCGCTGAACCCCCGGCAGACCGTCGGCACCATCATCTCCGGCCCGATGGAGATCAACGGCATCAACCCGCCGGGCGGCCACGAGGCCCGGGTGCGCGAACTGCTGGAGACCGTCGGCCTCAACCCCGAGCACTACAACCGCTTCCCGCACGAGTTCTCCGGCGGCCAGCGCCAGCGCATCGGCGTCGCCCGCGCGCTCGCCCTCGAACCCAGGCTGATCGTCGCCGACGAACCGGTCTCGGCGCTGGACGTCTCCATCCAGGCCCAGGTCGTCAATCTGCTCCAGCAGCTCCAGCGCGAACTGGGCATCGCCTTCCTGTTCATCGCCCATGACCTCGCCGTCGTACGCCACTTCTCGCAGCGCGTCGCCGTGATGTACCTCGGCAAGATCGTCGAGGTCGGCGACCGCGACTCCATCTACCACCGCCCGCGCCACCCCTACACCCACGCCCTGCTGTCCGCCGTCCCGGACGCGGCGGTGGTGATGGCCGAGGACGAGGCGAACGCCACCCGCCGCGAACGCATCCGGCTCGCCGGCGACGTCCCCTCCCCCATCAATCCGCCCTCCGGCTGCCGCTTCCGCACCCGGTGCTGGAAGGCGCAGGACACGTGCGCCCGGGAAGAGCCCCCGCTGCTGCGCATCGAGGGCAACCGCGAGGGCCATCTGTCCGCCTGCCACTTCCCCGAGGCCCCGACCATCGAGGCCCGCGAGGAGGACGTCGTCCTCGACCCGGCGCTGATCGCGGCGGAGGACCTGCGGAAGGACTGAGACCGGGCCTACGCCGTCGGGCCGACGCAGTGGGAGGCCCAAGGGACCGGGCAGGGCGAACGGTGTTCGGGACCGGGGCAGACGACGCGGGTCAGTTCCTCGCGGAGGGTCTCCGCCCGGGGGCGGGTGGTGTGCAGCGCGACCCGGACCTCATGGACGGCGCGGGCTCCGGGGTCCTCTCCGGGGTGGCCGATCCGCCACTGCTCGGGAAGGTCGTCGTAGAACGCGGCGAGCGGCATGGACCCGGGTCCGGCCGTCGCCTCCCCGGGGCCTGCGACCGACAGGCGGTAGGCGAGCGCGCGGCCGTTCAGCAGCCGTTCGCACCCTTCGCCGAGCCTCCTGGCCTCGCCCTCGGTCGCGTAGACGCCGATCCGGATGTCCAAGGGGGTGGTGTGGGGCATGACTGGACCATAGCCCCGGCCACCGCGCCTCGGCACGCCATTTCCGGGTGGCTCAGGGGCGGGTGAAGACGTGGCTGCGGCCGATGGGGGTGAAGCCGCGGCGGGCGTACCAGTGGCGGGGCCAGTCGTCCTGGTCGGCCATCAGGAAGCGCAGCCCGCATCCGGCGGCGGCCGCGCGGCGCACGGCGCCGGCCAGTATGGCGTCGGCATAGCCGCGGCGCACATACGGATCGGCGGTCACCACCTCGTCGATCTGGGCGATGGCGTCGGCGGGCGCCATGTAGAGGTCGGCCCAGGAGGCGACCTCGCCGATGTCGTCGTGGACGGCCAGAAAGAGCACCTCGTCGGCGCCCTCACGGCGCGCCGTGCGCCGGTCCACGAGGTCGTGCACGGTCTCCTCGTCGGCGTCGGGCATCCACCGCCGCTGCTGGGCGGTCAGCGCCCGCCGCAGCGGGCCGTACGGATCCGGCCCCAGATCCCGCTCCACGACCTCGGCCCCGGGCTCCGGCGGCACCGGACCCGTGTGGACCATGACGACCTCGGTGGCGTGCCGGTAACCCGCCCGGCCGAGCACGGGCGCGCAGGCGAGCCCGAGGTCGTCGTCATGGACGGTGATCCGCCGGTACGGCAGATCGGACATCGCGGCGTCGGCGACGGCCGGCAGCGTCTCGGGGCCGACGGGCCCGGCGATATGGAGCTGATTGTGCTCGTGGGAGCGCGCATAGCCCTCATGCCGCACCAGGAATCCCCCGGGCACCTCCCGTACCTCGCCGGCCTGGCGGCGGGCGAAGGAGAGCAGGAAGTCCTGAACGCGCTGAAGATCGCTGTGCGACACGTCGCGATCATAGGCCGCCGGAATGCTCCCCCTGCCGCCACGGACAGCGGTCATCGACGTGCGCCGTCGGTCCACCGGATGTCAGATGGACCTTGAGGCGGATCGTGGACCGGATCCTCGGGAGGCGCCATGCGCGGAGCCCTGCACCGTACGTGTGCCCGGTGCGCGCTGGGCGCCGTGTGTGTGGCCGCCGTCGGGGTGGCCGCGACGGCCTGCGGTGGTGGCAGTGGTTCCGGGTCCGGGGTCGTCCGTTCCTCCTGGGGCGATCCGCCGAACCCGCTGGAGCCGGCCAACACCAATGAGGTCCAGGGCGGCAAGGTCCTCGACATGATCTTCCGGGGGCTCAAGCGGTACGACCCGAGGACCGGTGAGGCCAAGGACGCGCTCGCTCAGCGGATCCTCAGTTCCGACCAGCGGAACTACACCATCACCATCAAGGGCGGTTGGCGGTTCAGCAACGGCGAGAAGGTGACGGCGAGGTCCTTCGTGGACGCCTGGAACTACGGCGCCCGGATCGACCACAAGCAGCGCAACGCCTACTTCTTCGAGTACATCGAGGGCTATGACAAGGTCCACCCCGACTCCGGCGGCCCCACCGCCAAGACCCTCTCCGGGCTGCGGGTCAAGGACGACCGGACCTTCACCGTCAGACTCACCCAGAAGTTCTCCACCTGGCCCGAGACGCTCGGTTACAACGCCTACGCACCGCTGCCCCGGGCGTTTTTCGAGCACCATGCCGCCTGGCTGAAGAAGCCCGTGGGCAACGGCCCGTACCTGGTGCGGTCGTACGCCAAGGGCTCGGTGATGAAGCTGCGCACCTGGGACGCCTACCCCGGCCCCGACAAGGCCCGTAACAAGGGTGTCGATCTCCGTGTCTACACCGACAGCAACACCGCCTACACCGATCTCCAGGCGGGCAATCTCGATCTGGTGGACGATGTCCCGGCGCAGCAGCTGAAGTTCGTCCGCTCCGACCTCGGCAACCGCTATATCAACCAGCCCGCCGGGATCATCCAGACCCTCACCTTCCCGATGTACGACCGCGCCTGGAGCGGTCCGGGCAAGGCCAAGCTCCGCCGGGGCATCTCGATGGCGATCAACCGCGCGCAGATCACCGACCGGATCTTCCGTAACACCCGCACCCCGGCGACCGACTGGACCTCACCGGTCCTGCGCCGTCAGGGCGGCTATCAGCCGGGGCTGTGCGGCGACGCCTGCTCCTTCGACCCGGAGCGGGCGCGCAAGCTGATCAAGGCGGCCGGCGGACTGCCCGGCGGGCGGATGACGATCACGTACAACGCCGACACCGGCTCGCACAAGGACTGGGTCGACGCGGTCTGCAACAGCGTCAACTCCGTGCTGAGGAGCGACCGGGCGTGCGTCGGCAAACCCGTCGGCACCTTCGCCGACTACCGCAACAAGATGGCCGGCAAGGAGATGACCGGGCCCTTCCGGGCCGGCTGGCAGATGGACTATCCGCTCATCCAGAACTTCCTCCAGCCGCTGTACTACACCGGCGCCTCCTCCAACGACGGCCACTGGAGCGACACCGGCTTCGACCGGCTGGTGAACCAGGCCAATGCCGCCTCCGCCGACGGAGCGGCCATCACCGGCTTCCAGACGGCGGAGAAGATCCTCGCCGAGCAGATGCCCGCCATTCCGCTCTGGTACCAGAACGGCAGCGCCGGCTACTCGGACCGGCTCAGCGAGGTGACCCTCAACCAGTTCAGCGTGCCCGTCTACCACCAGATCAAGGTCAGCTGAGCCATGGGCCGCTATGCGCTCCGGCGGCTGCTGCAGATGATCCCGGTGTTCCTCGGCTCCACCTTCCTGATCTTCTTCATGGTGTACGCACTCGGCGACCCGGTCGCCGCGCTCTTCGGCGACAAGGCCCCCGACCCCGCCACTGCCGCCCGGATCCGCGAGGACCTCTATCTGGATGAGCCGCTGTGGCGCCAGTACGCGCACTACATGGGGCAGGTCTTCAGCGGCCACTTCGGCACCGCCTTCAACGGGCAGCCCGTCACCGAGCTGATGGCCGGCGCCTTTCCCGTGACCCTGCGCCTCACGGTCGTCGCGGTCACCTTCGAGATGGCGGTGGGGATCACCCTCGGTGTGCTCAGCGGGCTGCGCCGCGGCCGGGGGACCGACACCTCGGTGCTGCTGCTGACCCTCGTCGTGGTCGCCATCCCGACCTTCGTCAGCGGCACGGTGCTCCAGTATCTGTTCGGCGTGACCTGGGGCTGGGCCAGGCCGTCCGTCTCGCCGGAGGCGCCGCTGACCGAACTGCTGCTGCCCGGCGTGGTGCTGGGGCTGGTCTCGCTCGCGTACACCACCCGGCTCACCCGTACCTCGATCGCCGAGAACGCCCGCGCCGACTACGTCCGTACCGCCGTCGCCAAGGGGCTGCCGCGCCGCCGGATCGTCACCCGCCATCTGCTGCGCAACTCGCTGATCCCCGTGGTGACCTTCCTCGGCACGGATGTCGGCGCGCTCATGGGCGGGGCCATCGTCACCGAGCGGATCTTCAATATCCATGGCGTGGGCTACCAGCTCTACCAGGGCATTCTGCGGCAGAACTCACCGACCGTCGTCGGCTTCGTCACCATCCTGGTGATCGTCTTCCTGCTCGCCAATCTGCTCGTCGACCTCCTCTACGCCGTGCTCGACCCGAGGATCCGGTATGCCTGAGCCTTTTGACACACGATATGAAACGCCGCACGAGACGCCGTACGCGACGCATGACACGACCGAGGCGATCGCCCCGTCGGTGGGGGGCAGCGGTCCGCTGGACCTCGTCGCCTCCGGCGCCGGCACCCTGGAGAGCGGGGCACGGCGCGGCCCGTGGCGCGCCCCGTGGCGGCGCGGCACACGAGGCGGCGGGCCGGCGGTCCCCGGCACCCGGGGGCTGTGGTCCGACGCCTGGCGCGAGCTGCGACGCAACCCCGTCTTCCTCGTCTCCGCGCTCGTCATCCTCTTCCTCGTCGTCATCGCGATCTGGCCGCAGCTGATCGCGAGCGGCAATCCGTACCAGGGTGATCTCGCCAAGGCGCAGGACGGCCCGGCGCCCGGCCACCCCTTCGGCTACGACCTCCAGGGCCGCGACGTCTACACGCGCACGGTCTACGGCGCCCGCGCCTCCATCACCGTCGGCACCTGCGCCACCGCCGGCGCGGCCCTGCTCGGCAGCGTGCTGGGCGGCCTCGCCGGGTTCTTCGGCGGCTGGTGTGACGCGCTGCTCTCGCGGATCGCCGATGTCTTCTTCGGTATCCCGATCCTCCTCGGCGGCCTGGTCTTCCTCTCCGTGGTCACCAGCGGTTCGGTCTGGCCGGTCGTCGGCTTCATCGTGCTGCTGGGCTGGCCGCAGATCTCCCGTATCGCGCGGGGCTCGGTCGTGGCCGTGAAACAGCACGACTACGTCCAGGCGGCGCGCGCGCTCGGCGCGGGCAGCGGCCGCACCCTGCTGCGCCATATCGCGCCCAACGCCGTCGCCCCCGTGATCGTCGTCGCGACCATCGCGCTCGGCACCTATATCGCGCTGGAGGCGACGCTGTCGTTCCTCGGCGTGGGGCTCAAACCGCCCACCGTCTCCTGGGGGATCGACATCTCCTCTGCCGCCACCCAGATCCGCAACGCCCCGCACATGCTGCTGTGGCCGGCCGGGGCGCTGAGCCTCACGGTCCTCGCCTTCATCATGCTCGGCGACGCGGTGCGCGACGCCCTGGACCCCAAGCTGCGCTGATTTTTCGCGCCATGTCGTAAGGAGCCGCCGGTGACCCGTTTGCTGGACGTACGCGACCTGCGGGTCGAGTTCCGTACCCGGGACGGCGTCGCCGAGGCCGTCGGCGGGGTGAGCTACGGCGTGGACGCGGGGCAGACGCTCGCCGTGCTGGGCGAGTCGGGGTGCGGCAAGTCCGTGACCGCCCAGGCCGTCATGGGCATCCTGGACTCCCCGCCCGGCTTCGTCACCGGCGGGGAAGTCCTCTTCCAGGGGCGGGATCTGCTGACGGCGAGCCGGGAGGAGCGCCGCCGGACCAGGGGCGCCAAGATGGCGATGATCTTCCAGGACGCGCTCTCCGCGCTCAACCCGGTGATCCCGGTCGGAGCCCAGCTGGCCGAGATGTACGAGGTGCACCGCGGCATGTCCCGTAAGGACGCCCGGATCAGGGCCGTCGAGCTGATGGACCGGGTCCGTATCCCGGCGGCCAAGCAGCGGGCCGGGGACTATCCGCACCAGTTCTCGGGCGGTATGCGCCAGCGCATCATGATCGCCATGGCGATGGCGCTGGAGCCGGATCTGATCATCGCCGACGAGCCGACCACGGCGCTGGACGTCACCGTCCAGGCGCAGGTCATGGATCTGCTGGCGGAGCTGCGCCGCGAGTACGCCATGGGGCTCATCCTCATCACCCACGACCTGGGCGTGGTCGCGGACGTCGCCGACACCATCGCCGTGATGTACGCGGGCCGGATCGTGGAGACCGCGCCGGTGCGCGACCTCTACCGGCGCCCCGCCCATCCGTACACCCGCGGACTGCTGGACTCCGTGCCGCGCGTGGACCACGGGGGCGGGCAAGCCCGCCGGGGTCACGGGGATCATGGGCGTCACGGGGATCATGGGGGTCACGAGAGTCACGGGGGCCATGGAGGTCACCGTGGCGGGGAGCTCTACGCGATCAGGGGAGCGCCGCCCAGCCCCCTCGCCATGCCCTCCGGCTGCCCCTTCCACCCCCGCTGCCCGCGCGCCCAGGAGGTCTGCCGCGTCGAGCGGCCGCCGCTGTACGAGGTGGCGGCGGCGGGTGAGTCTCCGGCGGGCGCATCCCCGCCGGGGGCGCCCCCGGCGTCCTCCGCGTCCCCCGCGTCCCTGGTGTCCTCCGCGTCCGGCGGGCGGACCAGCGCCTGCCACTTCTGGAAGGAGGAGCTGCATGCCTGAGCGCATGTCTGAGCCCGACGGGCCGGTCCTGGAGATCCGCGACCTGGCCAAGCTCTATCCCCTGACCCAGGGCGTGGTGTTCAAGCGGCGGATCGGCGCCGTCCGGGCGGTCGACACGGTCTCCTTCGCCCTGCGGCGCGGGGAGACGCTCGGCATCGTCGGCGAGTCCGGCTGCGGCAAGTCCACCGTGGCCAAGCTGCTGGTCAGCCTGGAACGGCCGACCGCCGGGACGATCCACTACCGGGGCGAGGACATCACGCGTCTCTCGGGCCGCGCGCTGCGGGCCGTCCGCCGCAACATCCAGATGGTCTTCCAGGACCCGTACACCTCGCTCAACCCCCGGATGACGGTGGGCGACATCATCGGGGAGCCCTTCGAGATCCACCCCGAGGCGGCGCCCAAGGGCGACCGGCGGCGGGCGGTCCAGGAGCTGCTGGAGGTCGTGGGGCTCAGCCCGGAGCACCTCAACCGCTATCCCCACCAGTTCTCCGGCGGCCAACGCCAGCGCATCGGCATCGCCCGGGGCCTGGCGCTACGGCCGGAGGTCATCGTCGCGGACGAGCCGGTCTCAGCGCTGGACGTGTCGGTGCAAGCGCAGGTGGTCAATCTGATGGAGCGGCTGCAGGACGAGTTCGGCCTGGCCTACGTCTTCATCGCCCACGATCTGTCGGTGGTCCGGCACATCGCCGACCAGGTCGCCGTGATGTACCTGGGCCGCTTCGCCGAAACGGGGACGGGCCCCGAGATCTACGACCACCCGACGCACCCGTACACCCAGGCACTGCTCTCCGCCGTCCCGGTCCCGGACCCGGAGTCGCGTGGGCGCCGCGAACGCATCCTGCTCACCGGCGACGTCCCCTCCCCGGCCAACCCGCCCTCCGGCTGCCGCTTCCGCACCCGCTGCTGGAAGGCGCAGGAGCGCTGCGCGGCGGAGGTGCCGGTGCTGGCGGTGCCGACGGGCTTGGCGGGGGCGGCCGCCCATGCGTCGGCCTGCCACTTCGCGGAGGAGCGCGCGGGGGTCAGGGCATGATGTCGAAAATGCTCCCGCCAGAGTCGTTCCCCAGCCTCGTGCCCGGCCCCTGGGGCACCACCTCGTGCACCGGGTGGACACGCAACTGAACTTGGGGCGCGAACGCCTGCATGGCGGTGGAGAGCCGGGTGTGGTCCACCTTCCACAAGGCGATGAACCGGCTGTTCCTGACGACCTCGTGCTCGATATGCGGCGCGATACCCGCGCTGAGCTGCGGGGTGAGCTCATGGTTGAGGCCGGGAGGGTCCGGCACGCCCGGCCGCAACTTCAGACCTATCCGCCGTATCGGCCTCTCCATGGTCTTTTTCGTGGACCACAGAACGACGGCTTCGATGTCCCACCACGGCACGACGGCGGTGAACCGGCGGTAGCACGTCACGGGGCCGCCCAGGGTTACGCCCGACTCATCGGCCCGGAAGGCCACCAGCCGCTTCCAGCCGACGCCGGAGAAGAGTTGGAAAGGGGTGCGGGTGTAGTACTCCTGATACACCGGAGAGTGAGGGGCAGACATGCCACGACCCTACGAGGTGCAGCGCGGCGCCGTCTCGCGCCTTCGGCGCATTTGAGCATGGGTCGGCAGGTGGGGAGTGGGGCGCCGTCGCCGGGCGCCGGCCGCCGGGAGTGAGCGCCGGTGACGGCGTCCGTGCTCGGGGGCCGAGGCCGTTGCCGGACTGGCGGATCGCCTCCGGATTGCCGGGGGGTTGGGGTACCCCTCTGGAAAACGTTTGACAAATTAGTTGCGCGAGATCAAGCACTTTTGGAAGGGGCACCGGGAGGGACGCGGCTCACCCTTCGAGGCGGTCGAATCTCCCCGCCTTGGCGGCCCGCAGGAACGCGCGGAGCGCGGCCGGGGTGGTGGATATGACGACCTCCGGGTCGTCGCTCTCGCGGAGGTGAGGGGTGCCGACGGAGTCGGCGGCGAGTTCGACACACGTGTCGGAATGTCCCTCGCTGAAGCTCGACTTGCGCCACCTGAGGTGAGACATCAGCGCCCTCCTAGAGCAGGGGATACAGGAGTCGCTGGATGAGGCCCAACGAGTCCTTGGCGTCATGCGCCTCCGGTGAAACCGTTGCGTCCACGGGAGGCAACGCCACTTCGCACACCTTAGCGAAGGCATCGCCGTATCGAACGAGATCGCTACGGTCACCCAGGTAGAGCGACTTCTCCACGTGTCCCACGACCACTGTGCTCAGTTCCCATACCTCGGGCTGGATCAGCGCGAAGGACGTGCCGAACGCCACCGGCCCGTCGAACGGCATGACCTGCAGGGTGACGTTCGGCAGACGCGACAGCTCGATCAGTCGCAGCAACTGACCCCGCATGAGGCGAGGGCTGTCCAACGTCGCGCGAAGGGCCGCTTCGTGGACGACCGCGTGGAGCCGGGGAGCGTACTCGCCGAGCAATACCTGCTGGCGCTTCAGCCGGAATTCGATGGCCAGGTCATCCTCTTGCCGGGAGGTGCGGACGTATCCAGCACGGTGGATGGCCGCCGCGTACTCGGGAGTCTGCAGCAACCCGGGCACGAACATGGGCTCGTAGCAGTGGAGCGCACGGGCACCAGCCTCCAACTCGGCGACGTCCAGCAGTGACGGCCGCACCCGCTCCCGGTACCCCGTCCACCACCCCTTGCCCGACGCCTGCCCCATCTCGACCAGGGCGTCAACGTAGGTCGAGTCTTCACTACCACCAGCCGCCGCGAGGGAGCGCAACCGCTCCGGTGACAGACCAGTCCGGCCGGACTCGACGTTACTGATATGCGACTGCCGCATCCCCATGACCGCCGCGCTCTCCCCAACGCTCAGGCCAGCGTTTTCGCGCAACTTGCGCACCTCCGAGCCGAACCGGCGCTGACGATACGTGGGATTTGCCCTCAGCCCCATACGCCCCTCCTCGACATCGCTCAGCAGTATGCCCCAGCCAACGAGGTTGTGGATTCACAACCCCATTGGCTACCTTACGTATGGCGCCAGTCACAATAGGCACTCAACCGGAGGCTGCCCCATGCGCACGCCCGAAGAGCCCTGGTCCTACGGCCTGTTCATCCCCCACGACCCCCGCGCTGTGGGCGTCGTACGGGCCACCATCCGTCACGTCCTCAAGGCGGCCCGGCTCGACTGCATCATCGACAGGGCCGAACTGCTCGTGTCGGAGCTGGTCACCAACGCGTACCGGAACACCACCACCGACGCGTACGTCAGCATGGACTGGGAGCCGACGTCACCCGACTTCCGGGTCACCGTCTGGGACTCCGGCTGCGGGCTGCCGCAGCCGGTGGTGGCGAACGCCGAGGACGAGAACGGGCGCGGCCTCACGCTCGTCGAGTCGTGCTCCGACACCTGGGGCGTGCACGACTACACCGACAAGGACGCGGGCGTCACCGGCAAGGCCGTATGGTTCACGCTGAACCCGCCCCCACCCGCGATGGGGCAAACTGGATGAACATCGGCCTGCACCGATCACCCTACGTGGACGACCTACGGCACAGCGGAGGAGACAGCGCCGTGAGCACACAGCCCATAGAGGACTCCCACGACGAGCCGCTGTTCCCCATGCCGCCGCTGACCGAACAGGCACTGCGGGTCGCCGTGCGCTCCGTGGACCTCAGCGCGGCTGTCCGGTTCGAGGAGGAGTTCCACAGTGCCTGGCAAGAGGCGGTGCAGACCGACAGCACCGTCCCCATGCACACCTTCCTCCACCGCTGGGGCGTCTTCGTGGCTCTGCGGCGCTATCCGGAGCGGGCTCGACGGCTCCACGAGTTGGAGGTGGCCGTCGCCGAGGCGCCCAGCGTCGAGGATGCCAGGCGCGCTTCGGCCGAGATCGGAGTGCTGTTGGACGCCGCGCGCCGCGAGGTCGCCGCGTGAGCGATTGGACCTGGGAGTACCTGCCCGATGCCGAGAACGTGGTCGGCGGTCTGGATCCCCAGATCAAGCACGACGTGGAGCGACTTGCCCAGCGGCTGGCCGACGCCGCTGCCGTCAAGTACCTCGGCGACCCACCGATTCATGAGTCCGGGGTGTCTCGATTATTCGACCACGCAGAAGGTCGACTGATCGTCTGGTATCAGGAGCATCGACGCTTCACGACCGTCTTCATCGTCCGGGTGCAGCATTGGCCCGAGTCGGACGGGGCCTGAACGACGACGAGGGCCGCCCTGACCGTGAGCGTCACGGTCAGGGCGGCCCTCGTCGTTAAACAGCGGCCCGCGCGGAAGCGCTAGGCGTGGACCACGTCCTTCTCCTCCGCGAAGTGGCACGCCGACTCGTGTGCCGCGGGCGAGTCCGATCCGGCGAAGCGCTCCGGGATGGCGAGCAGCGGGACCTCCTTGGCGCACTTGTCCTCGGCCTTCCAGCAGCGGGTGCGGAAGCGGCAGCCGGAGGGCGGGTTGGCCGGGGAGGGGACGTCGCCGGTGAGGATGATGCGCTCGCGGCCCTCGCGCGACTCCGGGTCCGGGACCGGGACGGCCGACAGCAGCGCCTGGGTGTAGGGGTGCGTCGGGTGGTCGTAGATCTCGGTGTCGGTGCCGATCTCGGCCATCTTGCCCAGGTACATCACGCCGACCCGGTCGGAGATGTGGCGGACGATGGACAGGTCGTGGGCGATGAAGATGTAGGACAGGTTGAACTCGTCCTGGAGCTTCTCCATCAGATTGATGACCTGCGCCTGGACGGAGACGTCCAGCGCCGAGACCGGCTCGTCGCAGATGATGATCTCCGGGTTGAGTGCGAGGCCGCGCGCGATGCCGATGCGCTGGCGCTGGCCGCCGGAGAACTGGTGCGGATAGCGGTTGATGTACTCGGGGTTGAGGCCGACGACGTCCAGCAGGTCCTGGACCTTGCGGCGCCGGTCGCCCTTGGGGGCGACCTCGGGGTGGATCTCGTACGGCTCGCCGATGATGTCGCCCACCGTCATCCGGGGGTTGAGCGAGGTGTACGGGTCCTGGAAGACCATCTGGATATTGCGGCGGACGGCGCGCAGCGCGCGGCCGGACAGCCGGGTGATGTCCTGGCCCTTGTAGAAGACCTCGCCCGCGGTGGCGGTCTCCAGGGTCATCAGCAGTTTGGCGACGGTGGACTTGCCGCAGCCGGACTCACCGACGATGCCGAGCGTCTCGCCCTGGTAGAGGTCGAAGGAGATCCCGTCGACCGCCTTGACCGCGCCGATCTGCCGCTTGAAGAGGATGCCGTGGGTCAGCGGGAAGTGCTTGACCAGGTTTCGCACCTGGAGGATCGGCTCGCCGCGGTCCACCGGGGCCTCCAGAGCCGCGACGGCCTCCTCCTCGGTCGCCGCGTCGACCGTCTCCACCTCCGTGACGTTGGGGGTGGCGTCGGCCGGCTCCATGGCCTTGTCGTTCTTCTCGGTGTCAGCCATGGAGGGTCTCCTTCCAGAAGTGGCACGCGCTGCCGCGGCCCGGCAGCTCCGCGCCGTCCTGCTCGGTGACCGGCACCAGGGCGGGGACATCCGTACGGCAGATGTCCTGCGCCTTGGGGCAGCGCGGGTTGAAGGCGCAGCCCGAGGGGATCTTGAGCAGATTGGGCGGCAGCCCCTTGATCGCGTAGAGCTCCTGGCCCTTGCGGTCCAGCCGCGGGATGGACTCCAGCAGACCGCGGGTATACGGATGGGCCGGGCGCTTGTAGAGCTCGTGCACGGGGGCGGTCTCGACGATCCGGCCCGCGTACATCACCGCGATCTTGTCGGCGACGTCCGCCACCACACCCAGGTCGTGGGTGATCAGGATCAGGCCCATGTGGTACTCGCGCTGCAGCTCCGCGAGCAGGTCCATGACCTGCGCCTGGACGGTGACGTCCAGCGCGGTGGTCGGCTCGTCGGCGATGATCAGGTCCGGCTCCAGCGCCATCGCCATGGCGATCATGATGCGCTGGCGCATACCGCCGGAGAACTGGTGCGCGTAGTCGTTCACCCGCTCCTTCGCCGCCGGGATGCGGACCCGGTCCATCAGCTCGATGGCCTTGGCCTTGGCCTCCTTCTTGGAGAGGCCCTGGTGGACGCGGAACATCTCGCCGAGCTGATAGCCCACGGTGAGCACGGGGTTCAGCGCCGAGAGCGCGTCCTGGAAGATCATGGCGATCTTCCGGCCGCGGATCTTCCGGCGCTCCTCGCCCGACATGGTGAGCATGTCCTCGCCGCGGAACAGGATCTGGCCCTGCGGGATCCTGCCGGGCGGCATGTCGAGGATGCCCATGATGGCCTGGGCGGTCACGGACTTGCCGGAGCCGGACTCGCCGAGGACGGCGAGCGTCTCACCGGCGTGGACGTTGTAGTTGACGCCGTTGACGGCCTTGGCGACACCGTCCCGGGTGTGGAACTCCACATGCAGATCGCGGACTTCCAGCAGCGGGGTGGTGTCGTCACCCGCGCCCTCGTGGACGGCGTCGCTCGCGGTTTTCTCGATGGTGGTCACGTACGCCCTCCTTAGCGCAGCTTGGGGTCGAGGGCGTCGCGCACCGCGTCGCCGAGCGTGATGAATGCGAACACGGTGAGGCTCAGCATGCCGGCCGGGAAGAGCATCACATGCGGGTTGTCGCGGATGGCGTCCTTCGCGTCGGAGATGTCGATGCCCCACGAGATGGTCGGGTCGGCCAGGCCGAGGCCCAGGAAGGACAGCGTCGCCTCGGCGGAGATGTACGCGCCGAGCGAGATGGTCGCGACCACAATGGTCGGGGCCAGTGCGTTCGGCAGCACATGCCGGAAGAGGATCCGGCCCGTGCCCGCGCCGAGCGCCCGCGCCGCCGTGACGTAGTCCGCCTGCTTGGCGGTGATCACCGAGCTGCGCATCACGCGCGCGATGGTGGTCCAGCCGAGGAAGGCGAGGGCCGCGATGACCACGTACACCTTGCGCTCGGTGAACGCGTTCAGGATGACCATCGTGCCGAGCAGGAACGGCAGGCCGAAGAAGATGTCGGTGATACGGGAGACGATCGAGTCGATCCAGCCGCCGAAGTACCCGGCCACCATGCCCAGCAGACCGCCGACGAGGGTGACCACCGCGGTCACTCCGACGCCGACCATGATCGAGGCGCGGGTGCCGTAGATGACGCGGGCGTAGATGGAGCGGCCCTGTCCGTCGTAGCCGAACCAGTCGGCCTGGAAGAAGTGGGTCAGCTCGGGCTTGGTCAGGAAGTGGTTGGTGAGGTCCCCGTCCCGGGGGTTGGCGCCGGTGAACAGCCCGGGGAAGGCCGCGATGGTCAGCAGCAGGAGCAGCAGCACTGCCGAGATCCAGAACAGCGGCCGGTGGCGCAGCGCGTACCAGGCGTCGCCCCACAGCGAGCGCGGCTTGCCCTGGGAGGCGTGGCCCGCGGCCGAAGCCCGGGTGGCGTCCACCTCGGTGGGCGGTGCCACGGCGTCGACCGCCGTGGCGGCCGCGGTGTCGGCTGCCGTGTCGGACTGGGATTTGGTCACGTCAGGCATACCGGATCCTCGGGTCCAGGACCGCGTACAGCAGGTCGACGAGCAGATTGATCAGCAGAATGACGATGACGAACACCGTCACCGTGCCGACGATCGTGGTGCCCTCCCGCTGCCCGAGCGCCTTGAAGAGCAGATTGCCGACGCCCTGGACGTTGAAGATGCCCTCGGTGACGACCGCGCCGCCGATGAGCGCGCCGACGTCGGTGCCGAGGAAGGTGACGACCGGGATGAGCGAGTTGCGCAGCAGATGGACGCCGACGATGCGGCGGCGCGGCAGGCCCTTGGCCAGCGCGGTGCGCATGTAGTCGGCGCGCAGGTTCTCCGCGAAGGTGGTCCGGGTCAGCCGGGCCACATACGCCATGGAGAGCATCGCGAGCACGAAGCCCGGCAGCAGCAGCTGCTGCAGATCCATCGAGTCCTGCACGTTGGGCGGCAGCCAGCCGAGTTCGTCCGCGAAGATGAACCGGGCGAGGTAGCCGAGCACGAAGACCGGCATCGAGATGACGATCAGCGTGAAGATCAGCACGCCGGTGTCGACGGCCTTGCCCGCCTTGAGTCCGGCCCAGGCGCCGAGCCCGATGCCGACGATCATCTCGATGGTGAGGGCCACCGCCGCGAGGCGGAGGGTCACCGGGAAGGCCAGGCCCATCTCCTCGGTGACCTGCCGGCCGCCGAAGGTCTTGCCGAAGTCTCCCCGGAAGAGATCGGCCATGTAATCGATGTACTGCTTCCACAGGGGCTGGTCCAGCCCGAACTCATGGCGGAGCGACGCGACCTGCGCGGGGTCCGCGGCCTTGTCTCCCCACATGGCCCGAATGGGGTCACCGGGCAGTACGTGGACCATGAGGAAAATCAACAAAGTGGTCCCGATGAAGACCGGGATCATCTGGAGCAGTCGCCTGGCGACGTAGCGCCCCATCATGCCTCCATGCCGTTGGGGGGCGGCGGAGGCCACGTCTCATCTGCCGCCGCTGGGGCGGGGGGAAGAGCTGCGGGCCTCACGCCTGCGGGCCGGTGCCGCCGCTCCCCGGTGGGAGAGGCGGCGGCACCGGCCGGCGGTCCCGATGCCTACTTCTTCTTCACCTGGACGTCGGTGAAGATGGGGTCGCCGTCCTGGCCGTACGGGACCTTCCCGAGGACCTTGTTGGACTGGCCGCTGTTGACCTTGTAGAACCACAGCGGGATCGCCGGCATGTCCTTGGCGAGAATCTGCTCGGCCTGCTGGTAGAGCTTCACGGTCTCGTCGAGCGTGGCGGCCTCGTCGGCCTTCTTGCTCAGCTTGTCGAACTCCGGGTTGTTGTAGCCGCTGGTGTTACCGGCGGCCTTGGAGCCGTAGAGGTCCCTCATGAAGTTCGAGTTGACCGGGTAGTCGAGCACCCAGCCACCGCGGTACATCGACTTGACCTGGTGCTTGTCGCGCGCGTTCAGGTCGGCCTGGAAGTCCGGCTTGGAGTCGCCGACGCAGTTGACGCCGGTGGCCTTGCGGATGCTGTTGCAGACCGCGTCGACCCAGGGCTTGTGGTCCTGGTCGGCGTTGTACTGGATCGAGATCTTGTTGCCCGGGACGCCGCCACCCTCCTTGATGAGGGCCTTGGCCTTCGCCGGGTCGTAGGTGACCTGCTCCTTGAGCGCGCCGGCCTTGTAGCCGAGCACCCCGCGGGCGACGAAGCTGTCGGCCGGGGTACGGGAGCCGTGGAGGACGGTCTTGGTGATCGTGTCACGGTCGATCGCCATGGACAGCCCCTGGACGACCTTGGGGTCGATGTCCTTGAACTGCTTGGTGTAGAACGCCGGGACGATCGACTGGATCGCCGAGTACTCCTCGTCGATCGCGCGCTTGCCCAGGTCGGTCTTGTAGTTCGTCAGGGCGGTGGTCGGGACCTGCTCGATCCAGTCGAGGTTGTTCGAGCGCAGGTCCGAGTAGGCGGCGTCGGCGGTGGTGTAGTTCTTGAAGTCGATGCCGCCGTTCTTGGCCTTGTTCGGGCCCTGGTAGCCCTCGAACTTACGAACCTTGATCAGCTTCTTGTGGTCCCAGGAGACGAACTTGTAGGGGCCGTTGCCGACCGGCTTCTCGCCGTAGCCCTTGGGGTCCTTGAAGAAGCCGCTGGGCAGCGGCGACCACACGTCATAGCCCAGCTTGTAGGCGAAGTACGAGACCGGGCCAACGAGCTCGATCTTGAACTCGTTATCATTTACGATCTTGAGGCCGGACATCTTGTCGGCCTTGGGCTTGCCCTTCTCCGGGTGGACGTCCGCGTAGCCCTTGATGTCCTGGAACCAGCTGGAGTTGGTCTGGTTGTTCTTGACGTTGGCCGACCAGTTCCAGGAGTCCACATAGGACTTGGCGGTCACGGCCTCGCCGTTGTGGAACTTCCAGCCCGGCTTGAGCTTGACGGTCCAGACGGAGGAGTCCTTGTTGGGAGTCACGGACTCGGCGTTGATGTACTGGAGTTTGCCGGTGCCGGGCTCGTAGTCCACCAGCTGGGAGAAGATCTGCCGGATGACGCGGCTGCCCTGGCTCTCCTTGGCGTTCGCCGGCTGCAGCGGGTTCTGCGGCTCGCTGAGCTGGGCGGTCAGAATCCCCTTCGGGTCCGCCTTGCCCTTGTTCATGTCATTGCTGCCGCTGTCGCTGTCGCCGCCACCGCAGGCGGTTGCGGCCAGCGCCACAACTGCGGCCAACGCGACCCACTTGGCGCTCTTGGCACCGCGCATGGGTTTGCCTCCTCAGGAGTCCACTGTCACTACGAGTGGGGGCGTCCGGAGGCACGCTGACACCCCTGACAGCGAAAGGGACCGGAACCCCCCAGATGTGCTCGCAGGTCCGCGCTCCCCACAGCGTGTGACCCATTGACCCGAGCTCAATGGACCCAATGATTGAGCACGCCCGCCCTGTAAACCACCGTTTATGGGTCTCGCTTTGGTCACATCATCTACGCGCGGAGCTTCGAAATCCGGACAAAACTGTGCCAGACAGACACACGCGAAACGGACTGTTAACACATCATGCGGAGCCCGGTCGCCGATATCCGGACACCCCTCCCCGGATAACCAGTTGACTGGCACCTTCCTGACATGACAACAGCCCGGATCCCCGCCGCGGAAGCGGGGATCACGGGCTGTCGGCAGCTTATGGACGCACGGTACGGCGCCTACGGTCCGTCACCGGCGCCGGCGTGCGCACCAGCGCCCGGAGCGGGCGCCTGTGCTCGGCGCGGGCGTCAGCCGCTTGGCGCCGGCGTCAGCGCTTGGCGCGGGAGGCGGCGCGGCCGCGCTCCTTCTGGTCGAGGACGACCTTGCGGATCCGCACCGTCTCCGGCGTCACCTCGACGCACTCGTCGTCGCGGCAGAACTCCAGGCACTGCTCCAGCGAGAGCATCCGCGGCGGGACCAGGGACTCGGTCACATCAGCGGTGGAGGACCGCATATTGGTGAGCTTCTTCTCCTTGGTGATGTTCACGTCCATGTCGTCGGAGCGGGAGTTCTCCCCGACGATCATGCCCTCGTACACCTCGGTGCCGGGCGAGGCGAACAGCACACCGCGCTCCTGGAGGTTGGTCATCGCGAAGGCGGTCACCGCGCCCGCGCGGTCGGCCACCAGCGAGCCGCTGTTACGGGTGCGCAGCTCGCCGAACCACGGCTCGTGGCCCTCGAAGATGGAGTGCGCGATACCGGTGCCGCGGGTGTCCGTCAGGAACTCGGTGCGGAAGCCGATCAGGCCGCGGGAGGGGACGACGAACTCCATGCGCACCCAGCCGGAGCCGTGGTTCGTCATGGTCTCCATGCGCCCCTTGCGCGACGCCATCAGCTGGGTGATCGCGCCCAGGTGCTCCTCGGGGCTGTCGATGGTCATGCGCTCGACGGGCTCGTGGACCTTGCCGTCGATCTCCTTGGTGACCACCTGCGGCTTGCCGATGGTCAGCTCGAAGCCCTCGCGGCGCATCGTCTCGACGAGGATCGCCAGCGCCAGCTCGCCGCGGCCCTGGACCTCCCAGGCGTCGGGGCGCTCGGTCGGCAGCACGCGCAGCGAGACATTGCCGACAAGCTCCTTGTCGAGCCGGTCCTTGACCATCCGGGCGGTGACCTTGTGGCCCTTGCCGCCCTTGCCGACCAGCGGCGAGGTGTTGGTGCCGATGGTCATCGAGATCGCCGGCTCGTCGACGGTGATCAGCGGAAGCGCGACCGGGTTCTCCGGGTCGGCCAGGGTCTCGCCGATCATGATGTCCGGGATGCCCGCGACCGCGCAGATGTCACCGGGCCCGGCCACCTCGGCGGGCTTGCGGGTGAGCGCCTCGGTCATCAGCAGCTCGGTGATCCGGACGTTGGAGATCGTGCCGTCCCGCTTGATCCAGGCGACCGTCTGCCCCTTCTTCAGCTCGCCCTGCTCGACCCGGAGCAGCGCGATACGGCCGAGGAAGTTGTCGGCGTCCAGGTTGGTCACATGGGCCTGGAGCGGGGCGGTCGCGTCGTACTCCGGCGCCGGGACGGTGTTCAGGATGGTGGAGAAGAACGGCTGCAGGCTGTCGCTGTCGGCCGGGACGGTGCCGTCCTCCGGCTTGGTCAGCGAGGCCACGCCGTCGCGGGCGCAGGCGTAGACGATCGGGAACTCGATCTGCTCCTCGGTCGCGTCCAGGTCCAGGAAGAGGTCGTACGTCTCATTGACGACGTCATCGATCCGGGAGTCCGGGCGGTCCGTCTTGTTGATGCACAGGATCACCGGCAGCTTCGCCTGGAGCGCCTTGCGCAGCACGAAGCGGGTCTGCGGCAGCGGGCCCTCGGAGGCGTCCACCAGCAGGACCACCGCGTCGACCATGGACAGACCGCGCTCGACCTCACCGCCGAAGTCGGCGTGGCCGGGGGTGTCGATGATGTTGATGGTGACGGGGTCGCCGCCGTCCGCCGGGTGGTACTTCACGGCGGTGTTCTTCGCGAGAATGGTGATGCCCTTCTCGCGCTCCAGGTCATTGGAGTCCATGACCCGGTCGTCCACATGCTGATGCGCGGCGAACGCGCCGGCCTGCTTGAGCATGGCATCGACGAGGGTCGTCTTGCCGTGGTCGACGTGGGCGACGATGGCGACGTTACGAATGTCGTGGCGCGTGGGCATACTCGCGGCGCTTCTCCCGGAATCGTGGATGACGGCGCGCCCGGTCCGGTACGCCCGCCCGCCGGGCTGAACACGCCGCGGCCTCTCCCCCATGGTACGGGGACGCCGCGGGAACGGGTGCCGCCGCCCGTCCCCGCACACCGGCACGGGCCTCAGGCCACGGCGGGACCGCCCTCGCGGCAGCCCGGCCGGGCGGCGCTTTCTGAGGGTCCCCAGGAGTCCTTGGGGCCCCGGGGACCCATGCCTTACTTACGGAAGCCCATGTCCTGGTAACGGGGGGTGGCGAAGCCGAAGGCGCCCGCGTTGACCAGGCCGTTTCGCATCGCTACCAGCTCCGGGCGCTGATAGAGCGGGAGGGATCCGGCCGCCGCCCAGATGCGGGCATCGGCCCGGCCGATCAGGGAGCGGGAGGCGCTGCCGTCCAGTTCGGAGAGGGCCTGGTCGAAGAGCTGGTCGATCTGGTCCGTACCGACCCGGGTGTAGTTCTGCTCGACGACCAGCGAGCCGTCCGCCGCGGGCTGGGGCTTGGCGTAGATCGGGCGGCCGTCGGTCGCCGGGTAGGCGCTGGCGGGCCAGGAGTAGAGGGCGAGGTCGTAGTTGCCGGTGGCGATGTGGTCCTTGAAGTAGCCGGTGCCCGGGACCTTGGTGATCTCGGTGCGTACGCCGATTCCCTCCAGCATCTGCGCGATGCGCTCGCCGACGGTGCGCAGCGGGGCGGAGGCGGAGTCGTCGGGGAGCACGAAGCGCAGGACGAGCGGCCGGCCCTTCTTCCGTACGACCGCCGTCTCGCCGACCCGGCCGGACCGCCCCGCGTCGCCCGCCGCGGGGGCCGCTCCGGACGCGGTGGCGGAGGGGGAGCCGGACGCGGTGCCGGATGCCGTACCGGACGCGGTGGACTCGGTGCCGGTCGCCGCGTCGGACGCGGTGGACGCGGTGGACTCGGTGCCGGTCGCCGTGTCCGACGCCGTGCCGGTCGTCGCCTCCGATGCCATGGCGGTCGGTGCGGCGCGCCGCCGGCCCCGGTCGTCCGTCTTGCCGTCGAGCGACTTCTGGCGGGTGGACGAGCCGTTGGCGCGCCAGCCCGCGTCGGCGAGCAGCGACTGCGCGGCATGGGTGTCCCGACCGCCGAGGGCGCCGCTGTGGTCCTTGTAGCCCTTCTGCCCGGCCATCAGCAGATGGTTGCCGAGCGGCTTGGCGGGCAGGCCGAGCGGCTTGAGGACCAGGTTCGCGAGCGCCTTCCGGTCGATCGCGCGGGCCACGGCCCGGCGCACCCGCTCATCGGCGAGCGGGCCCTTGGTGCCGTTGAGGGCGAGCTGGGTGTACGCGGGGTCCAGGGCCTTGCGCAGGGTGAATCTGCTCAAGGCCACGGTCTGGGACCGGTCCTGCTGCGGGCCGTTCTCCGCCGCCCAGGTGGCCAGGGCGTCCGCCGCGTCCTGTCCGCCCGTGGACAGGTCCGGCGCTCCCGCCTTGCCCGGGGAACCGGACTTCTTCGCCCCGGCGGCCTGCTTCTTCCCGTCAGGGGTGGTGGCCTGGATGCGCCGCGCGGTGGTCCGGTCGACCTCGGCCATGTCGAGCTGCCCGCCGATGAGGGCCCCGGCCCGCTGCTCGGCGGGCACCGTCCGGAAGACCAGCCGGCTCAGCCGCGCCCGGTCGCCCCACCAGCGGGGGTTGCGTACGAGCGTGACGGACTTGTCCGCGACGGCGTGCACCATGAAGGGCCCGGAGCTGACGGCGAGCCCCTTGCGGGCCCCGGCGTTGAAGACGGCGGGGTTGCTCATCACGCTCTTCGGATACAGCGGGGTGAACAGCGAGCGCCAGTCGGTGTACGGCTTGGCGAAGGTGACCTTGACCTCGTGGTCCTCGTCCCCGGGCTCGATCTTGGCGATGCGGTCGTATCCGGCGTTGCGCGCCGTCCAGTACGCGTTCTCCGTACCGCGCAGCGCCTTCCACTGGGCCTGGAAGTCCTCCGCGCCGAGCGGGCGTCCATCGCTCCACACCGCCTTGGGGTTGAGCTTGTAGACGACGACCTGCTTGGGCTCGCGCGCGGTGATGTCGGCGGACGTCAGATAGTCGCCGTTGCGCTGTGGCCTGCCCCGGGCGTCCAGCGTGTAGAGGGCGGGCAGCACGGCGCCGGCGATCCGCTGGGTGCCGGTGTCGGCGGCCGTCTGGAAGGCGTTGAAGGTCGTGGGCGTCGCGTCCAGGGCCCAGCGCAGCGTTCCGGTGCCGGTGGTCCCGCCGCGCGGCGCCGAGGCGACGTCCCAGGCGGCGGGAGGCGGCGGGCCGTCGTCGTCGGAACTGCAACCGGTCAGTACGGGCAGCGGCAGCATCACTCCCGCGACGAGCAGCATGGCGCAGCGGCGCTTGGCGATGGACATGGCTCGTACCTCCGGGGAGTGCCGGGTTTATGCGCATTTGGCATAGTCTGACGCTGATCGCATATACTGCTCACTCAAAGCGACGGTTCACGAGACAGCACGTCGAGACGGCCACGGAGACGGCCATGAGGGGGCAGGATCACCCGGCCGGATCAATACGACGGGCGCACACCCCGGCGCACAAAGGCGGAATCGCGCCGGTGGCTCCGCCAATCGCGACAGATCCCTTCCCAACCACGACTGTGGCGCGTAACACTCGCTGTCGCATGAGCGTCGCCAACCGCAACAGCGGAAGGGAGGACACGTCATGTCCTTGAACGACGATGTGACGGCCGTCGAACGCTGTCTCGATGACCTGGTCCGCTCCGTCGCCCGGCTGGAAGAGCGGGTCAGCGCCGGCGGGCTGGAGATACGACGCGTCCGGACCGACGCGGACCATCTGCGCGAGAGCCTCGCCCTGCTGCGCGATACGGCTCCCACGGAGCGGCCACGCCCCGAGATGGTTCCGGTCCCCGATACGCCGTACAACAGTGCGCTGTGGTCGGACGTCGACGACGAAGGCCTCGGCGCGCGCGATCGCCACGCGCCCTAGGGACGGCCCGGCGCGGATGCGCGCCCGACCGTCCCCTCACACCACTCCACCGCGGAGTTCCCCTTGGCCACAGGCACCGACCCCCAAGCCGCCACGCCCTCCGATCAGCAGGCGGCCGCACGCGGCGTGCACAGCCCGTCGCGCGCCGCCATCCCCGACCGCCATCTGCGCAATGACCGATGGTGGCTGTCGCCCGCGGTCACCGCCGCCGGGCTGCTCGCGTTCATCGTCTACTCGACCTGGCGGGCCTTCGCCGGGGACGACTACTACGCCGAGCCGTATGTCTCGCCCTTCTACTCGCCCTGTATCGCGCAGAACTGCGTGCCCATGAAGGGCGGCGCGAACTGGGAGATCTTCGGCGCGTGGTGGGGCCTGTCCCCCGCCCTGCTGATCCTGATCTTCCCGCTCGGCTTCCGGCTGACCTGCTACTACTACCGCAAGGCCTACTACCGGGGCTTCTGGGCCTCGCCGCCCGCCTGCGCCGTCGCCGAGCCGCGCGCCCAGTACACCGGCGAGACCCGCTTCCCGCTCGTCCTGCAGAACATCCACCGCTACTTCTTCTACTTCGCGGTGATCGTCGCCGGGATCCTCACCTATGACACCGTGCTCGGCTTCCGGGACGGGCACGGCCGGTGGGGCCATATGGGCCTCGGCACGCTGGTGCTGCTCGCCAACATCGCGCTGATCTGGGCGTACACCCTCTCCTGCCACTCCTGCCGGCATATCGTCGGCGGCCGGCTCAAGAACTTCTCCCGGCACCCGGTGCGCTACCGGCTCTGGGGCTGGGTCAGCAGGCTCAACGCGCGCCATACGCAGCTGGCCTGGGCGTCGCTGATCAGCGTCGCCGTCGCCGACTTCTATGTCTATCTGGTGGCGAGCGGCGCCTTCGACGATCCCCGCTTTTTCTAGGAGAGGTGCTCATCGATGACGCAAGTCGAGCGGCAGGCGTGGGACGTGGTCGTGATCGGCGCGGGCGGCGCCGGACTGCGGGCCGCGATCGAGGCCCGTGAACAGGGCATGCGCTGCGCCGTCATCTGCAAGTCGCTCTTCGGCAAGGCCCATACGGTGATGGCCGAGGGCGGCATCGCCGCCAGCATGGGCAATGTCAACGAACGCGACAACTGGCAGGTGCACTTCCGCGACACGATGCGCGGCGGAAAATTCCTCAACCACTGGCGGATGGCCGAGCTGCACGCCCAGGAGGCCCCGGACCGGGTCTGGGAGCTGGAGACCTGGGGCGCGCTCTTCGACCGCACCCCGGACGGGAAGATCTCCCAGCGGAACTTCGGCGGCCATGAGTACCCCCGGCTCGCCCATGTCGGGGACCGCACCGGTCTGGAGCTGATCCGCACCCTCCAGCAGAAGATCGTCTCGCTCCAGCAGGAGGACAAGGCCGAGACCGGCGACTACGAGGCGCGGCTCAAGGTCTTCCAGGAGTGCACGGTCACCCGGATCGTCAAGGACGGTGAGCGCGTCGCCGGGGTCTTCGGCTACGAGCGCGAGTCCGGCCGCTTCTTCGCCATCGAGGCGCCGGCCGTGGTGCTGGCGACCGGCGGCATCGGCAAGTCCTTCAAGGTGACCTCCAACTCCTGGGAGTACACCGGCGACGGCCACGCGCTGGCGCTGCTCGCGGGCGCCCCGCTGATCAACATGGAGTTCGTGCAGTTCCATCCGACCGGTATGGTCTGGCCGCCCTCGGTCAAGGGGATCCTGGTCACCGAGTCGGTGCGCGGGGACGGCGGGGTGCTGCGCAACAGCGAGGGCAAGCGGTTCATGTTCGACTACATCCCGGACGTCTTCAAGGAGAAGTACGCCCAGTCCGAGGACGAGGGCGACCGCTGGTACGAGGACCCGGACCACAACCGCCGCCCGCCCGAGCTGCTCCCCCGCGACGAGGTGGCCCGCGCCATCAACGCCGAGGTGAAGGCGGGCCGCAGCTCCCCGCACGGCGGCGTCTTCCTCGATGTCTCCACCCGGATGCCCGCCGAGGTCATCAAGCGCCGGCTGCCCTCCATGCACCACCAGTTCAAGGAGCTCGCGGACGTCGACATCACCGCCGAGCCCATGGAGGTCGGCCCGACCTGTCACTACGTGATGGGCGGCGTGGACATCGACCCGGATACCGCGGCCGCGACCGGAGTGCCCGGCCTGTTCGCCGCGGGCGAGGTCGCGGGCGGGATGCACGGCTCCAACCGGCTCGGCGGCAATTCGCTCTCCGATCTGCTGGTCTTCGGCCGCCGCGCCGGGCTCCACGCGGCCCGGTACGCGCGGGAGACCGCGGCCTCGGGCGCCCGCCCGGCCCCGGACGAGGCACAGCTGGACCTGGCGGCGGCCGAGGCGCTGCGCCCGTTCAGCGCCGAGGGCGGCGACGCGCACGGGTCCTCGGGCCCGGCCGAGAATCCGTACACCCTCCATCAGGAGCTCCAGCAGTCCATGAACGACCTGGTGGGCATCATCCGCAAGGCCGGTGAGATGGAGGAGGCGCTGCACCGGCTGGCCTCCCTGCGGGTCCGGGCCCGGCGCGCCGGGGTCGAGGGGCACCGGCAGTTCAACCCCGGCTGGCACCTCGCGATCGATCTGCGCAACATGCTGCTGGTCAGCGAGTGCGTGGCACGCGCCGCGCTGGAGCGGACCGAGAGCCGCGGCGGACACACCCGCGACGACTGTCCCGAGATGAACCGCGAATGGCGGCGCGTCAATCTGGTCTGCCGTCTCTCCGATCCCTCGGGCGGGCTGGCGGCGCCGGACGCCGGGCACGGACAGATCCGTCTGGAGCGGCGCGAGATGCCGCCCATCCGGCCCGATCTGCTGAATCTGTTCGAGAAGGACGAACTGGTGAAGTACCTGACGGACGAGGAGCTGACCCAGTGAGCGCGTACGAGGCCCACTTCCGGGTGTGGCGGGGCGATGTGGACGGCGGCGGTCTGAAGGACTTCCATGTCGAGGTCAATGACGGCGAGGTCGTTTTGGACATCGTCCACCGGCTCCAGGCGACCCAGGCGCCGGATCTGGCGGTCCGCTGGAACTGCAAGGCCGGCAAATGCGGTTCGTGCAGCGCGGAGATCAATGGCCGTCCCCGGCTGCTGTGCATGACCCGGATGTCGGTTTTCGGCCGTGACGAGACGATCATCATCACCCCGCTGCGGGCCTTCCCGGTGGTGCGGGATCTGGTGACGGACGTCTCCTTCAACTACACCAAGGCGCGGGAGGTGCCGTCCTTCGTACCGCCGGAGGGGCTGGGTCCGGGCGAGTACCGGATGCGGCAGGAGGACGTGGGGCGGTCGCAGGAGTTCCGTAAGTGCATCGAGTGCTTCCTGTGCCAGGACACCTGCCATGTGGTGCGCGACTTCGAGCAGAACAAGGAGGTCTTCGCCGGGCCTCGCGTTCTGATGCGGATCGCGGAGCTGGACATGCATCCGCTGGACGCGGCGGCCGACGCCGGGATCGACCGCAAGCGCGGAGCCCAGGAGGAGCACGGGCTGGGGTACTGCAACATCACCAAGTGCTGTACGGAGGTCTGCCCGGAGCAGATCAAGATCACGGACAATGCGCTGATCCCGCTCAAGGAGCGGGCGGTGGACCGTAAGTACGACCCGCTGGTCTGGCTCGGCAACAAGATCCGCCGCCGCGACGCGTAGACGCGTAGGTGGTGTCCGGGGGCGCCGGAAGGGCTGCGGCCCGTCCGGCGCTTCGGCGCCCTCACCACAGGCTGAGCAGGGCCTCCACCGAGTCCGGGCCCTGGGACTGGCCGTCCGGGAGGGCCAGTTCGAACCAGACCGTCTTGCCGTGCGGGGTACGGCGGCTGCCCCAGCCCGCGCTGAGCAGGCCGACCAGCTGAAGCCCGCGGCCGCCCTCGTCCGTATCGCGGGCGCGCCGCCGCCGGGGCTGGACCAGCCCGCCGTCCCAGACCTCGCACACCAGGGTGCGGTCCAGCAGCAGTCGTAGCCGTATCTCGCCCTCGCCGTACCGCAGGGCGTTGGTCACCAACTCGCTGACCAGCAGCTCGGTGGTGTCCACCAGGTCGTCCATGCCCCAGGACTCCAGCTGCTCACGGGCCAGCTCACGGGCGCGGCCGACGGACTGCGGGTCGCTCGGCAGCTTCCAGTCGCCGACCGAGTCGCTCGGCAGACCCTGCACCCGGGCCATCAGCAGGGCGATGTCGTCCTCGCCGTGGTGGGTGTCGATGCTGTTCAAGACGTGGTCGCAGATGTCCTCGAGGGAGCTGTCGGGGCTTCCCGCGCCCTCGTACGTGGACAGCGCCGTACGGAAGTCCTGAAGGCCCTCGTCGAGGGCGTGGTCGCGGGATTCGACGAGGCCGTCGGTGTAGAGGGCCAGCAGTGCGCCGTCGGGCAGCTCGACCTCGATCTCCTCGAAGGGCTCGCCGCCGACGCCGAGCGGCATCCCGGGCGGCACCTCCATCAGCAGCGCGTTCTCCCCCGGTTCGACGACGACGGGGGGCAGATGGCCGGCGTTGGCGAAGGTGCAGCGGCGGGTGACGGGGTCGTAGACGGCGTAGACGCAGGTGGCGAGGTAGACCTCGGCCAGATCGGAGGAGCCGTCGG
The DNA here is from genome assembly GCF_040606675.1 of Streptomyces sp. NPDC005393. Taxonomy (NCBI): domain Bacteria; kingdom Bacillati; phylum Actinomycetota; class Actinomycetes; order Kitasatosporales; family Streptomycetaceae; genus Streptomyces; species Streptomyces sp. NPDC005393. The sequence goes on along the minus strand of NZ_JBEXFG010000001.1, from coordinate 12,159 downwards.
CGGCCCGGCCGCCGCGCGCGGCGCGTGAGCCGGAGCGCGCGGTGGTGTGCGAGCCGCCGGGCTCGCCCAGCCCGCGGGCGATCTCGTCGAGTGCGGAGAGCACCTCGGCGGGCTCCAGATCGAGCAGGGCCAGGGTGCGTACGGCGGTGCGCAGCTCGCCCATCGCGACGGCGGCCCGCAGCCCGCGCCCCATCACATCGCCGACCACCAGCGCGGTGCGGTGTCCGGGCAGCTCGATGACGTCGAACCAGTCGCCGCCCACCTCGGTCGCCGCGTTCCCCGGCAGATAGCGGCAGGCGATGTCGAGCCCGGCGGCCTCCGGGTCGCCGGGCGGGAGGAGGCTGCGCTGCAGTATCAGCGCGCGCTCGTGTTCTCTGCGGTAGAGCCGGGCGTTGTCGATGCTGACGGCGGCGCGGGCGGCCAGCTCGACGGCGAGCGCGCGGTCCCGCTCGCCGAAGGGCTCGCTGCCCTTCGTACGGGAGAACTGGGCGAGGCCGACGACGGTGTCGCGGGCGACCATCGGCACCACAAGGGTGGACTGCAGCATGGCGCCGAGTTCGGCGCTCTCGCCGCTGTCGCGCCCGGGGACGACCTGGACCTGGGCGGTGCGCAGGGCGTTGGCGCACAGGGAGTTGAAGGGGTAGCGGTGCACCTCGCCGACCTGGATGGGCTTGGGGGGCCTGCCGCCGTCGGGGTCGGCGCGGTAGATGTCGCCGAAGGCGACCGGGCCGTCCGAGACGGCGCTGGCGAAGGCGACACGGCGCAGCTCGGCGCTGCCGTCGGCCAGTCCCGGCGGGGTCTCGTCGCCGGAGAGCAGCCCCTGGTAGAGGTCGACGGAGGCCAGATCGCAGAACTGCGGAACGGCCACGTCCAGCAGCTCGCGGGCGGTGGTCTCCAGATCGAGCGAGGTGCCTATTCGGGCGCCGGCCTCGTTCAGCAGCGCGAGGTTGCGGCGTACGCCCGCGGCCTCCTGTTCGGCGCGGCGGCGGCCGGTGACATCCGTGGCGAGCCCGGCGACCCCGATGGGGCGGCCCGAGCTGCTGTGCAGCCGGTACAGCGACACCGACCAGCGGCGGCGGTGGGGGCTGCTCGGCACGTCGCCCACGATCGGCATGTCCGTCAGCGACTGCCCGTCTTCCAGGACCTGGCGCAGGGCGGCGTTGAGCCGCTCGGCCTCGCTGCGCGGCAGCAGATCGTGCGGGGTCGCGCCGCGGTACGCGTCGGCGGGGCGGCCGAAAACCTTCGCAAAGCGCTCGTTGACCCGAAGCATGCGCAGATCGGTACCAAAGAGGAAGAAACCGAGCGGAGATTGACCGAAAACCGCCTGTGAAGCGGCAAGGTCGGTTTCCAGTCCGCGCAACGCGTTCATATCGACCGCGATACACAGCGCGGAGCGCTCGCCCCGCTCGTCCTGAGCGGGCATCACATAGACCTCGGCGATACCGTGGCCGTTCGGCGCCTCGGCGCGGCGGAAGGGGACGAGCCCGGTCCACTCCCGGCCGTCCAGGATGTCGGCGACCTTGCGATGGCCGGCCTCCCGCAGCTCCGGCGGTACGAACGCCTCCACCGGGTCCTTGCCGATGGCCTGCCGGGCCGTCAGCCCCAGCAGCTCCGTGGCACGTTCACTCCACTGCGCGATCCGGCCGTCGGGCCCCAGCGAGAAGGAGGCGACCCGAATGAAGTCATAGATGGACCCGGGCGGACTGCTCTGCCATACGGCCGACATCAACGACATATGCGACATCGGCGATACCTGTGACACTGGCGACACCTGCGAACCAACCGTCTCCTCGGGCATCTCAGCCCCCGTTGGCTTCTCGCTCATGCGCCCGTCCCCTCCGGCTCAGGTGCTCCGACCGGCTTCAGATAGCCGAGTATCCAGCACTACGGCCATCCGGAGTACGGTCTTCACGATCACAGCACTATCTCAGCCCGCCATCGGTGCCCGTCCCTGCTTTTGGTTAAGCGCTCAAGATCAGCGCTCCCCCCACACTCCTAACCAGGCAGAGCCAACTCGAACCACACGGTTTTTCCGGCACGGCGGCGCCTGGTCCCCCAGCGCAGCGCGGTGCCGGCGACCAAGCGCAGACCACGGCCGCCCTCGTCTTGGGACGAGGCGGCGCGCTCATGGGGCAGGTCGGCCAGCGGATCCGACACTTCGACCATCAGTACGGAATCGGACTCGGCCTTTTCGCGACGGGCGTACATGCGCAGACCGATCGGACCGCTCGCGTACCGCAGCGAATTGGTGACCAGTTCGCTCACGAGCAGCACCGTCACATCGCTCACGGCCGACAGCCCCCAGTCGTCCAACGACGCACGGACCAGACAGCGGGCAGTGTGCACCGACCCCGGCTCGGCGGGGAAGACCCACTCGGCGAAACCAGGCCCCGGCCCGGCCACCCCTACGCTCTCACTCACGCCGATCACTTCCAGCCCCTGTGCAGCCCCCGCCGGAATGTATGGATTCAGGGAGGTTAATCAGCACATACCCGATATCCGGGTCCGAGTACCGCCCGGAGGCGGGCTCAATGGGAGTGCGGGCGGGTGTGTTGGAGGGCGCACGGAGGCCTACTCCGCCGCCCGCAGCCGACGGACCGCCTCGGCCACCGCGGGACGGTCCTGGTCCAGCCAGTCGACCTCGTCCACCCGGTCCGGGGTGAGCCAGCGCAGCTCGTCGTGGTCCTCCAGCGGACGCGGTTCACCGGAGCGCAGGGCCGCGGTCCACACCCGCAGGACATAGCCGGCTTGCAGGGCCCATTCGCCCGGCAGCGGCTCCAGCGGCTCGACCTCCACGCCCAGCTCCTCGCGCAACTCGCGCACCAGGGTCTGCTGTGGGGTCTCACCGGGCTCGGCCTTGCCGCCCGGCAGCTCCCAGCGGCCCGCGAGCTCCGGCGGGGCGCTGCGCCGCGCGGCCAGCAGCCGCCCCTGGTCGAACACGGCTCCGCCCACCACCACACGCTTGCTCATGCGTGGCACCCTAGCGGGGCCGCGAGGGGGGCCCGGAGCCTCCGGGACTAGCCGGACTGAGGGGTCGCGGCGGTCCGCTCGACCACGTAGAGCTGCTCCTGGCCCTGGGAGTCGAGCCGGTCGGCCACCTTCTGGGCCTCCGTCCTCGTGGCGTAGCGGCCGACGCGGTAGCGGTTGCCGTTGTGGTCCTGGCGGATGACGAGCCAGGGCAGCACAGCGTTCCCGTCACTCATCTCCCCGCCCCCTCCGCCGTGGCGCGCCCGGGCACACGCCTCCGCGACACCGTTAAGGAAATCCCGATCCGCATATGCCCGAGCCTACGCCCTACCTTCACTCAGCGGATACGTGTTCTTACGAGGAGGCACGCATCCGGCCACGCCCTCAGACGCGCGCGGCGGCCTCCACCCGGTCGCCCTCGTCGCTCAGCTCGTCGGCGGGGGCGGCGGCCAGCTCGCGCTCGGCCTCCAGCAGCGTGGGATTGCGCCATGCGCTGCGGACGCCCCAGACGTAGAAGGTCAGGCCGATCAGGGCGACGACCAGGATGTCCCAGCCCTCGGGCAGATAGCCACGGCCGCCGAACTCCTTGCCGCCGGCCCACGAGACCGTCGCCATGACCAGCAGATAGGTCACCATCCAGGCGCCGGCGGCCAGATGCGGGCGCAGCTCGGCCCACGGCTTGCGCAACTCGTACCAGGCCCAGACCGGCAGACCGATCGCCATGATGAAGATGACCTTGCCGGTGAGCGGCCAGCGGGCCCAGTACAGCACGAGCGAGCCGAAGACCATCGCGATCGGTGCGATGACCGGCATCGCGCGCAGCCTCACCGGACGCGGCAGCTCCGGGGAGAGGCGGCGCAGTGACATGACGGCGACCGGACCGGTGATGTAGGAGATCACGGTCGCCACGGAGACGATCTCGGCCAGCGAGCCCCAGCCGCGGAAGACGGCGAGGAAGGCGAAGGCGATCACGAGGTTGAGCACCAGCGCCGGGCGCGGGATGCCGGTCTTGGCGTCGACGCGGCCGAAGATCCCCGGCAGATGGCCGTTCTCCTGGACGCCCTGGACCATCCGGGAGGTGGTGGCCGCGTAGATCATGCCGGTGCCGGACGGGGAGATGAAGGCGTCGGCGTAGAGCAGCATCGCCAGCCAGTTCAGGCCCCAGGCCAGGGAGAGGTCGGCGAGCGGGGAGTTGAACGACAGACCGGACCAGCCGCCGTGCTTGAGGTCGGCTGCCGGGACGGCGGTCAGGAAGGCGATCTGCAGCGCGACGTAGATCACCAGCGCGATGAGGATCGAGCTGATGACGGCCTTGGGGAGCGACTTGCCGGGGTTGCGCGCCTCGCCCGCCATGTTGAGCGGGGACTGGAAGCCGTTGTACGCCCAGACGATGCCGGAGACGGCGACGGCGCTGAAGACCGCGCTCCAGCCGTTGGGGGTGAAGCCGCCGTTGCCGCTGACATTGCCGGTGTCGAAGTGCGACAGCAGCAGGGCGCCGGCGGTCAGGGCCGGAACGACGAGCTTGAAGACCGTGATCGCGGTGTTGGTCTTCACGAAGAGGGTGATGGCGAACCAGTTGAGGAAGAAGTAGAAGAGCAGCAGCACGGACGCGAGCGCGACACCGCTGCCGGTCAGCTCCTTCCCGTCGTACAGCCCCTGGGCCCAGCCGAAGTTCCAGGAGCTCATGTACTGGACGGAGGCGGTCGCCTCACCCGGGATCACGGAGACGATGGCGATCCAGTTGGCCCAGGCGGCCAGATATCCGGCGAGCGAGCCGTGCGAGTACTGGCCGTACCGGACCATGCCGCCGGCCTTGGGGAACATCGAACCCAGCTCGGAGTAGGTCAGGGCGATGGTCAGCGCGACGGCCGCACCGATCACCCAGGCCAGGATGGCGGCCGGTCCGGCGAGCGCCGCGGCCCGCTCGGCGCCGAACAGCCAGCCGGAGCCGATGATGGACCCGAGGCCCACGGCGGTGAGGGCCACCGTGCCGAGTGACCTTCGGTAATGCGAGTGGGAACCCTGCTCCGTACTCACCGTTCCTGGCACTCCCTTCGACCCCCGACGACCGGAAACAATCCGCGCCATCGTACGAGCGAAACGGATGATCGTCTTCCGCTAACCCCTCTGACGTAGCCTTCTGTGAGTTTTGCCATAGATAACGCGGGAACCGCGCTACTCGACGGTGAGCGTGGCCGTACGGACAGTGGGCAGCGGCATCAGCACCGGCTCGCCCCGGGGCTCCTTACGGCAGACATCGCCGCACTCGGCGTCCAGGGAGCAGCACAGGTCCTCGCGGCTCTCGTCCGCGGCGAGCCGGGCGTAACTGCGGCGCGGGGCGCCGACTCCCGCTTCGGGTGTGACCGTGTCCGTCATGCCGGCTCCCTGTCGTTCGGGCCATGAGCTGTCCGAACGAGGAAGGTAGGAGCCGCAGGTGACGAGGGGCGGCGGCCTGGCATTGCCGCCCCGTTACAGCGGACGGGCGGCCGTTAACTCCCGGTGAACACCGCCCCGTGACCGGTGCCCGGCCATCGGGCGCGCGATCCCGGGGTCATTTCACCGGCAGGTGGTACGCGATCCGGTAGCGCTCGGCCAGCACGACCACATCCGCCGTCTCGACCGGGCGGCCGCCCGCGAAGAACGTCCGGGAGATGACGAGCACCGCATGACCCGGCACCCCGCCGAGCGCCAGCACCTCCTCCGCCCGGCCGGGCCGGGCGCCGACCTCCTCCGCCACGTTGTCCACCACCAGGTCGAGGGCGGCCATCCGCTCGACCACACCGCGCCCGGCCAGCGGGCCCTCCTCGGGCAGCATCACGGGCGTACGGCCGGTGACCGCGAACGGCTCCCAGGACGTGGAGAGCATCACCGGCTCGCCCGCCGCCCGGAACACATACCGGGTGCGCATCACCCGGTCGCCGGGCTCGATGCTTAGCCGCTCGGCGATCTCCGGCCCGGCCTCCTCCTGCTCGCTGCCGGACTCCCAGGTGCCGATGATCCGGTCATCGGCCTGCTCCTGCCGGAACGGGGTGGACTCGCCCGCGGCGTGGAAGCCGGTGCGGACCAGACGGCGCGGCACGGGCTGGGCGCGCACATACGTACCCGAGCCGGAGCGGCCCTCGACCAGGCCCTCGGCCATCAGCACCTTGCGGGCTTCGAGGGCGACCGTGTCGGAGACCCCGTATTCCTCCCGGATGCGGGCCTGGGAGGGGAGGCGCGCATGCGGTGGCAGCTCGCCCGCGGCGATCTTCTTCCTCAGATCGTCGGCGACGCGGAGATATGCGGGCTGGTCACCAAAGGCCACGTGCACTCCCTGTGGTTGACAGTCAGCAACAGCTTGGCAACCCAGGGTTGCCGAATGCAACTGGAGGCCAGAGCTTCACTAGAAGTGGTGAACCGCAGATCAGGGACGTTTACTTCGACAAGGGCCCCTTCAGCGGGTTTCATGGTCGATGACCAGCTCACTTTCCCGAGGAGCCGTCCGTGCCCGCTCGCCCCTCCTCACGAGCCCTGCCCGGCGCCCTGCTCCTCGTGCTGTGCGCGGCCTGCTCCGGCGGCGCCGATGCCCAGGACCCCCCCGCCGGAGGCCACGGCGCCACAGCGGGCGCGGCCGGTGTCGGCGACACGCTCTTCCCGAAGCTCGGCAACGGCGGCTACGACGTGACCGGCTACCGCCTGACCCTCGACTACACGCCCGACTCCCGGCACCTCAAGGGCACCGCCCGGATCACCGCCCGCGCCACCCGCGCCCTGTCCTCCTTCCACCTCGACCTCGCCGGGCTGCGGGTCCGCAAGGCCACGGTGAACGACCGGCCCGCCAGGACCGCCCGCGGCGGCACCGAGCTGACTCTCACCCCCGCCGCCGCCCTCCCCAGGGGCCGTACCTTCACCGCCACCGTCGTCTACGACGGCGCCCCGAAGACCCTCACCGACCCGGACGGCTCGAAGGAGGGCTGGATCGAGACGGACGACGGCGCCGTGGGCCTCGGCGAGCCGACCGGCTCCATGACCTGGTTCCCCGGCAACAACCACCCGTCCGACAAGGCCACGTACGACATCGCCGTCACCGTCCCGAAGGGCTTGACCGCCGTCTCCAACGGAGAGCTGAAGCGCCAGGAGACCAACGGTGGCCGCACCACCTTCCAGTGGCACACCGGCGAGCCCATGGCCGGCTACCTCGCCACCGTCGCCATCGGCCGCTTCGACGTCCAGACCACGACCACCGGCGACGGCATCCCCCAGTACGTCGCCGTCGACCCCACCGAGACCGACGGCCCCGGTCACCTCCCCGACCAGGTCACCGACGTCATCGACTGGGAAACCCGCACCTTCGGCCCATACCCCTTCTCCTCCACCGGCCTGATCGTCGACCATCTGCCCGACCTCGGCTACGCCCTGGAGACCCAGACCAAGCCGTACTTCGACGGGGCCCCGGACGAGGCCCTCATCGTCCATGAACTCGCCCACCAGTGGTTCGGCGACTCGGTCACCCCCCGCGCCTGGAAGGACATGTGGCTCAACGAGGGGTTCGCCACCTACGCCGAATGGCTCTGGGAGGAGGACCACGACGGCCGCACCGCCCAGGAGATCTTCGACGACTTCTACGACGGCACGGACGACGAGTCCGACGGCATCTGGGACTTCCCGCCCGCCGCCCCGCCCACCGCCCGCCGCGTCTCGGACCCACCCGTCTACGGCCGCGGCGCCATGGTCCTCCACAAACTCCGCCGGACGGTCGGCGACAAGACCTTCTTCACCATCCTCCGCACCTGGCTGAAGGATCACCGCCACGCCAACGCCGACACCCGCCGGTTCATCGCCCTGTGCGAGCGGAAATCGGGCAAGGACCTCGGGCATCTCTTCGAGGTCTGGCTCTACGGGGACGGCAAACCGAAGAAGCCCTGACGACGGCTGAAGGGGCCGGACTCTCGGGTCCGGCCCCTTGACGCGTCACGACTTGTACGTCGTTCGCGCCTCCAGGTCGTCCTGGACGGTCTCGAAGACCGGCTCGCGGCCCGGTCGGTCACCGTTGCGGAGGGCGGCTTGGACAACCTTCATCAATAACTCCCGTTACCCGGTTGATGGTTCCCGCTCCTTCGTTCCGCGCGTCCGTACTGACCGGCCGGTATCGCAGCCCTTCCCGGACGCGGCGAGCGGCCCCCGCCTGACCGGGCCCATGACGTCCCCGGCAGCACAGGGCCAGGCCGGGCAGCTCACAGGCAGCTCCTGTACCCAGCGGGTGATCCCCCCGGGTACAGGAGCCTTTCTCTGTGATCAGGCCCAGCGGCCTTCGGAAATCAGACCTGGCAGCGGCTCCGCTACCAGTAGTGCCGACGCCCGCCGACCGGGCGCCCGACGGCGCCCAGGACCCACAGGACCGCTCCGATGACAAGGAGGATGATCCCAATGGTCCAGAGGATATGGATGCCGGTCAGAAACCCGATGATGAGGAGAATGATCCCGAGAGCAATCATGGAGTCCTCCGATCTTTCAGGAATGCTCCACTTCCACTATCTGCCCCCATCGGCCCCCCGGCCACCAGGCCGAATCCGCCGCTGATCGCCGCCGCAGCGCCTTCGTCGATCGGCCCGCGGGGGTGCCGCCCTCCGAGGGGTACTCGTCGCGGCCCGGCCGGAACCGAAGACGGAGGTCCGCCCATGAGATCAGCGCCGCCCCCGGGGGCCGCCGAGATCCTCTTCATCGGCAACGCCACCCTGCTCATCCGCTACGGGGCCCTGACCCTGTTGACCGACCCCAATTTCCTGCACCGAGGGCAATACGCCTACCTGGGCAAAGGACTGGTGTCCCGGCGGCTGACCGAGCCGGCACTGCGCATCGAGGACCTTCCGGCGGACCTCGACGCCGTGATCCTGTCCCATCTGCACGGGGACCACTGGGACCGTACCGTCCGACGGAAACTGGACCGTGCGCTACCCATCCTCACCACCCCGCACGCCTCCCGGCGCCTCCAGGCGCTGCATGGCTTCAGCCGTGCGACCGGCCTGCCCACCTGGCACGACCACGTCCTGATCCGCGAGGAAACCCAGGCGCGGGTCACCGCACTGCCCGGACGGCACGGCCCGCCCGGCGTGCACGTCCTGCTGCCGCCGGTCATGGGCAGCCTGCTGGAGTTCGGTGACCCCGGGGGCCCCGTCCGGCTGCGCCTCTACATCACCGGTGACACCGTCATGTTCCCGGGCATCCACGAGATCGCCCGCCGCTGCCCGGACCTGCATCTCGCGGTGATCCACCTCGGCGGCACCCGATTCCCCGGCGGAGTGATCGTGACGATGGACGCCATCCAGGGAGCCGCCCTCGTGGAGACGGTACGGCCGCACCGCGTGCTGCCCGTGCACTACGACGACTACACCGTCATGCGCTCACCGCTCTCCGACTTTCTCTGGGAGACGCATCGGCCCGGATTCCCGTCCACCCTGCTGCACTGCGCCCGCGGCGATCGCGTCACCGTCAACGCCGACGGCCCCCTCACCTCGTAGCCCCCGGCCGTAGGAAGGCACGATGAACGGCCCACGAAGGAGCGGGCCCCTGGGGGCGGAAGACCTCGAAGAGGCGACGGCCACGCTGTCGGATCAGAGAGACCGGCTCCGCGCGGAGATCGCCGGCGCACGGGAGACGGAGTCCGCGCTGCGCGCCGACTGCGACCTGGACGCCGCGGACACCGGCGCGAAAGCCGTCACCGTCCAGGAGCTGCACACCCGCATCGAAAACGCCGAAGCCCTCTTGGAACGAACCCTCGCCGCTCTTGCCCGCATCCGGGACCAGACCTTCGGCGTCTGCACCGCATGCGGCGCCCCCATCGGGCGGGACCGCGTGATGGCCCTGCCCCATGCCGGGCTGTGCGTCGCCTGCACGAAGCGACAAGAGAAACGGGTGCGGGGGCCACGCCCCGGAGGGCATGACCCCCGCTGACCTGCGAAGCGGTACTTGAAGCGGAACGTTGAGCACCGAGCCACCACCTGCGAAAACGCGGTTCTCAGGCCGTCCCGCAGCACTCGGAGGACTCCTCAGACGCCTCGTTCGGCACCTCAGCAGACCGCCCGATGGCCATTCGGCTTCGCCGTCTGTCTCATCACCCGGCCAGCCGGTGCCCCGGCGACGGTCGGAGCCGGCCAGGCGAGTCTCGCTTCCGGCCGCACCTGGGGTACCCCTCCAAAAAACGCTTGATCTGGCGCAAGTGCCACATCAACCGTTCTCCAGGAGGCACCGGCCCGGCGGACGGCATCGGCCTGGGGCGCGGCACCACCGAGCCCGCAACCGGCCGTCCGCCCCACCGGCCCGGTGGACGGCGACGCGGCCCCGGCCCCGCCCCCTCCCCGCCCGATGCTCCCAGGCGCCGAAGGCGCGAAACGGCGCCGCACCCAACCGAACCGCGAACCCCCGCACCGCGCACCCCGCACACGCCCCCATCCCAAAGCACTTGATCTGGCGCAAGTATGAGGCCAAGCATTGAGGTCAAGCATTTCGCGAAGGAGGTGCGGGCTGAAGCCAGACACGTCTTCGGCGGCCCGCCCCCGGCCCGTCCGTCTCCCTGTATGCCCCAGGGAGACGGACGGCACCACTCCCCGGCACGGGAAGAGAAACGGGGCCACGCCCCGAAGGGCGTGACCCCCGCGGCCCCGCGAAGCGCTACACGTTGAAGCGGAACTCCACGACGTCCCCGTCCCGCATCACATAGTCCTTGCCCTCCATGCGGGCCTTGCCGGCCGCGCGCGCTTCGGCGACCGAGCCCGTTTCGACCAGGTCCTCGAAGGAGATGACCTCGGCCTTGATGAAGCCCTTCTGGAAGTCGGTGTGGATCACACCGGCGGCCTCGGGGGCCGTGGCGCCCTTCTTGATGGTCCAGGCGCGGGATTCCTTGGGGCCTGCGGTGAGGTAGGTCTGGAGGCCCAGGGTGCGGAAGCCGACGTGGGCGAGGGTGGCGAGGCCCGGCTCGTCCTGGCCGATGGACTGGAGGAGCTCGAGGGCCTCCTCGTCGTCGAGTTCGGCGAGGTCGGCTTCCAGCTTGGCGTTGAGGAAGATCGCCTGGGCCGGGGCGATGAGGGCGCGCTGCTCGGCCTTGAAGGAGTCGTCGGTCAGCTCCTCCTCGTCGACGTTGAAGACGTAGAGGAAGGGCTTGGTGGTGAGCAGGTGCAGCTCGTGGAGGAGGGCGGCGCGCTCGCTGCCCTGGACGATGCCGGCGGAGAAGAGGGTGCGGCCCTCGTCGAGGATGGCCTTGGCCTCCTCGACGGCCTTGACCTGGGCCTGCTTGTCCTTCTGGATCCGGGACTCCTTGACCAGGCGGGGCAGCACCTTCTCGATGGTCTGGAGGTCGGCGAGGATCAGCTCGGTGTTGATCGTCTCGATGTCGTCCTTGGGCGAGACCTTGCCGTCGACATGGACGACGTTCTCGTCCTTGAAGGCGCGGATGACCTGGCAGATGGCGTCGGACTCACGGATGTTCGCCAGGAACTTGTTGCCCAGGCCCTCGCCCTCCGACGCGCCCTTGACGATCCCGGCGATGTCGACGAAGTCGACGGTGGCGGGGAGCTTGCGGGCCGAGCCGAAGAGCTCGGCGAGCTTGTCGAGGCGGGGGTCGGGGACGCCCACGACGCCGACGTTGGGCTCGATGGTGGCGAACGGGTAGTTGGCCGCCGACACGTCGTTCTTGGTCAGGGCGTTGAACAGGGTCGACTTGCCGACATTCGGCAAACCGACGATTCCGATCGTGAGCGACACGGTGGCGACTTCCCGTAGCGAGAACGTGGGGTCAGGGACGGGCCCCTGGGGGCCGGTCCACCAGTCTACGGGGCCGCTCCCGATCACCCAGCCGGGCTGACTATCGGTCGAACACACTGCCAAGGTCCTGCGAAGGGCGTGTCCAAGGGCGGATTCCCACCTTCCGTCGACCTACGTTGGTCGGGTGGAGTACTACAGCACACGTACGCCCCGCCGTGCGGCGGCCCCGTCGCCCCGCCCGGCCGCGGACGACACGTATCCGGGCCGAGGCAGGAGCACGGGGCAGGGCAGGGCAGGCGCGGGCGGCGCGGCCCGGGTGCCGCGGGCGTCCCGGGCGCCGGGACGACGCGGCGCGCGCCGCCTGGCGTCATGGGCTCGCTTTAACGCTGTTCACTCGGCTCTTGATGCCGCGCGAGGAAGCCGTACGAGGTCGGCGTAGCGGCTTTGGGCTGGAGC